>CBFGRJ010000098.1:0-20799 GCA_965651135.1 uncultured Myxococcales bacterium
TGAACCTTTCCTCGTTGGTCGACCTCCACGTCTTTGCGGATAGCAACGGCGGCCTGGTCGTACAGTCGTCCGGAACGACCCTGGTCGAGGGCAATGTCGCCCGCAAGCTGGTGCTGGATCTTGCTCCAGGCGGCGATCTGCGGCTGCAAGCAGAAACGACCGGCGGCAGCCTCACGGACATTACTCGCTACTTGACTGGCGGACAGCTGCACGGCATTCGCGAGGCTCGCGATGTCGATGTCTTCGAGCTGACGCAGCGCCTCGATCAATTGGTGTTCGATGTCGCCAGCGCCATCAATACTCAGCATGCCGCGGGCTTCGGTCTCGATGGAGTGAACGGGCGAGGCCTATTTCAACTCTCGGGTCCCACGGGCGCTGCACGCAGTATCGCCCTGGATCCTGATATGCTCGGCCAACCCGAACGCGTCGCCGCGGCGCTCAGTGCACTCTCGTTGCCCGGCTCGGCCGACAATGCAGTTCTGCTCGCGGACATCGCGGCTCAGGCACTCGCCGGTAGCGGGGGCACACGAACCCCCTCTGAAGCTTACGCCGATTTGGTCGGAGACGTGGCCACGCGCACGGCGCGAGCCAGCGGAGCCGCCGAGATGCGCGCGAACATCTTCAGCCAGACGCAAGCCATGAAGGAGTCACTGAGCGGCGTCTCTTTGGACGAGGAGATGGTCGCCCTCACCAAGTACCAGAGAGCCTACCAGGCCTCCGCTCGGGTGCTCACCGCCGTCGACGAGCTCTTGCAAGACCTTCTGTCCAGGATTTGACGATGCGAGTCACCGACGCCATGCGCTTCCATCAGGTCTCCAGGAACCTGAGCTCGATCAACTCCCGCCACTTCGAGGCAGCCCAGAAGGCCAGCACCGGGCTAAGGCTGACCACCCCCTCGCAAGACCCGCTTGCGGCAGCCGACCTGACCAAGCTGCAAGCGTCGCTGAGCCAGGCAGCTGGGCACCGCGCAGCCATCAGGCACGTGCTGGGCGACGCCGAGCTTTCCGAAGGCATGCTGGCCGAGGCGGGCAGCCTGATGCAACGCGCCCGAGAAATCGCCGCCCAGGGTTCCAACGGTACGCTCAACGCGAGCGACCGCGCTGCCCTCGCCAACGAAGTAGGGCACATCAAAAGTGAGCTCGTCCGCATCGCCAACACCAAGGGCGCGCGGGGCTACTTGTTTGCTGGGCTCGCCACCAGCACGGCTCCCTTCAGCGCCGATGGGGCTTTCGCGGGCAACGATGGCGCACACATGGTCCAGATTGGCGCCGGCACCTCGACTCGGGTCAACGTCAGCGGAGCCCAAGCGTTCACCATCGCCGGCGGCCGAGACGTCTTTGGCGATCTCGATGCGCTCCAAACGGCGCTCTCCACCGACGACGCTACCGGCGTAAGGGCCTCCTTGGACGCGATCGAAGCGTCCCGAGAGCAGCTGCAGCGAGCCCGCAGCGATGCGGGCATGATCATGGAACGACTGCGCACCAGCGACCAGGTCCTCGAGCGCTTGGAGCTCGACTTGACCAAGCGGCAGGCCGCCATTGCGGAGGTCGATCCCTTCGAGGCCTTCTCCAACTTGACGCAGCTTGGGCAAGCGCTGGAGCGAGCCGTCGCCGTCTCGCAACAGCTGCTGAGTCTCGGCCTGTATACGCAGCAATAGCGTAGCCCTCAAGCGGCGTGTACACCTGGGGGTAGTCGAAGCCCGTGCGCGCGCGCATTGATTGTCGCCGGTGGCACATGCCGTGCAACGACGAGCGGCAATGCTGATTATTGCACGCCGCAAGGGTGAACGCGTCGTTGTCGGGAACGATGTCGAAGTGTTCATCACCGACATTTCACGAACAACGGTCAAGCTCGGATTTCGTGCGCCCAAGAGCTGCACGATCCTGCGCGGCGAAGTTCTCGAATCCGTCGAACGGGCCAACCGCGCCGCGGCGGAGGCCAGCCTGGACGATACGGCGCTGGCCGTGACGAAGGCAATCACTCGATGACGCCATCTGCCCACGCGTCAAACGCGTGGCATGGCTCGCCGTCAAATCACGGACACGCCGGGCGATGAGCGGCAAGCTGTCCGAGCCCCAACCGGTCGACACAAACCCAAACCCAAACCCAAGGACATAGCAATGGCCCTCACCATTCAAACCAACGTTGCCTCAATGCAAACCCAGAAGAACCTCAGCCAGACTCAGTCGATGCTGGGTCAAAGCTTTGCCCGCCTATCCAGCGGATTCCGCGTCAACTCCGCGGCCGACGACGCGGCAGGCCTCGCCATCAGCGAGAGCATGAAGGCCCAGATTCGCTCTTACGTGGTCGCAGAACGCAACGCCAACGATGCCGTCAGCATGACACAGACAGCCGAAGCAGCCCTCGGCGAGATGCATTCCATTCTAGGGCGCATGCGCGAGCTCGCCATGCAGGGTGCCAATGGTTCGTTGACCGAGGCCGATCGAGGTTACCTGAATACCGAGTTCGTCGAGCTACAAGAAGAGATGAGCCGGTTGCAGACCTCCGCCAAGTTCAATGGCAGGTCGCTGCTAGCGGAAACCGCAGAGTCCGTCACGTTCCAGATCGGGCCCGATGATGTGGCGAGCGACCAGCTGACGCTCAGTTTCGGTGGCCTGGGGTTGACCTCCTTACTGGCGCCGTCGACCAACGTGTCGGGCGCCACTTCCGCCAACGCGCTGGCTGCGCTCGGAGAGATCGATTCAGCCTTGACGACGATCTCGACCGAGCGGGCCAAGTACGGCGCGGCCATGAATCGCCTGGAGGTCACCGTCTCGTCGATTCAAACCATGCGCCTCAACCTGTCGGCGGCCAACTCGCGCATTCGCGACGTCGACGTGGCGCAAGAAACGGCTACCTTGAGCCGAAACCAGATTCTTTCGCAGGCCGGTGTCGCCGTGCTGGCGCAAGCCAACCAGCTGCCGCAGTTGGCGCTCGGACTTCTGCAGTAGCAGCTACGGCTACCGGGTCTCGTCGACCCGTGCACCCTCGACCAAAGAATTTGCTCAAGGCAGCACCCGGGACTCCGTTCAGGGGGAGCGACAGGCAACGAAGCCTGACCGAGCGCCGATGACGGCGTTTGCAACCTCCAAGAAGGAGTTTCACCATGGCAATCGTAATCAACACCAACGTTTCGTCTCTCGCCGCACAGCGCAATCTCGCCGCCAATCAAAACAAGCTCGCCATGAGCTTCAACCGCCTGTCGAGCGGCCTTCGGGTCAACACCGCCGCCGACGACGCGGCTGGATTGGCGATCAGCGAGAGCATGCAGTCTCAAATTCGTTCGTACACCGTTGCGGAGCGCAATGCGAGCGATGCCGTCTCGATGGTACAAACGGCGGAGGGCGCGCTCGGGTCGATCCACGGCGTGCTCGGACGCATGCGTGAGCTAGCAATGCAGTCGGCGAACGGTGCGCTCACCGACACCGATCGTGGCTATCTCCAAACCGAGTTTTCCGAGCTCGCCAACGAGATCACCCGCATTCAAGGCTCGGCTCAATACAACACGCAGTCGCTGATCGGCTCGGCCGCGGCGACCGACGTGACGTTCCAGGTTGGCCTCGAAGACGACGCGAACGACCAGATCACCGTTTCTTTCAACGGTATCGATCTGAGCGGCGTCACGGGTGCAGGCGTCGATACCTCGGCCAATGCGCTCGCTGCTCTCGACCTGATCGACACCGGCATCGAAGACGTGTCGGATGCTCGGTCACGCTTCGGCGCCGCGATGAACAAGCTGGACGTCGCCACCAGCAGCATTCAGACCATGCGCCTGAACCTCTCGGCAGCCAACTCGCGCATCCGCGACGTCGATGTGGCCAGCGAGACGGCTGCGCTGTCGCGCAACCAGGTCTTGACCCAAGCGGGCGTTTCCGTCTTGGCTCAAGCCAACCAGCTGCCGCAGTTGGCGTTCGGCCTGCTCGGATAACGGCACCGCCCTCGTGCCGGGGTCGCGCGGAGCCCCGGCACGGTCGGGCTTTCTTGGCACGGTAACTGCTTGATGACCCGGTGAATAGACATGGCTGGCACGATTAGCTTCGGAGGCATTGGCTCGGGGATCGACACGGAGTCGATCATCTCCGGATTGGTCAAAGCGAGCCAGCAACCCATTTCGAAGCTCAAGAGCCGCGCCTCGTCCACACGAGCCGCGGTTTCGACCATTTCGGATCTGAGCTCGCTCTTGGGCACTTTGAAAAATACGCTGAAATCCTTGGAGGACGCCCAGGGGGTCAGCAGCTTCAAGGCCACCTCCAGCAAAGCGGCCGTGGTAGCTACTGCGAAAGGGCAGGCCGCCCCTGGCGCCTATGACGTCAACGTGTTGGCGCTGGCTCAAGAGCATCGCAGCTACTCGACGGCGTTCGGCAGCAATGACACCGCCCTAGGACAAACTGGCACGCTCGACCTACAGGTGGGCGCTGCATCGCCGTTGAGTCTAGCCATCGAAGCCACCGACACCCTGAGCGATATTGCAGGCAAGATCAACCAAGCCGACGCGCGCGTGACCGCCTCGGTGATCTTCGACGGCACGAACCACCGCCTGCAAGTTCGCGGAATGGACACCGGCAGCAGCAACGGCGTAACGCTCACCGAAAACGGCACCAGTCTTGGCCTTGCCACCTTTCAAGCAGCGGACGATGCCAAGATCGAGATCGATGGAATCGAGATCACGCGCGGAACCAATCAATTCACCGGCGTGATCCCCGGAGTGACACTGGCTGTGACCGCCAAAACCGAAAGCCCCATCAAGGTGGTGGTCGAAGCGGACCCGGAAGGTCTGACCCAAAAGCTGGAAGAGTTGGTCTCCGCGTACAACGCAGTGGTGAAAAAAGTTCACGAGTCAGCGGGTTTTGGCACTCAGAGCGCCCCAAACCCTGTCCTTTCGGGAGACTCCACCCTGCGCACGGTATTGAACAATCTTTCGCGCTCGCTCGGCGGTCTCGCCGGCACCGGAACGTACCAGACTGCCGCCTCCATAGGCCTCGAGTCCAACCGCGACGGCACCATCCGTATCGACGCTCTGGATCTTCAGAAAGCGATCGACAACGATCCAGAGGCGGTGAGCGCGCTCTTGGCCGGAGATGGGACGACCGACGGCATCATGGACACCATGCGCAAGCTGGTGGACACGTTCATCCAGCCCACCAGTGGGCTCCTGGCTTCGAAGACCAGCGCACTCGAAAGCCGCGCCAAGACCCTCGACGACCAGGCCAACCGCGAGCAAGAACGTCTCGACCGCTACGCCGAGCAACTTCGCAAAGGATTCACGCAGATGGACGGCGTCGTCGCCGCCAACAATGCTCAACTCGACTACCTCGTGAGGCTCTACGGCGGTGGTTGAGCGAGCGTCACTGACACCAGGGTAACCGATGCTACAAAGCGCCGTCGCCAAGTATCAACAAGTCCGCACTACGACCTCCAGTCCCGGTGAGCTCTTGCTCGCCCTGTACGATGGCCTGTTTCGATTCCTGAACGGAGCCAAGCTGTGCCTGGAGCAGGGCCAGCGGCCTCGCGCCAGCGAGCTGTTGTCCAAGGCCTATGCCATCGTTTCGGAGCTGTACATCGCGCTGGATCACGATGCCGCGCCGGAGCTGTGCCAGCGCCTCGAAGGCCTCTATGGCTTCTGCATGGACCGCATCACTCATGCCAACCTCAAGGCGGACGTCCGGGCGATCGAAGAAGTCGTCCGTGTGCTGACGCCTCTCCGCGAAGCCTGGCAGGTCGCCGTTCCCCAAGCCGCCCGCGAACAAGCGGCCAAGCGCTGA
This sequence comes from uncultured Myxococcales bacterium, assembly GCA_965651135.1. Lineage (GTDB taxonomy): Bacteria > Myxococcota_A > Polyangia > Polyangiales > Polyangiaceae > JAICQQ01. The sequence goes on from CBFGRJ010000098.1 coordinate 5,763, forward strand.
GCGCAGGCTCACGGATTCAGCACGATGTCGTCGGCGTTGTCGGCGCTGAGCGGCTCGCCGAGCTCTACGCCGTTGGCGAACAGCGCAAAGGCCAAGATATCCACGTACTCGGAAGCCCTTAGCGCGCCGGGGTTCTCGAACGGCATGTTCGTGCTGACCCATTCGAAAACGTCGAGCGCGGTCACGAACTCGACGTCTCGTACCTCGCGGCCTTCCGGCGAGCGCGGCAGCGCCGTATCGCCCACTACCGCTGGGCCGTCTTCGGTGCCCTGCCCGGCGTCGCCGTGACAAGAGGCGCAATGGTCACCATACAGGGCCATGCCGTCAGATACTTGGTCCTGGAACGTACGACCGCTCGACTCGGCTGACTGGTCCTTCTCGGTATCGTCACCCGAGCACGCCGCAGCCAGCACCAGCGCCGGAAGGGTCAGCAAAAACAACTTGGTTTTCATGCCAGCCCCGACGCTCGGGCTGCCGCCAGCGTTACATCGGGCGCGGCACGGCTAGGCGCTGGTGCACCCCGAAAAAACCTTGTAACGTTGGCCCATCCTCGCGCGTCTACTGCCAGCTCCCGCAAAGGGCCCTCTCGCATGACCGCCTCGTTGAACAGCTCCACAAGCCCCGATGATCTGGCGCTCTTGCAACAGATTCAGGGTGGTAATGCCGTCGCGTTCGAGGCTCTGATGCGACAGCACAATCAGCGCTTGTTCAGAATCGCCAGAAGCATTTTGAAGAGCGATCACGAGGCAGAGGACGTCGTGCAAAACGCCTACATTGCTTTGTACACGAACGCCGAGCAATACGCCGGCAAGGCTCCGCTTGGAGCCTGGTTGGCGCGCATCACGGTCAATGCGGCAATTAGCCGGTTACGGCAACAAAATCGCGCCCTGGCCATCCAATTCGAGGAGGACTGGGCCCAAGGTGTACAGCAGCCACCGACGCCCGAAGATGCAGCCAGCGCACAGCAGCTCCGCGAACTGCTGGAAAAGGCCATCGATCGGCTCCCCCCCGGTTTGTGCGCGGTCTTCGTGCTGAGGGAGGTCGAGGGCATGAGCAGCGCCGAAGTGGGAAGTCATCTCGGGATCAGCGAAGGAAGCGTTCGAGTGCGACTGCACCGCGCACGCGAACAGCTGAAGCAATACCTGGAGCGTCACACGGACGCTGCCTTGCGCGCCACCTTCGCCTTCGCTGGCGAGCGATGCAATCGAATCGTCCAGAGCGTATTCGAGCGCCTGCGCGTTGGCGCATGACTAGGTCTTCTTCATCACGTCGGTAGCGGTCCGCTTTTCGATGCTGCTGAAGGCCTCGATGACCCTCGACACCATTTCGAACTGACGCGAAGCGGAGACCAGGCCGGTCATTGCCTTCACCGGGTTGGCGTTCGAAAGCTCCAGCGATTCGAGGGCTAGTTGCACGTCGGTTGCGACGGGCATTCCGGAGCCTTCGCTGGCGCGAAACAGCACATTGCCTTCCTTGACCAGAGCTTCGGGTCGCTCGAAGCTCACCGTGAGAAGTTTCGAGGTGGTTTCTATGCCTCCGAAAGGCTCGGTATTGATCTGTAGCCGCCCGTCGCTGGTAAACGTGGCAGCCTTCACGGCTGGCGGCACCGCCAGCGGGCGCTTGTTCTCGCCCAAGTAGGCGTACCCTTCCGGGGTAGTGAGCGTACCATCGGGCGCAACGCGCACGGCTCCCGCCCTCGTGTAGCGGATACCCTGAGGAGTCTGTACCGCGAAGAAACTACGCTCGTCCGTCAGGGCAACATCGAGCTTGTTGCCGGTGCTCACGATTTCCCCCATCGTGAAGTTGGGCTCCACGGTGCGAGAGACGGCGTAGCGCTGCGATTGCGTGCCGTTCGATTGATCCATGGCCTCGACCAACGTTTGCCGGAACACGGACACATCCGCTCGAAAACCGGCGGTGCGTGCGTTGGCGACATTGTTGGCCGAAATGTCGAGCGCGCTGGTTTGCGCTACGGCTCCGGAAGCCGCCGCCCAGATACCTGTTGCCAAAACTCTCTCCTTGCACTCGATTGTGCTTTGCGAAGGCTGGCTAAGAAAATTCCGTGCCACGACGCCGTAGCGCTATGACCATGGCGACTGCCCCACCCCTCATCGCACTACTACGGCCCAATCGGCCCAAAACCGCCAACGCCAAGCTCACCTTTGCCTACTCTGGACATCCTGGGTTTTGACGGCGAAGCGCCAGAAGCTTGTCACCTAATCTGAGCCAGGTCGCGGTCGTAGCTAAGGCCAATGGTGCAGGTGCCCTACGAGACACAGAACCGCTCGCCGCGCAGGGCAGCCTCATGAAGGTGCATTCGCGTGCCGCGCCACCGCCCAGCGCATGCGAGGTACGCCCCGCCGATCTGGGCACACTGGAGCACGTGCATCGCTTGTTGTCCGCGCTCAATGACAAGTACGCGGGGAGCTTTCAAACCGAGGACCTCGTGGACAAGATTCCGGTGCTGAAAGCGCGCTGCATTCGCCGAGCCCTGGAGCGCTCGCCGCGCATCGATGGCATGACCTTGGCCCAGGCATTGGCCCTGATCGGCAATCGTGGACTCGAGACGGAGCTGTTGGGTGTGCTCGAAGACATGACCTGTTTGAAAGCGGAGTTGGACGCTCTCGCGGAGCGCTGAGTGCACTTGGCCTGAATCTTGCGATGGTCAGCCTCGCAGCATGCCATCACCGGTTTCGTTCAACCCCTTGCTTGGCACCAACGAGCTTTCGTCGCAGCGCAGGAGCGACGTTGCCGGCTCAGAGTTTCGCGAACTGCTCGCCCAAGAGCTATCGCCCACCCAAGCGAGCCGTTCGGTCGTGACACCGGTGCGCACACGCTTGTCCGGCACTCAGGCCGCGGATGCTCTCAGGAGTGCGTGGTCGGCCGTCACTGGCGAAGCTCCCAGCCGGGAGACGCTGGCCGTGCTCACCGCGCAGTGGGCCCATGAGACCGGGCGCGGCGCGTCCATGTACAACTACAACTTCGGCGGCATCAAGGGCCACGGGCCCAGCGGTCTTACGGTCGAGCTCAAAACCCGCGAAGGATGGGGGGCCACCGAGCGCACGATCGTCGATGGGTTTCGCGCCTACCGCACTCCAACCGAGGGTGCCATCGACTACGTCAAACTACTGACGAGCCGTTACAAAGGGGCAACAGAAGCCGCCCGACGCGGCGACGCCGTAGGGTTCGTGCGCTCGCTCAAGGCCGGCGGCTACTTCACGGGCAACGAAGCCGCCTACGTGCGTTCGGTGTCCGACATGTCCGAAGCAGCCCTCAGCCAGGGCTTTTCTGCACTGGGTGAAGGCGGGCGCCTGCCGCGCAACGTCACCGCTCGAGCTACCAGTCGAGTCACCACGAGCACCCACGAAGCGAGCTCTGAAACCTACGAGCCGGCTACCCCATTCGTAGACGTCATGACTATCGCCGACGAAATCAGCCGTGCGGCGTTGCGCATTGCCGCTGACAATGAGCGCCAACGCATCCACTGGACCAAAACCTAATTCTACGAGAGAGCCAACCATGCCCACGCCACCCGATCTACCCTCGCAAGCCCGCGCGATGCGGCAAGCGTTCGCTATGGCCGGACACGTCTCGGAACCCGCGGACGCCTCCGTCCCCTTGTCTTTATTGGCCGCGAAGACGAGGAGCTGAGCGATGGATGTCGCGACCCTGATTGGCATCGTCGGTGGTTTCGGCCTGATTATCGGGTCGATTCTGCTCAACGGCAGCCTAGGCGCCTTCTTCGATGTGCCCAGTGTGCTGATCGTGGTGGGCGGCACCACCATGGTAACGTTCATTGCCGAAAGCATGCACAAGGTGATCGGAGCCATGAAGGTCGCCAAGAACGCGTTCTTCTCCAAGAGCTCCGACTCCACCGAAACCATCAAGTTGATTTTGGAGCTCTCGAACAAGGCGCGACGCGAAGGGGTTCTGGCGCTCGAAAACGAGAAGGTCGACGATCCATTTCTGGCGAAGGGGTTGCGCATGGCAGTGGACGGCATCCCCCGCGAAGAGATCCGCGAGACCCTGACGGTGGAGCTGGTGAGTATGAAGCAACGGCACCAGCGCGGGCAGAAGTTGTTCAAGTTCATGGGCTCGACCGCACCCGCCATGGGCATGGTGGGAACGCTGATCGGCCTGGTACAAATGCTACAATCGCTCGACAACCCAGCCACGATCGGTCCGGCCATGGCCGTTGCACTGCTCACGACCATGTACGGTGCCATCATGGCATTCGTGGTGTGCAATCCGATTGCCGAGAAGCTGGAGCGTAGGACCAAGGAAGAAACCGACAACATGAATGTGATCATCGAGGGCGTCGACTCGATCGTGAAGGGTCACAATGCCGCGGTGATCCGAGAAAAGCTCGAGGCACGCCTCGAACCGAAGAAACGCACCCCCGAAGAAGAGGCGGCCTGAAGCCATGTCTCTCGAAGAACTTGCGGACGACGATAAAGATTCCGGGAGCGAGGAGGGAGCACCCGCATGGATGGCCACCTTCAGCGACATGGCAACGCTGCTGTTGACCTTTTTCGTCCTGTTGCTGTCGTTCGCGAACATGGACATCGAAAACTTCAAAGTGGCGCTAGGCTCCGTCAAGGAAGCGTTCGGCGTACAACACCAAGCCATGGGGGACTTCGAAGCCATGTCGACGTCCCCGATCGAGCTGTCGGATCAGCAGAGTGCCGAGAGCGTCTCGGAAGACGACGAGACCAACGAGTTCAATGATGTCAAGGAGTACATCAAACGGCACAAGCTGCAGAAAGCCATCACTGTCTCCAAGGATCCGCGGGGCATAGTACTGCGCATCAACGATCTGGTTCTTTTCGACACCGGTTCGGACGAGCTCAAGCTCGACGCCTTTCGAGTGCTCGACGTGGTCGGCGAACTAGTCGGCTTTTCCACGGGCGAGCTCGCCATCCAGGGTCATACGGACGATCGCCCGATTCACACGGCGCGCTTCCCCTCCAACTGGGAGCTCTCGACGGCGCGGTCGACGGCCGTGCTGCGGTACTTGATGAAAGAGGCAAATCTGTCGCCTGCTCGTGTACACGTCGCCGGATACGCCGACGCCCGTCCGGTCACCAACGACAAGACCGAAGAAGGACGCGCCAAGAACCGACGCGTCGAATTCGTGTTCATGCGCCCCGTCGACAAGGACGGCAACAAGCGCAGGATCTTCCGGCTGCCATTCTCGAAAGCCGGCAATCCCTGAACCTTCCGGTAGAAAGGCCGTCGATTCAAATCCTGGGGGGCACTACGCCGACCGCCTCGCGCGTGCGCTCCAGTAGGTGCAGAGCCATCTCCGGCTCGACACCCAAGTCGCCGAGCTCGTCTGTATCCACGTTGAGCGGCTGGCGCACCGGTGCGCTCTTCAAGATACCAACGAGGGCATCGGCGATCATCACCAGCCGCACGTGTGGCACTCGCGTGCCCATGTCGTCGTGATGGGCCGCGCAAGCGTCGACGATCTCGGAAGGCAGCTGCCACGCCATGGCTACCTCGGCGCCTGCTGCGCAATGATAGCGATGCACCAACTGGCGCACTTCTCGCTGATCGAGCTTCACATGCTTGGGAATGTCATCGAGGATTCGATAGATGCGAGCCTCGCCGATATCGTGCAGTAGGCCTGCCATGTAGTCGTACTCTCCGCCGATGCGCAGCTCTTCTGCCGTAATTTTGCAGGCAACCGCAGCCATGACGCTGCGCCGAAAGCAGTTCTCCACGGCGTTTTGGTAGCGCTCGAGGCCGCGCGTGCTACCAGCATACACGACCTGGAACAGCAGATCCCGAGTGTTGGCCAGGCCCAACCTGACGATGGCGGCTTGCGTCGATGCCGCCAAGTATCCTCGCCAATAGGCGACACTGTTGGTCATGGAGAGAAAGCGCGCTGCGATAGGGGGATCGGTGTCGACCAAGCGCGCCAAATCTTGGATTTTGGCCCGGGGATCGGTAGCCAAGCTCAAGGCTACGGACGCTACCCGCGGCAAAACCGGTAGGGCGGCACGGCCGGTACGCAAACACATGACCAACTTGCGCTCCAACTCGCCCATGCCCTCCGTAGAAATATCGTCCATGCTAGGGGCAACGCGACCGTCATGACGAGCTGCGGTCATCCTTCGTTCACACTTCCCCGTCGAATGATCGCTCTTCGACGTCGAGGCGTATACCGCCGTCGACGTCCTGGCTGACAACGCAATTTCTACCGGCGCCCTTTGCCGCATACAGCGCCTGATCGGCGCGCTTGATCAGCTCCGTGTAGCTCTCTTGCCTTTGCCGAGGATCGAACACCGCAACCCCGATGCTGATGGTCACGCGCTCCGGGCCCCATCGATCTTTTCGAGGGCACATACGGCTTCGCGGAGCCGCTTGGCCACCAGCCGCGCCGATTCAGGGCCTGCACCTGCGACAAGGATCATGAACTCCTCCCCGCCATACCGACCCACGACGTCCCCCGGACGAATCCCCTTCCTGAGCGCGCCAGCGGCCGCCTTGAGCACCTGGTCTCCCACGCAGTGCCCGTACTTGTCATTGACCGACTTGAAATGATCGACATCCAGAAAGAGCACGCCAAAGCGCTCCTCGCTGGCGATTCGGTCTCGTACCGAGCTCTCGAGCGCACGCCGATTCAGGACGCCGGTGAGCGGATCGATGCGCGCGTCTCGCCGCAGATTGTCGCGTTCGTCGCGCAGGCGCTGCAGCGCATCGTAGCGGCGCTTGTGCCTGAGCTGAACGCGTATGCGGGCCCGCAGCTCGATTTGCCGACTGGCGTCCGCGATGAAGTCATCTGCCCCAGCTAACAGGCCGTGCGCGATCGCGGTTTCGTCTCGACTGTTGCTGAGCATGATGATCGGCGTGTGGTGCACGCCCTCTGCGGCCCTGAGCTCGCCGCAGGTCTCGAAACCATTGCCTGTCGCCCATCGGTCCGCCAGGATGATCAAGTCCGGCTGCCACTCCGAGATCAACCGGAGCACCTCGTCCGCATCGGGTAGGAAAATCGCGTCGTAACCATCCGCGGCAACCAGCGCCCTCAGCTCCTCTCGTCGTGCCCCCTCCGGTTCGACGACCAGTATCCGCGCCGGGCGTTCGCCGGCGGGCGGTTGTGAAGAAACCGTCAAGCCGCCCAAAGGCACATGAATCTCGGGCTCCGGGTAGGGCTCTAGGCTCTGCGTCACGCCTATCGAACAAACGGCGCCGATCGGCTTTTGTTGAGCCCGAGTCCTCGAGCCGCAGAGTAGGCGCCGAGTACCCCTACGGGTCCAGCTGACTCGGGGCACTGTCGTGCTGAAGTCCCCGGCTCACATGCCGTTCTCAAGAGGTGCGATCCTCAAGGGTCGCCGACCGACCGAACCCCCGCTATGTTTTGGAGGAAAAAGCCAAATGCCGACCCAGGCGAGCCTTTGCAGGCTGCCCAGGCCTCGCAGGCGGCCGGCGACGAGCATGAGCTCGACCGCGCGCTGGATGCATTGGCGAGGATTGTCAGAAGCTACGGCCAGCACGCCTTCGATACCGACCTGGTCGACGCCGAGGCACTACGCCAAGACTGCGAAAGCTGGGCCTCCAGGCTCTTGGTCGGCGAGCGCCAGCGCCAGCCGGACACGGAGAGCCGACCGCATTTTCGGCGCGACTATGCGGCCGTGCAACGCTTCTTCGACGATCACCGGAGCTACGAGAGCCAGTACGTGACCCGGGGGATGTCCAACCTGCGCGAGGCGGTGCAGAGTTTCGCGCGCTGTATCAGTACCACGCTGCAGGAAGACCGAGCCGCAGACGAAACCGTCGGTGCCCGATTGGGTCGGCTGGTGGGTGCATTCCACACCAACGACAACACGGCCATTCGCCGAGAAGCCGAGGCCGTTGCAGAAACTTTGGAAGCGGTCATGCAGCAGCGCCGAGAGCGCGAGCAGCGTCAGCTCGAGACGTTGGGCGAAACCGTCCGTGCCCTGAAGGAAGAGCTGCGGGATGCTCGGGAAAGGGCCGCACTGGATCCGCTGACGGAGCTCCACAATCGAGCCAGCCTCGACGAGCACCTGGAACGCGTTTCAGACCTTTCTTTCATTCTGTCGAGCAGTCCCTGCCTGCTCATGATCGACGTCGACCACTTCAAGGCGATCAACGACCACCATGGTCACCAAACGGGCGACCTGGTCCTCAAGAAGGTCGCAGACGCGCTGGTGCGCAGCTTTTTGCGCAAAGAAGACTTCGTGGCGCGCTATGGCGGAGAAGAGTTCGTGGTGGTCATACCCGATTCTTCGCTGGGCAATGCGCGTGAGCGCGCGGAACGGCTGCGTCAAATGATCGAAGCTCTCGAGATCGAGAGTGCCGATGGTAGAATCAAAGTGACCGTTTCGATCGGGATTTCGTGCCTCGAGCATGGAGACGAGGGGACAACCTGGCTCGCGCGGGCCGACGCTGCGCTCTACGAGGCCAAGGCAGCTGGGCGCAATGTCATAGTGGTCGCCGCACCCTCATCACCCCGCAGCATTTCACCGCTGAGTGGCTCTCCCAACCTGAAGCGGGGTAGCCAGCGCATCCAGCGAATTCCCAGCCCCGAGGTGGTCAGTGTGCTGACGGCCCCCCCTTTGGCGGAGCCCGACGGCGTCTCCCCGCGGCCGCTGGCGCTCCCCTCGGTGCCACCCGAGGGCGCTTCGAAATCGTAACGTCGCCGGACGCTTGTGCTTCAGCCACCGCTTGGCCTGCCGTTCATGAGTTTGCATGCGCACGCAGCTCGATGCCGCACTCGAACTAGGCTCGCCGAGTGAAGACTCGGACCGGCCAGCACCGAGCCTCGGACAAACCACGAATGAAGCAGACTCATGTACGCAATTGGTGGTCGTGAGCCCACCGGCGAACACCGTTGCGTCGCATCGAGCTCGCGTGCTCTTGGTCGATGACGACGCTGCCATCAGGCGGAGTCTGAGCCGCGATTTGCGCGCCTGGGGTTACTACGTAGACGTCGCCTCGTGCGGCGAAGAAGCGGTCGACTACGTCTGCCAAACCGGATACGACGTCGTACTCAGCGACATTCGCATGCCGGGTATGGACGGCATCGAGCTCTTGCGCGAAATCCGCGAGCACGACCTGCACGTGCCGGTCGTGTTGCTCACGGGCGCACCTGCAGTCAGAACAGCGGTGCAGGCGCTCGAATACGGTGCCTTTCACTATCTCACCAAGCCCGCCCAACGCGACGAGGTGGAGCGCGTGCTCGACCGAGCTGCTCGCTTGCAGCGCATGGCGAAGCTCAAGCTCCAAGCGGCAGAGCTCTTGGGGCATCAGGCGGGTCTCGGCGTCGACCGCGCGGGTCTCGAAGCTAGCTTCGAGCGCTGCTTGGAAGGCCTGTGGGTTGCCTACCATCCCATCGTCGACGTTGCCGGAAAGCGTGTATTCGGGCACGAGGCGCTGCTACGCAGCGATGAGCCAAGCCTGCCCCACCCCGGCGCCGTACTCGACGCCGCAGAGCGCCTCGGACGCCTCGACGATCTGGGCCGCAGGATCCGCGAGCTCGCGTCGCTGCCATTTTTGAACGGCGCGCAGGGCAAGCTGTTCGTCAACTTGCACGTCACCGATCTGGCCGATGCCTCGCTCACCCACACGGGGTCGCCCCTGAGCCTGATGGCCGATCGGGTCGTGCTCGAAATCACCGAGCGTTCCAGCCTGGACGAGGTCAAAGACGCGAGACTTCGAGTCGCCCAGCTCCGAGAAATGGGCTTTAGCATTGCGGTCGACGACATGGGTGCGGGCTACGCGGGGCTGACCAGCTTTGCCCTGTTGGAGCCGGAATACGTGAAACTCGACATGTCGTTGATTCGCGACGTCCATCTCAGCGCCACGAAGCAAAAGATCATCCGCTCCATGACCGACCTGTGCCGCGACATGGGTATGCAAGTCGTGGCAGAGGGCGTCGAAACCGAGAACGAACGCGATGTGCTGCTCGAGATCGGCTGCGACTTCTTGCAAGGTTTCTTGTTCGCGAAGCCCGGCAAGCCCTTCCCCCCGGTACGCTTCTGACTAAGCTTCTCTGACCAGCAGCAGGAGGATGCCGCCGGATTCGACATGTAGCTCCGCTACTTGCTTGGCGCCGTCGAGCCAAGAGAGCCCATCGGATCGATGTGGCTCGAGATAGGTGTTCTTCACCTGGGGGTTTCCCGGAACTTCGTGAAAGACTCCTGCCAGGGCGTTGCACACTTCTGACATGGCAGCGACGGAGTCTTCGGAGGGCTGACAGTCACGGATCTGCTGCTGTATCTCGCTCTCTGGCAACATCATCAGCTCGCCGCCTAGACGCACCAAACACGGGAGGTTCGCGAGAATGGCACCCACCTGGGCACCGGTCTCGTCGGCGAGTCTGGAGCTCCAGAAGCCTTCGAACGGTCCGTCGAGGCTCGTGGTCGGCTCCACCTTGCGGACGGCCACCGCATCGCCGAGCAGCGTCTTCAAGCCTTCGATCAGTTTATCCGCACCGGGCAACGTGAGCGCATGACCGGCAGGCTTTGTCGCCGCGGGCGCGCTTGCTGGTTTCTGAGGCGCTTCAGCGGGGCGAACCCGCGAGCCCGTGCGAAGGTCAGCTCCTTCGCCGCGAGGGACCACATCGGGTCGGGGCCGACCGGACTGGAGAATTTGGACCTCACCCTGGCTGAAGTCAGGCTGCACCCGAAGCGACACGCGCATTTGCTCGAACTTTCGTTCGAGGTCCATCACGCGCTCTTTCAGGCGCTCATGCGAAGCACGCAGCAGCAACAATTCGGCTCGCAGCTGGCTCAGCTCTTGTGCGGACGATTGCTGCGCATTCCCGTTTCTACCGTGCGTCAACTGCTTGATGTAGACCGGCGAAATGGCCGACGGCACCCACTCGCCGTCGACGTTTTCGAAACTTCGCACCTCGTCCAGCGTGGTGCTCTTGAGCAGTTGTTGCGTACCGCAGAGCAGCGACTCGGCATTGGGGTTCTTCTTGAGAAACCCGAGCACGGCATCCACGCCCTCGAGGCGCTGCAGCTGTGGCTGAAACAGATTGGCGTCGATCGCCACCAAGCGCTCGACCTCGAGAAACCAACGCCCCGCGTGGCACGTCAGCCGTTTGGGTTCGCCGTTCTGGAGCAGGTCGCCAGTCATGGTTTCCAAGGAGCATGACGGCAAGATCGAGCGCCGCGGTAAGCCAAACCCCGCTTTGTCGTGCGCCCGAAGAGGCCTCTGCGAGTGCGACACTGTGTGCTCCCCCGATTCGCCGACGCCGGTCGAATTGTGATTAACTCTCGGCGGGAGCTGGCCGCAGTGAGAAGAGGGTACATGGAAACGCGGCACATGCTGACACTGGGGGACTTCGAGCGAGGCGAACGCATTCGGCTGGCGGCTGCAGCCGAACAGGCCGCGCTCACCCTGCTCAGCGTGAAGACACGTGAAGAAGCCAGCCGCTGGCTTAGCGCGAATGAAGCAAGCGCGCTCCTCTTGGGGACGCAAGATTCGAGTCCGTCCGAGCTCGCGATCGAAGCACGGGCCGAAGCTCGACACGCCAGGATGCCGATCTTGGCGCTGGCCGATGACCTGAGCGACCTGAGCTTCGCTGATGCCTTCAGTTGGGGCGCCGACGATGTGGTAGGGCTGGGACGCCTCAGGCCGCTAGCGAGTCGGCTGCGGGTTTTGGCTCATAGCGAACCACAGCCGAGCGCGGAGCATCGTGGTATAGCGGTGATCGCGGAAACGGACCGCAACCGGCGCGTGTTGTTGGGTCGCGTGCTTCGCAACGCCAACTACCACATCAAGTTCGCGGTCAGCTTGGACGACACGCGGCAATTTGCCGAAGACCCAGAGGTCAGCCTGGTGGTATTGGACGCCGAGCTCGACCCGAACCCCCAAGAAACCATCACGCGCTGCCGGGCAACCAACCAGCGCGCGAACTGGGTGATCACCTGCCCCCCCAAGGAGCTCCGCCGCGTTCGTGAATCATTGGCTGAGCTGCCACGGGTGTGCGCCGCAGACGCCTTCACGCCCCCGGAGAACGTGCTGTTCTTGTCGAACGAGCTCTCGAGCAGCGGGTTCGAGACGCGGCGCCAGAGCCCGCGCATCCTGTACGGCACCACGGTCGCGTTTCGCGCGAAAGGCCACCACGAAGACGACTACGGCTTCACGTACAACATCAGCGAAACCGGCGTGTTCATCCGCACCACGGCGCCGCCCGACCAAGACACCGTCTGGCTAGAACTGTGTCCGCCACGTTCGGGCAGCCGAGTGCGCTTGGTGGGCGAAGTCGCCTGGAGGCGGCGCTTCGGTCCCAGCGACCACGCGACCGTCCCCCCCGGCTTCGGCGTCCGTATCGTAGACGGAGCAAAAAGCGATATTCAGGAGTGGCGTGCCGGCTACCAATCCCTGGGCCAGCTCGTGCTCTGACGCGGGAAACGGTTGCAAGGAGCGCCCGTTGGCGTTAGGCCAGGCGAGCACCGAGCGATGAGGCCATGAACACTCCTACTCCGAACGTACCTCGAAGCGACTCCTGTGCGAGCTGCCAGGGCTCCGGCGAAGCCCCCACCGACTATGGGGTCTTGGATTGTCCCGATTGCGGCGGTTCCGGCGTACTCCCACCTCGTGCAACACGCGTCGAGTGGCGCGCTCGCGACATCGAGCGTGCCTTGTCCGGAGCACGCAGTGTCGACCCCGAGCACGTGCGTTGGCTGCTGGCCGAGCTCCGCACCGCCCGCTCGGCGCTGACGGAGATCATCGCTCTCGCCCACGACTCCGAGGACCGTGACGGTATCGCGCTGAAAATCAGGTTTCTGGCAAACCGCGCCTTGGGTTTGTACGAGGTCAAGGCCGAGCGAGAGCCTTCATAGGCCGAGTGCCCGCCGCACCGTCGAATGATTAGGTTCTCGTGCCCCGGCGCCGCGTCACGGCGCTAGCCATGCCGAGCAGAGCCAAGAGGCCCAGCGCCCCCGCTCCTGTGGGCCGACCTGGTCCCATCGAGCACGACGCTTCGGCTTCGCCCTCGGCTTCGCAGCGGCCGTTGGAGCACTCGGAGCTGCCGCGGGCGCTCGAATCAACTTCGATCTCGAGCGATGCTTTCAAGGCAGCCATACAGGCATCCAAGTTGCCGCCGTGATCCACGTATTGCCCGTCGCAGAATAGCGCGCCGTCGGGTTCCGAACAGCGAGCCTTACAGCCACCCTCCGCCTCGAGCTTGCAGTCGGCGTAGCCCTCGCTTTGGCAGTCGATCTGACAGTCGACGTTGGCCTTGGCCGTACACTCGCCCTTGCAGCTGGCTTCACACTTGGCGCGACAGTCGGCGCTCGGTGGTGTCCCTGAACAGGACCCTTCGCACTCGGCGCTTGCCGTCGCACGGCAGGAGGCTTCGCATTCACCCCTTGCCTCGCTGCCGCTGGCCATACCGCTGCATTCGGCGTCGCATGTGGCTTCCGCATTGGCCTCGCATTCCCCTTGGCAGCTGAACTCAGGGGGGTCGATGTCACAACGCGCCTCGCAGGCGGCGATGTCACATTCTGCTTCGCAGCTGGCCTCAGCCGTGGCGTCACACCGCCCTTCGCACTCGACCTGGAGGTCGGCAGCACAGGAGGCTTCGAACGCCACGGGCTCGCAGCTGAGCTCGCATTCGGCCTCGACCTGCACCTCGCACATAGCCGAGGCTTCGACGTTGATATCACCACAAGCGTCGATGCCGGCGCGGGCCTCGGTCGCGAGAAGCGTGAGTCCGGCGATGGTGAATGCCGCAGCCGGCAGCGTGAACCTTTTCATGAAATGATGACTCCTTGGAAAGCAAGCTCTGCTGGTGCGTTAGTATACGCCGACAACCCTCCCTTGCTCCCCGACCCGAGCAAAGGTGGGCGACTGCCACCCACCTCGGCCGCTGGGGTGGTCAGCGCACGCCTACTCGACCCGAGACGCTGGCGCTCGCTTGCACGCTGACGTTGATGCGCGCCGAAGCCGCCGCCGCGGCATTCGCCGCTGCGCCGATGCACGCCAGGCCCTTGAGGCCCGCGTCACCCAACACCCGGGGCAAGTTTGCACCCACCTGCACCACGACCTGGGCATCCTGCATCACGCGCTGCCCTAGTGCGAACTGCGCGTAGAGCAAGGTCGGCAAGTTGGCGTGCAGAGTCGCAAATAGCCTCGAAGCCATGTCGAAGGTTGGTTGCCCATACAGCTGCACCTGCGCCGGGGTGCATTGGGCATTCAAGTTCGCGTGCGCGCTGCAGCTGGCGTTGCATTCGGCGTCGGCACTCGGAGGGCGCACCATGCCTTCGCATTGCGGCGCCTGCCATTCACCCTGGCAGTGGGCATGGCAGGTGGCATTGCAGCCACCGTCGCAGGTGCCGTTGCAGTGGCCGGCGCACTGACCCTGCGCATCGTAGGCCGAGCATTGGCCCTGGCACTGCCCGGTGCACATGCCATCACAGCGCCCGATGCAGCGACCGTTGCAGTGCCCCGATAGGCGCGCTGGCTCACATTGCGCTACGATCTGACCCGGATCGACGGAAACGTCGCAGGCTCCCTCGCAACGGGCCTTCGCCTGAACGTTGGCCGAGCATTGGGGCGGTACCACCTGAACCTGCAGCTGGACTCCTTGACGCATGATGCCATCGATCTGTGCGGCCACCGCACCACAGGCAGCTTGGGTCCGGGCACCGGGCTCGCCATTGCGCGGACTCATCTGTTGCGGGCTGAGACCGAGATCGGTACCCATACGCAGGCAGGCGTCGGTGGCCATGGCTTCCATCTGCATGGAGACATTGACCAAGCTCTGAGAAACGGCGACGAACGCGCGGATCTTGGCGTTGGCTCGCGCGCTCTCCGAGAACGAGAGCGAAAAGGGATCGGCGTTGCTGCCGAATTCGGGACAAGCCGCGCCTACGCCACCGAACTTGCCGTCTTGGCACCCCGTAGCGAAAAGCAAAAGCGGCAAGCACCAACCCAGTCTGTCAGCCCAGCATCCCAGTCTCATGCAGGCCTGCTTACCAGCTCCCCAGGGAGAGTTCCACTGGTGGCTGATAGCCGCCTACTCGTGCGAGCGCCTGCCGCTAGGGTGTGGCCGGTG
>CBFGRJ010000099.1:0-20762 GCA_965651135.1 uncultured Myxococcales bacterium
GTGCACGGTTTGCAGGCTAGGGGGGACAGGTCGCAAGCGCTGCGCCAAGAGCCGTTGGTCCCAGTGCTCTGGGGCAGACCAAACAGGCTGAACGCAAGCGGCGGGCCAGCATTCGTTGGGCCGCGGCGGGGCCGTTCCTAGTTTTTTGTTCAGCGGCGGTCGCTGGCGCTATGGGATCCCGATGAGGGCGCCACGAACGCACGGATGGTTTCGAGCTGCCCGTAGCGCGGCTGAAAGCCAGTCGCCTTGCGGAATTGGGTGTCGTCGACGACAAGAGAGTATTTGATATGGTCCACCGCGGATGGCTGCAGCTTGGGTAAACCAAACTTCCCCAGTGAGGCACGCAGCACGCGCTCTGGCAGCACGACCCGCCGACGTTCTGCCCGTCGGATCAGCGCGGACAATGGTAGCGGGCTTGGTCCTGCCACATTGTAGACTCCTCTGAGCTTGCAATCGATAGCCAGCGCCAGCGCCTGGGCAGCGTCTCGTTCGTGCATGAATTGAAACAAAGGATCGAAGCCCCAGACCATGGGGATGCGACTGGCGTTGAGGAAGTCTGCCAGTGTACCGGTATGGTGTTCGCCCAACGTGTAGACGAAGCGCAAAACGGCGATGGTCTGGTTCGGGGCTCGCCAGAGCATGCTGGCCGCGAACAGATCGGCTGCCACCAAGTCCGCCAGCTCCGGGAAGGTCTCTAGCCCCATGGGGGGTTCGTCTTCGGTGTGGTAGAGCGGTGAGTCCGAAGTGGCCCCGTAGTAGGTGTGCCGGCCGACGAAGATGATTTGGGCCGTCTCGTAGCGCCGACAATAGTCGAACACGGTTTTGGTCCCCAGCAGGTTGACCCGGTGGCGCTCGTGGCGATCGTTGCCGGGGTCTGTGACCGCAGCCGAGTGCACGACGACCTCGGGATTGACGCTGCGGAACAGCTCTTCTGCGGATCGCTTCAGCAGGTCGAGCTGGTGGATGGGGACCGGAGCGTTTTCCCAAGCGCGTCGATCGATGCCCGTGACCTGGTGACCCGCCTCGTGGAGCGCGTTCACGAGAATACGCCCAAAGCGTCCTGCGGCACCGGTGACCAAGACCCGCATTACAGCACCCGATAGCCCGAGCTGCCCTGCTCGAGCAGGGACTCGATGGCGCTCTTGACCTTGCGCACGTGCTCCCCGATGACGCTGTCGTCTTCGTTACCGGTTCCCGAGAAATGTAGTGCTTCACCGAAGTAGAAGTCGAAGCGGGCGGGTAGGGGGAACGGCAGCAGGTAGGGGGTCACCGGCAGATAGGGCACCCCGAACCATTGCCCGAGTTTCTTGAGATTGAGTACGGTTGGCAGCGCTTCGCCCGCTCCCAGGATCCCGACTGGAACGATGGGGCTCTGAGTTTTCATGGCCAAGCGTAGAAAGCCTGTCGGTAGATCGTAGACGCGGCGCCTCTCCCAAAATCGTTTGGCCGTACCAGCGACGCCTTCGGGGAAGATCAACAGTAAGCGCTCGTCGTTCAGCAAACGCTCTGCGTGCTCCGGTAAGCCCGTAAGCTGACCCGTTCGGCTCGCGATCAGCGATGCGAAGGGGAGTCGATTGAGAAATCGGTCGGCCATGCCCTGCGCAAGGCGCGGTGGATCGAGCTCGAAGAAGCAAGCGCAGATCAACAGTGCCGCGTCGATACCCATGCCGCCCGAGTGATTGGGGATGAGGATGGCTCGCTTCGGCGGAATTCTTTCGATGTGATGACAGCGGACCCTGAAGTAGTGGCGGTACCAGGGTTCGAGCAGGCGAAAGGCTCGTTCGAGCGCCCGCCGCGAGGTACCATAGGCGTCATAGCCAGACGCTTCGAAGGGGAGCTCCAGCCGCTCGATGCGCTCTGCAACGCTCAGTGGAGGCGAACCGGCCATGCCGCGAGAATACACGATCGGGCTTTGCCGTCGCGAAGCCAGCGGTGAGGCTCACTCCCAGTTGAACCAGTAAACGTCCGCTTGGGTGTTGTTTCCCGGGCCGAATTCGAAGTAATAGCCCCCGTCGATGGGATCGGGCAGGGGCATATCGCCGCACCCGACCGGTTCTCCGTTGACGGTGATGCTGCGCTCTCCGCTGCCGCTCGGCCCCGCGAAATTCGAGCAACCCCAACCCGCGAAATCAGCGGGCACGAAAGGAATGAAATAGCACACGGCGTCGGTGGTACCGAACGCGCCCGTAGAGCCGCTCGCCGCAGCCTGTGCCGGTTCCCTGGGATCGCTGCAGGTGGCGTTGGCTCCTGTCGTGGCCGTGTTCGTCGTGTTCGTGGTGCTCTCGCTGGTCTCGCCGCCCATACCGGTCGTGCCGCCCATGCCGCCGGCACCCGTGCTGCTAGCGCCGCCCATTCCGGTCGTACTGCCGGTCGTGTCGCTCGTCGTGCTCGGTCCGCCGTTGCCGGTCGTGTTCGAGCCAACAGTAGCACTCATGCTGCTGGAGCTCGAGCTACTGGTGGCACCTCCGCTGCCCGTCGTCGTGGTGCTGGTTGACGAAGTCGTGCTCGTGCCGTTGGTTGTCGTGGTCGCGCTGCTGCTCACGCTGCTGGGTCCACTGCTGCTCATGGCGCTCGAGCTCATGTTCGACGTGGTCACAGCCGAGCTCTCACTGCCGCTAGTGGACGTGAGACTCGTGTCGCCGAGTGGTTCTTCGACGACGGTGGCGCAACCCGGTATCGAGCCAGCCGTGATGGACAGCGTGAGGAGCGTCAGCAAGCCGACGCTGAGGCATGAATTCGAAGCTTTCAAAGAGGTTTCCTAGTAAACAAAGGATGATGCAAACATGCCATCACTGGCAAGCTTTCGCGCCAGTTCACTTGGGCCTCTTCGCTCGGAAATTAGCTCGAATTCGCCCCAAACGATAAGTGCCGCGCAAGCACCGTCAAGGCGGCGCACGATCGGGATGTCAGCTGTTGTACGTCGAGCGACTACTCTCGACGGCCATCGCCGCTGGCTTTCGACCAGCGGCGTCGGCTGCACAGCGTCAACCCCAAGAGTAGCAACAAGAGCTCTTGGTGGCGCGGCGAACGCGCGCTGCCTGGCAGAGTGCAGGCGCAGCCGCCCCCTTCGATGACACCGCCGCTGTCTGGCCTGCTGACGCCTGAGCCGCCGCTACCTACCGAGCCGCCCGAGCCGCCGGTGGCGGTTGAGCTGCCACCGCCGCCGCCCGAGCCGCCTGAGCCGTCGCTGCCGCCCGTGCCACCGGTGCCACCGGTCATCGGACTGCCGGCGGCCCCTGCTTCGCCGCTCGTCGCGCCCCCAGTGCCGCCGGTTTCGCCGCTGGTGGTGCTGGTGCCGCCCGTGCCGGCGTCGGTAGCCGTGTCGCCCGCAGCTCCCGCACTGCCATCGGGCATGTCGTCGTCGTCGGATGGATCGTTGGGATCCCGTTCGCCCGCGTCGACGACACCGTCGCGATCGGCATCCTCGTCGCCATCGGGAACGCCGCCATCGTCCGTGTCGGGGTCGAGCACACCCGTCGTGGTCGCGCCGCTGTCACCGTCCGGCACGCACTGGTTGGTGCTTGCGTCCGTCGCTTGGGCAGTGCAGTCGCGGCCGGCCTCGGTCCCGTCTTTGAGGCCATCGCCGTCGCTGTCCGAATCGTTGATGTTGGCATCGCCATCGCCGTCGTCGTCGTCTCCGGGGTTTGGCTCATCGCCATCCAAGAGTCCGTCGTCGTCGCTATCCGCATCATCGGGGTCGGACCCCAGCGTGTCTTCGAGCTCATCGCTCAAGCCGTCGCCGTCGGTGTCGGTGACAGCCCCGTCATCGGCGCCATTGCCCGCGGTCGGGTCCGTCTCGTCGCCGTCGACGACGCCGTTGCGGTTGGTGTCTTCCGAGCCGTCGCGCACGCCGCCCCCGTCGGTATCGGGCAAGAGCGGGGAGGTCGTGGTTGCCCCCGCATCTGCGTCTGCGATGCAACGATTGCGACTCGCATCGGTGGCGGGGTCGTCGCAGCCTCGTCCCATTTCGGTGCCGTCGTAAAGGCCGTCGTTGTCGCTGTCGGCGTCGTTGACGTTGCGCAGGCCGTCTCCGTCGCTGTCGAGGCTGGGGTTGGGCTCATCGCCGTCGATCACCCCATCGTCATCGCTGTCGGCGTCGTCGGGGTCGGACCCGATGGTCTCTTCGAGCCCATCACTGAGCCCGTCGCCATCCCGATCGCTGACGTCGACGTCATCGGCACCGTTGCCCAGGGTGGGATCGGTTTCGTCGCCGTTGACACCGCCATTGAGGTCGATGTCTTCGCTGCCGTCGGTGACGCCCCCATCGTCTGTGTCGGCGTCCAGTGGGTCGGTGGTTTCATAGCCGCCGTCTCCCGTGTCGGGTACACAGATGCGCGGGTCCGTATCGGGATTGTTGCACCCAAGTCCGAGCTCGGTGCCATCGAGCAGCCCGTCGTTGTCGCTGTCGGGGTCTAGTGCATTGACGAGCCCGTCGCCGTCCGCGTCGCCGGGGGGTTCATCGCCGTCGAGCACGCCGTCGTCATCGCTGTCGGCGTCGAGCGGGTCAGTACCGAGATCGTCTTCTTCTTCCTCCGAAAGCCCGTCGTCGTCCTCATCGGGACTCGCGACCACCTCCCAATCGTGCGTGGCGGGGGTGGGGTCGACGTTCCCCGCAGCATCGATCGCACGCACTTCGAGCGTGTGCGGGCCGAGCCCCAGGGTCGGGGTCGTGAAGCTCTGAGGGCAGGGGCTGAACCCGGCGCCATCGAGACTACATTCGAAGCCGACTCCGGCTTCGTCCGAGCCGAACTCGAATTCGCCGGTGGTATCACTCGTTGGGTCGCTGGGCGTGGTCAGCAAAGTGGTATCGGGCGCCTGGGTGTCGATGGTCCAGGTATGCGTGGCGGGCGTGGCATCCACGTTGCCAATCGTGTCGACGGCGCGCACCTCGAGCGTGTGCTCGCCATCGCTCAAGTCGCCCGTATCGAAGTTGGCCGGACACGCGCTGAATGCAGCCCCGTCCAGGCTGCATTCGAAGCTGGCGTTGGCATCGTCCGACGAAAAGGTGAAGCTCCCCTCGCTCTCGTTCGACGGATCGCTGGGCGCCGACTCGATCGTCGTGTCGGGTGCCAGTGTATCGAAGCACACCGGGAGCGCTTCGGTGAAGTTGGCCAGGACCAAACCGGCAGCGCCCGCCGTGGCGCCGTTCGATGGAAATTCGGTCACGCCGGCGCTTGTACTCGTGCCGCCCAGCGCTCCGGCCACGGAGACCGTGATGGTTCCGCCGCGGTAGGCGACGAAGCCCCCGCCGCCGCCACCGCCCGGACCTTCGGATTCGTTGCCGGTGATCAGCTGGTTGCCGCCGGCGCCTCCTGCGGCGGTCGCGCTGATGCCGCTGAGGCTTTGGGCGTCCACCACGATGGCGCCGCCGCCCCCGCCGCCGCCCGGTCCATCGTTGTGACCCGCCGTGGTATTGCCGCCCGCCGAGCCGCTGGCGACGATGCTGCCCGCGCCGGAGATGGAGCCCGCGATCACGATGACCAGCCCGCCGCCGCGTCCGCCCGCCCCCGCGCCGCCGTTGTTGCCGTCGCCGGCGCCGCCACCACCTCCGAAAAACAGCCGGCCATCGACCTCTGGGTCGAGCGGGTGTCCGCCCAGGCCGCCGCGCTCGCGACGCAGATTGCCGCCCCACGCCGCTGACTCGGGCGCAACGAGCAGCGCATTTTCATTGTCGGAGGCATACGTGTAGCCGCCGCGCCCTCCACCGGACGACGTCGTGAGCGAGCCGCCATTCGCAAGGAATCCAGGGTCTAACAACCAAGCCTCGGGCCCGACCACGCTGGACAGCATCACGCCCTGGCCGGTCCAGATGGCACCATTGTTGGCCCCGGCGCCGCCACCGCCACCGGCGTTATGCGCGTTGCCGCCGCCGCCCGCGTTGGCTGGAGCGCCGCGGCCGTAGGCGCCGTTGAGATCGTTCTGGTAGA
Organism: uncultured Myxococcales bacterium; assembly: GCA_965651135.1. Lineage (GTDB taxonomy): Bacteria > Myxococcota_A > Polyangia > Polyangiales > Polyangiaceae > JAICQQ01. The sequence goes on from CBFGRJ010000099.1 coordinate 5,928, forward strand.
AGCTGGGAGAACCGGCGATGCTTTCGCCCTTCTGACCTCCAGCGGTCTGCTGCGTGGCCACGTAGCTCGTGGTGTTGGTGGCGCCAGCCGTGGACATATTGTCCACCGCCCCACCGCGAAAGCCGAGCGCGCTGGCGTCGATGCTCCCGTCGAGCACGAGGGATTCGGCATGCACGGCGACTACGCCACCAGCGCTGCCGTCCCACGCGCTGCCGGTGAGGGTCGCTCCGGCGGGAATGGTGAGCGTGGAGTATTGTGGTACGCGCACCACCTGGGCGTTGCCAGTGCTCGAATACGCGCTTTGGGTGGCGCAGCTCAGACCGATGGTGTCGCCGCTGACGTCGTTCACTTCGACCAGCTCGTAGCGCCCCGAGCTCCCTAGCTCGGTCACCGCCCCGTAATCCGGACCATCCAGCGTCGAGATCGCCGCACCCTGGGGTTGGTAGATCAAGATCAAGTCACCCGCTGCCAGCGGGCCCAGGCCCGGGACTGCGAGATCGGACACATCGTCAACGGTGAGTGAGGTGGCCCCCGCTGTGACGTTTGCGGTTAGGGCGGAGTAGCCATTGACCAGGTTACTGCCGGGATCCAGGGTAGTAGGCCCATCTTCTGCTACGATTTTGGCCGTTTTCTTGGTGACCGGCGTCTTTTTCGGCGCTGGGTGAGGCTTGTCCGGCGGTTTCGCGCAGGACAGTGAGCAGAGCAGCAGAAACAGGGGCAGCGTAGACCCTAGGAGGGTACGACGCTGTTGCGAGCAGCGATTCATGGTTCACCGTCCTGGTCTTTGGCGCTCTTCACAATGTGGAACTCGACGCGCCTGTTGTTCTGTCGTCCTTCTTCGGTGTCGTTGGAATCGATTGGCTTTTCTGGACCAAAGCCCTTCGACGTCAGCCGGCTGGCTTCGATGCCATGCTCGACCAGCCAAGCCACGACGGCTGCGGCACGGCGACGGCTCAGATCGCGATTGAACGCTGCGCCGCCCCGATTGTCGGTGTGCCCCTCCACCGAAACCTGCAGGATTTCCGGATGCTCTTTGAGCACCTGCGCGACGGCCTCGAGCAGGCTTTCGCTTTCGGGTCGAATGGTGGCTTTGCCAGTGTCGAACTCGACCTTTTCTAGGATGACGATCTGCTTTTCTTTGAGCAGCACTCGCGGGCAGCCGTGCTTCTCCGGAATGCCATTGGGCGGTCCTGCTTCGTTGGGGCAAGCGTCCTCCTCGTCGATGATCCCGTCGCCGTCGCTATCCGCAGGTGGCGGACAGCCATGCTTCTGGGGATCGTCGCTCGCTTCGCCGGCCTCGTCGGGACAAGCGTCCTCGTCGTCGAGAATCGTGTCGCCGTCCCGATCCCTGACGGGGCAGCCGTGTTGCTGTTTGTCTTCCGACGCCACACCCGGTTCGTCGGGGCAAGCGTCCTCGCCATCGATGATGCCGTCGCCATCGCGGTCGGAGGGTGGCGGGCAGCCGTGTTGACTCGGGTCGTCGCTGGGTTCGCCTGCCTCGTCGGGGCAAGCGTCGTCCACGTCGAGAATGCCATCGCCATCCGTATCGGGCTTGGGTGGTGGTGGTTGCTCATCGATCGCCGGCGTGAAGCCCAGAGACAACAGAGCTCGCACCTGCGGAGCGCCGATGCCTCGCGTCAGCCCGGGACCCACTCCGAGGCCAAGGCTCACTCCGGACTGAAACCGATAGTGCCCGCCGAACAGGATCTCCATTGGCGTCGTTCGCCGTTCGAAGGACTCGCCGCCCTCCACCACGGTCGAACCGAACAGCTCCGGTCCGATCAGTAGCCGTCCGTCAGCAAGTCTGAGTCCTGCAGCTGCCGCAAAAAAAGCTTCATTGCCCGTAGGAGTGCCTGCAAACCCGTCGTCTTGGGCGCGATAGGCAAAGCCAACCTCCGCCGCGTAAGCGAACAGTCCGAGCTCGCCCGCGGCCATCAGCCTCGGGCGCACGCGCACGCCGTCGTCACCCGTGTACGCGGCAGGGTCTCCCGTCGGCAAGAACACTTGGCCGCCCAATGCCACGCTGATGGGGCCTCGGTATTCACCGAGCAGCCTGAGGTCGAGCCCCAGCCTGAGATCCCCCAGCGCGTTCTCTTGGGTGCCGTCGTAGTCAAGACCATCGACGGTGACCTCCGCCCCGTTGCTCACGGGCACGAAGGGCAGGTTGGCGGAGAGCCTGAGGCGACTCCACAGATTGATGGACGCCGCGAGATACAAGTAGAGCTGATCTTCGATGATGGCTTCTCGTTCGTCACCATCGTCGTCATACAAGACCAAAGGTTTGTGCGACCAATCGCCCAACACGAGCACCGACGGGCGGGCTTTTCCTCTCAGATCCAGCGTATCGGCGGCGAACCACTCGCTCCCCGCTTCTGACGGGTTGTAGCGGTTCAGCCCGAACCCCTGCGCTTGCGCTCGTGCACCAGCAGGCAATAGAAAAAGCACGATGCCAAAAAACCAGAACAAGAAGCTGGGCACCGTGCGTCCGGAACCCATCGGATAGTTGTCTAGAGTCGCGTTCGAACTCTCGAATGAGCGTTGCATGCTGCCTCGGCGGTGAAAGGCGGGAAACTCGCTGGGGGCCCTCTATTGGATGAGTGCTCGATGAGAAGCCATCCAACTCGAGCAATGTATCACGAGCAGATCGGCATTGGGGAAAACAAACACGAAAGCTTCCGGCCTGCTCGTTGACCAGGAGCGCGATTCGGGCATCCATGGCTTGCCGAGCGTGGCGCTCGTGCATTGCCCGGGTAGTCGATGGTGAGTATTGTCCCACTCGCCCGGTGCAGGGCCTTGACATGGGTGTCGATGACTCACGGCTGGCTCACTGAACAAATCTCGTTCAGGGCGTTCGAAAACCGTACAGGCGAAGCAGCGTCGGCTCCGGAATCGGATCTCTGGGCATGTCGCGATTCTCGGGGAGCGTTTCCCAGCGGAGCATATAACGTACGGCCGAATCCGGACCTTGACCGGCGTCGTGCTGCCAGCGAGTCACCATGCCTGGGGTGGTCGATTCCGGTGTGTCGAGCTCGGCAGGATAAGGCAGCGGTGGAGCGATACTGGCTTCGGCCGCCAGTGTGAGCGGATCGAGCCGGAATGCTCCCCAGCCACCGTACTCGGCGTGATAGTAGCGTTGCGTGAGTGTACCATCGCTCTGTACTTGAACGCCCTCGACCTCAATCTCGAAAATCAGCGTTCCCCCGCCACCGAAGTCCCAACGGTAGTCCCAGTCCGACGTTTGGTGCGGCACCCATTCCCCGTTTTCGAGGCGTGCATTGAAGAGCTGGGTGTTCCCGGCTTGATCGTATTTGTGATACACGACGACAGGCCGATTTTCGGCGTCGAACCCGACCTTGGTGTTGTTGTTGATCATGCCGCCGCCAGCAGGCACCGGGTCGACGATGTCACTCTTGCCGAGCGTGATGGGCAGACTGAGCGGTTGTCCGCTGCCCGTTTCCCACGCCAGCAAATCCCGAGTGCGTGCGTACGAGAGGTCATGATTGGTCGAAGCGTCGGGAGTATCGCGCCACACCCAAACCAAATGAAACGAGCCATCCGGTCCCTGGACGGGCCCCACAGGGTAGGCGTTGCGCATACCTTCGCCATCGGTAAAGGGCGTATCGAGCAGCCTGCTCCAGGTTCTCGAAGTCGTATCGTATTTGTTGAAAATGTGATTCCCGTTGCCGCTGCCGCCGTCGCGATAGGCGAAAATCAACGTCCCGTCGGGCCCGTGGAAGAACTCTGGATACGTCGCATTCTGCTCGTTTGGCCCGACCATGGAGACGACCTGCGTCAGCGTCGTGATGTCCCAGGGTTCGGTGGTCCGAAAATAAATCAGCGGGACATTGTGCATGTTTCCGGAGACATGTACGTGTCCGGTGGAATCCACGGCCAGGGTCACGTAGTTGTGACTGTCCCAGCCCAAGGTGGTCGGCAAGGTCACCAGCTCGAAGCTCGATTCACCGAGCACTCGTGAGCCCACCGTCATGTCGCGGTTGGCAGCGTAGAACGCGATGAATTGGCGCTCTTCGGTAGTGACCAGGGCGAAGTCCACGGGATGGCCCGACCATACTTCGCCGATGTCGATGGTTTCGGCGATCGGTTCGAAAGGCAGGCCTGTTGTGCCACCCGACGAAGTGGAGCTGCTCGAGCTGTTGCTGGCCGTGCTTGCCGTCAGGGTAGCGCCAGTGCTCTGCGCGCCGTTGCTCGCAGTACCCACGCTCGAGCCCGCCTGAGTGCTGTCGGTGCCAACGGCGCCGCCGCTACCACCCACGCTCGAAGCAAGCGCGTCGCTGCCCTGGGTGGTCGTGGCGCTGTGGTTCGCTTGAGACGTCATGCCGCCCAAACCCCCTGTGGAGGGGGTTGTCGCCGTTGCCGAATCGTTCGGCTCGGAGCACCCGAGCAGGAGCGCGAGAACCCAAGGGAGCCCGCTGGCGGCAGTGAAATGATTCGACGAGTGCATCCGTCACGTTATTGTCTACCACTGGTGCTCGTTAGAGGAGCCGCCGCGCTCGCAACTTTGGGGTGCAATTTTGGGGCGGGGGTCGAACCAGCGGCGCGGCCTCGATCATTTGGCGTCTCGTTGAATTTGCTCCAACATCTCGTGCTGCTTGCGTCTGGCCTCGTTCGCTTGGTCCACAGTGCGCCTGGCATCGTCGACGATGGCGCCGGGGGAGCTCCAAATTTCGTCGCTTTGGCCCGTCGAGCGCCGGAGCAGCCCTAAGTAAAGGCCTCCGAGCAATGCCACTAGGGCGGCACCTCCCAGAAGCTTCGCCAAAAAGAGCGAGCCGGAGCGCTTCACCAGCAATGCGATAACGACCAGCAGCACCGCGGCACCAATGCCCAGCGCGAATGAGCCCAAATGAAAACCGGGCTTTGCCGCGCCTTCTGCGGTCAAGCTCGGCACAGCGGGAAGCACCGGAGTTTCTCGGAGCTCCACACGCTCGGCGCGCTCGCGCGCGTGGTTGGGGAGCTTATCTAGAGAGTCGACGATGACGACTCGCCCGCTTTGATCTTCGTAGCGGTAGAAGGTTTGAGCCGACTCGTCCCCGGGCATCACATGCCAGCATCGCTCGAAACGGCTGATGTGTCGAGCTCAGGCGGCCGACGAGCTGCCTCACTGATCGAGGCGTCGCTCCGGACCGGGGAGAGCGCCGTCGTTGGTCTTGGAGCTCATGGTGCCTGTCGACTTGGGCTGCGCCTTGGAGTCGGGGTCATGTTGACTGCTGCCGGTGCTGCTTGGACCTACGCTGCGCTGGGGCAGCGCCTCGCTTGGGCGGCGGGCGGGCTCAGGTGCGCGCTTGGGTTGCCGTCTGGGAGCAACGCGTGCCGGTTTCGATGCACCCGAATCGGGTTGCTTTGCCTTGTTGGCGGGCGCGCTGGGCTTGGCTTGGGCGCGCGCGCCGGGCTTGGCGGCTTCCCCGGGTGGAGGGGGGCAATTCTCACGCGCCAGCTCGTTCTTCGATAGGGGACCATATCCCTTGGCTGGGAAGTTCGCCGTTTGGGCCATGTGATAGAGCGTGATCTTTTCGATCGCATCGGGCCCTGGGTGATCTTCGTTCCAATCCAGGCACAGGTAGCGCAGAAAATAGCTGCGCATCCCAGCGTGATTGGGGGATAGAATGTTGTCGCCGAACTTGCGCCAACGTTGGCGCTTGTAGGTGGCAGAGGGCAACGCTGGCGGATCGAAGCTCACGGGCACACCCCCGTTCCAGACATCGATCTCGCTGCCGTTTTTTTGCTGGGCTACCGTAACCAACCAGCCACTGGTGTTCGGGGGATTGGGCGCGAACATGCCCCAGTTGGCATACAGCCGCAACACCAACAAGGGGTTGAACCGTTCGCCCTGCACGTTTCCGCCATGGGTCATGGCATATGCCGTCCCGTAGGCGGTGTAGCTAGCCAGGACGAGCACTACGAAACTCGCTGCCAGTGTGGGTTGTATACGGGGCAACCTGATATTCCCGCGGAACCAGCGCTCGTGCTCGACGATGAAAGTCTGAGCTCGCTGCGACCATTGCCTGAGCTTCGGTCGCAGCTTGATGGCTAGGGTGAAACGCCGCAAGGGTTGGTCCCAAAACCAGCTGGGCAGCACCACCGCCCAGCAGACGATCGCCACCCAAGGGAAGTGCCCGAGCCTCATCGTCAGAAACAGGCCGAAGTGAAAGCCCATGAACAGCAGCGCCTGGAGCGTGCGCCACCAATAGGTGCCCCACGGCACGAAGAAGAGCAGCGGTCCGCACAGCTCGAGCCACCACACTTGCCAAGTCATTCCCTGCAAGATTGGCGTCGGTAGCTCACGGAACCATTGGCCGAACGACGTGGCAAAGGCGTGATGGTGCAGTGCCAGTTGGATCGCGCTACCGTCGCGATGCCAAGTGGGGCCCGTCTTGAGGGCAGCCGATACGAAGTACACGGTCAAGAGCTGTGTGACCAGCGTCGCGCTGGCTAGGCTCAGCACACGGCTGGGGAACACGGTGGCCGTGGCCGTGCCGAGCCCTGAAGACGCGGGATTCGCCCGAACCAGACGCCGCTTGGCCAGCACGGCGTCGACTGAAAACCGTGCGTTGAGCGGGAGGAAAATGGCCCAGAACAGCATGACCCGCAACATATCGTCGCCCCCTTGCAGCACGATGTAGTTGCGGGCCTGAAGCGAGCACAACAGCAGCCACGACATGAAAGCCGCCAACCGCGTTCGATAGCCGATCAGGAGCATGCCTGCGAAGACCGCGGCTACGAGGAACAACCCTGCCTGGGCAACCCGATCGCCACCGACCGTGTGCAACGAATAGAACAGCGGTTGGCCCCATCCGCCCACCAAACGTTCTCGCGTCAAGATGCCGGCATCGGTGTAGTGCGCTCGCAGATCGACCGCTCGCCATGCCAAGTCGTTGAGCAAAAGGACACCGATGCCCATTCTGAACGCGGCAAGCGAGCGCAGATCGAGCCCGTAGCGGCTTTCGAACCAACCATACGCCTTACCCAGCCAAGAGGCGCGGTTCGGGGCGCCGCCGCTCACCTGGGATCTCTGCGCAGCGTCGGTGCCCGAGGATTGTCTGCCTAATCCGCTTTCTGACGCCACGCGCGTTCCCTAACAGGCTGCTCCAACTAGCACAAGGGCCTGGCAATACCAGCGAGGTACGCTCGCGACGAGGCGTCGTTCAGCCGAGCGGTCGTCACGTAAGGTCACGTTTCGTTTGATCGGCATGCTCGCAGCGTGAGAAAACCTGGCCCGATGAGCTTATCCGTTGAATTCTCGCTCTGGCGCTTCTGGCTGTTGGTCGGGAGTGCCATGGCGCCCGCATGCCAGGAACCGGGTGGCGATTGGGTCACGACCGGCGTCGACACCACGGTCGGGAGCGCCAGCACTGGTGGACCAATAACCAGTGACGCTGCGAACAGCACGGCGACTTCGACGACGATTGCGGGCTCGACCGCCGAAGCCAGCGCCTCGGATACCACGGGAATGGGAGGCAGCACGGGGGCGGGTGCAGCAAGCAGTGCGTCCGATGCGGCGGGCAATACCGCGAGCACGACGAGTGATACCGGTTCCGGCGGCTCGACCAGTGGAAGTAGTAGCGGAGGGTCGGGAGGCAGCGGTGGCGGTGGCGGCAGCAGCGGTGATTCGCTGATCCCCAACGGCGACTTTTCGTCTGGGGAGAGCGGCTGGGGCTTCGAGGGCAATGGTAGTGTCGACACGTCGGGTGGTGAGTACTGCGTCACGTTCTCGGCCGATGGCACGTTGCGAGTGAGCTGGCCGAACGGGGTCGACGCCGCGAGCCTCTCGAGTGGCGCTAGCTACCAGCTGGGCTATCAGGTGTACTACTCCGGGTCGGCGGCGCCTTCGCTGACCGCGAAGGTGGGCCAGGCGTTCGAGCCGTACAACCCCTTCGTCGAGGAGAGCGTGTCGGTGGGCACTGCGCCGATGCCTCAGGTCCACACATTTTCCGTGCAGTCGGACGAACAAGCAGGCGTCCTGTTCACGATTGACGGTTCGTCCGGGGTGCGCGTCTGTCTCGACGACGTTGTGCTCCGTGCTCAGTAGACAGCCGTCTCAGGCCCACTTACCTCCACACATAACCTCATCATACAGAGCTAATCTCCTACAGTGTAGGAGAACGGGCGCATGTCGCCGCGTCCAGAAACTGGTATGCTTGGTGCTTTCGGTGAGGCGCGTGACGAGCAGACTGACCCAGCAAGCGGCCCGGTGGCTCTCCCTTCTGTCGTCTGCTGCTCTGTGCGGAGGGTGCACGTTTCCCGACTACGAATTCCCAGAGCGCCGTTTGGGCACAGACGCCGGGGACGGGTCGCTCACGATTGGCGGCACCGCTGGACAAGGCACGACCACTCTGGGGGGTAGCGGTGGCGATTTCGCCAACTCGGCAGGGGGAACCGGCGGGTTGGGGGCGAGCTCTGGATCTGGCGCCGCGGGGGGCAGCGGTGGTGATACCGGTACGGGTGGTCTCGGCGCTGGAGGCGAATCCGGGGGCGACGGGAGCGGCGGCGCCGGCTCTACCGGTGGCGTAGGCGTTGGTGGCACGGGGGGCAGCGGGGGAGTCGGGGGCTCCATCGGCGGCAGCGGTGGCACCGCGGGCACGGGTGGCAGCGGCGGGACGGGCGGTGTGGACATCGGACCTTGCGGCAACGATCTGGAGTGCATCTCCGAACAGTGTGACGAGGGGCAATGCCGTCCGGCACACTGTGGCAACGCTGTCTTGGATCCCGGCGAAACGGACGTGGATTGCGGAGGGGGCGACTGCAGGCCGTGCGGGTACGATCAAGAGTGCCAACTAGCGCGAGATTGTGCCAGCGCGTCGTGCACCAACGATCGTTGCGCTCCCACGCTCACGGTGCGCTGTACTTGCAACTCGGAGGGAAGCTGCAATCAGAATCCGGCGCCGCTGCGCATCGATCTACAGCTGACCAACTCAGGGCCGACCGCAGTGGCACTGGACGGACTGACGTTCCACTACTACTACAGCTCCGATGGAGCCTTCGGCACGGACCAAGCCGCCTGTAATGCAGTGAACTTCACCGGCGGATCGTGCACGAGCATGATGCTCGATGTCTATCCAACCGGCTTCGACGATCCTACCGCCAGCCACGAGGTCCGGTTCCGGTTCACCAGTGGTTCGATTGCCGCAGGCACCATGACCGGCGCGCTTCTATTCACCATTCAGGGCAATGGGCCCTACCAGCGGGGGAACGACTACTCGTTCGACGGCGTGCCTACGAACACGACCAACTTCGCGCCCTGCGATCACGTGGTCGTGACAGACAAAGAGGGAGTGGCGCTCTGGGGTATTCTACCGGACTGAGGGTTTTCGACCGCTTCATGACCGTCAAGCGCCCTTGACACCAAGATCTGCGCGTGGGGCGTGCTAAGCGCTGGTCTTTTGTGCGGCTTTGGGCGTAACCTCGGCGGTTATGACACGTTCCGGCAACCATCGCCCGGTTGAGCCCACCATCGAGGACGCGCCCCCCATGTCGATGCCACCGTCGACCTTGAGCCCTCGCGCTTATCGCTTGACGGGGCTTCGACCCAGTTCGATTCCGCCGCCTCCAGAGCGGGAGCTCATGATGACTCTCGCCGATGTGTTGATGGCTGCAGCCTCCGCAGACGGTGAGGTGTGTCACCGAGAGCGCCGCACGATCCACCGGATTTTCACACGCCTACTCGAGCAACCCAGCCTACCGCCTTGGCTTGAAGAACACATGCGGAGCTTCGAGTTGGAAAAGTTCCAGCTCAATGCTGCCGCTGAGGCGCTGCGCAACATCTCGCCGCCACAGAGGCGCCACATCGTCGAATTGGTGCGCCAAGTCTGCGACGCCAACAATGCCTACGATCTCGAAGAGGAGCGGTACCTGCTCGGGTTGGTGCTCGCTCTATCGCTCGGCAAGGAAGACGTGGCCGACCTAGTCATCCATTCCGCGGACGGCATTCATGGTTTCGCCAAGCGGGTGTTCGACGTGCTGTTCTCGGGAGCATTTTTGGTCAACGCCTGGCCGCTGCTGCTGTTCATAGCGCTCGGCGTCAAGCTGAGCTCGCCGGGGCCGGTGCTATTCAAGCAGCGTCGCTACGGGCGAGATGGCAAAGAAATCGAAGTCTGGAAGTTTCGAACCATGCGCGTCACCGAAAATGGCGCAACGGTAACGCAAGCCACCAAAGGCGATCCGCGCGTCACTCGCTTTGGAGCCTTCTTGCGCAGGACCTCCCTCGACGAGCTGCCGCAATTCGTCAACGTGTTTCTTGGGGATATGTCGGTGGTAGGGCCTCGCCCGCACGCGGTGGCGCACAACAAGCTCTATCGGACGCAGATCCTGGAATACATGCTGCGGCACAAGGTCAAGCCCGGCATTACGGGTTGGGCTCAGGTCAACGGTTGGCGCGGCGAAACCGACACGCTCGAGAAAATGATCCAGCGCGTCATGCACGACATCGAATACATTCGCCGTCAGAGCTTTTGGTTCGACATGAAGATCGTTGCGCTCACCGTGTTTGGCAAGCGCGTCCGCAACAATGCCTATTGAGTGATGCCTATTGCGGTGAGCGTCTAGTCCTGCTCGTGCCGAAGCACGCGCCCATCCGGGGCCACGTCGAGTTCCCACTCTACTCCGTCGAGCGAATACTCGACGTCGTAGTGAGGCACCCGCGCATCGGCTTCCCATTCGATGTCTTCGATGGTTCCTGTCTTGACCTCGCGCTCGATCGTCTTTTGCACGACGGGCGGTAGATCGTCAAAGGCGACGTCGGTACCTGCCCAGGCCGAGCTGGGCAGCAAGCCCGCGATCAACAATACCGTAGCTGTGAGCTTGAATTTCATGATGACACCTTGCCTTCAACCTAATGGGTTGCCCGCGTCTCGCCAGGCCGAGCGACGAGCTGGTTAAGCTTCGGTTCAGGTGCCGGCAAGGCCACTCAATTGGGCAGCGAGCTCCATGCGGGCAGCGCCACCCTCAGAGCGGTACCCACCGGCACTTGCTCGAAACCAGCTGCGCCCCCATGTGCCCGGGCAATATGCCCTACCAGGGCGAGCCCCAGGCCATAGCCGGGCCTTGGCTCGGGCGTGACCCGAAAAAATGGCTCGAAGACGCGCGACTGGAGCTCGGCTCGAATGCCAGAGCCCTCGTCGGTGACGGTGAGGACCACGGAGTCGTCGTGCTCCACGAGCTGCACCTCGACAGGGCCGTCCGAGTACTTCAGGGCATTGTCGAGCGCGTTGCGTAGCATCACCCTCAAGAGCGCCGGTTCACCGCGAACGAGGCCCTCGTCGGCATCGGAGACTTGGATTCGGCTTCGTTGGCCTGCCGGCAGTTCCTGCACGACCTCCGTGACGATTTCCGAGATGGCGATGGGGTGACCATCGAGCGGTACGGAGGCAACGGGTAAGGCCAAAAATAGCAGGCTGTCGGTCATCTCGGCAAGGCGCGTGGCGCGCGCGGCCGCAGCTGACAGACGCTGATAAGCGGCGGTGTCATGGTGCATCTCTTCGGCCAGCAGCTCCAGCTCGCCCCGAAGTAGCGTCAGCGGTGTCTTCAGCTCGTGAGCTGCCCCGGCGGCGAAGAGCTCCAAGTACCCCAAATGATCACGTAGCCGCGACAGGGTTTCGTGCAAGGTGCGTTGCACGGCGTCTACCTCGGCTACGCCCACCGCGTTCGCCAGCGCGTCGGGATTCGGCGCCTCGGGCGTCAGCAGTCGCAGCTTTTGAGTCAGCTCCGACAGCGGGCGTATGGCCCAGCGGGCGAGGCGCACGCTCGCGATACCTCCCACGGCGGCTCCCACCGCAACCGCCGCGACTCCGGCGATCAAATAGAACCATTGCAAGGCTCGGTCGTCGCGGTCCTCCGCGGCTACGATGTAATATTCTCCGTAGGGGCGAGCACAAGCGCGAATGCGGGCGGTCAGGTTTCCTCGGGAAACACACGGCATCGAGTCGACATGGGGCACCCAGCCATCACCAGCGACGAGCGCTGTGCCGTCGTACAGCGCGAGACGAATCCCGCTGGTGACCATCTCGGCGTTCTCGTCTTCCATCACCTCCTGCAGCGATTCATCCTGTTCCTTGGCTTCCTCGTCCAGCTCTCCGGCAAGGGTTTCGGCGGCGCCAAGCAGGCGCCGATCCGCATGCTGCGTGACCAGCCAGTCCACGGCCAAGATGGCCACCACTGCGGCGATCAGACCGCCCAGAGCCGCGCTCGAGACAGCCGCCGAAGTGACGCGACCCACCAGCCCGGAGCGCGCGTCAGTCATGGTCGAGCGTATATCCTGTACCGCGGACCGTTCGGATGATTTCGGTACCCAGCTTCTTCCTGATCCGGCTGATCAATACGTCTAGGCTGGTGCGCGCCGCGTCGTCGGCGCGCTGCCATGCCGATTGGAGCAGTTCGTCGCGGGGCACGATCTGACCGCGACGGGCGACCAAGAACTCTAGTATTGCCCACTCTCGCGCTGTCACCGGGGCCTGGCGTCCATTGACCGAAGCGTGGCGAGCGGCGAAGTCGAGCCGGCAGTCGCCGATGACGACGGGTTCGCGGCCCGCCAAGGGAGCTCGGCGTGCCAGCGCCCGCACGCGCGCACGCAGCTCCGCAATGGCAAACGGTTTGCCCAGATAGTCGTCCGCGCCAGCATCGAGACACTCCACGCGCGAAGCCACGGCTCGCTCCGCGGTTAGAATCAGGATGGGCAGACAGTAGTGCGCTTCGCGTAGCTGTCGGCAGAGCTGCACGCCGGACCCGTCGGGGAGACCGAGATCGAGCACCATGAGGTCGATATGCATGGCTTGCAATTTCGACAGTGCCTGCCCGACCGTGGTCGCGAAGACCAAGTCGTGCCCGTCGCTGGTCAGCGAACGACCCACCAGGTCGAGCAATTCTTCATTGTCATCGACGACGAGAACTCGCATGGCCCGTGATCGCGCGCGTTCAGTCGACTTGGGGCAACGACAACCACACGCCTCGAAAGCGCTTGTCCGCGTCGTTGGGCAAGTGCTTGCACCACGTGCCCTCGTGTTCGACCGTGCCATCGTCGCTGATGATCATGATCGAGTCGCGTTCTTCGGGTGTAAAAAAGGCTTCCGGGTTGTAGCTGCTCAGATCGACGGGCAACGCAGTCGCTACGCTGGACTTTCCGTCCCAGGTGTACAGCCGCGAGGGCGTCGTGTGAGTTGGAGAGCCACCGATGACGAGGTAGCGGCCGCGCCACTCTGAAAGTCCGCGCACACCGCGCCCTTCGCCCAGATCGAGCCGGTGCACGGCGTCGAAACGCGGTGCGGCAACGCCTTCGGCGATCTCGACGGGGTTGGAGAGTCCTACGATCAGCGCCAACCCGTCGGGTACGGGCCCTCGAAAGCCGATGAAGACGCCACCGTCCGCCCTGGCCGTCAGCCCTTCGATATTCAATCCGTCGGTCGCGGTGGGTGCAATCGCGGAGCACCTGCTGAGCTCGAACGGGGCGAGCAGCGGATCGATCGCCAGCGAGCTCAACAGTCCGCGGTAGGGGTTGCCTACGAGGCGCAGCCCGGCATTCAAGCGTGGCGCGTTGGAAAGCAGCAAATTGACGCGCGACTCGGCGCGCTTGCCGGCTTTGGTCAGCGCGTGAGATGCCAGCCATAAGCCGTGCTCCCCAACCCGAGTAGCCGCTTCGAAATCGATCTCCTCTTCGTCCTCGGGGAGTCCGAGAATCGTTTCGATTTTGACGGGTGGTCCACCGCGTTCGGCATCGTAAAAGCGGATCAGGTTGTCTTCGTCATCTGCGATGGCGAAGTGGCGTTCGTCGACAGCTATTGCCCCCGAAGCGTCGCACATCCCTTCGAAGATGACGCTGGACGTTTCGATGCGCGGATCGGCCTGATCGGGAAGAGGCAGTGTCAATGGCGAGCCCGGCGACGCCAAGTGGGATACGGGCGCGGTGCGCGAAGCGGTGGAAACCTGGCCCTGCGAAGCGGGAGGCGCGCAGGCCGAGCAGGCCAAGACCACTACGAAGTATCGCAGCACCGTGCTCGAGCATAGCGCAAAGGGTCGTACGTTCGAGCGGCTGTCGTCGTGTTGCATCCCAGACCTCACTTTCCAGACAGCTCTAGCCACTGTCCGCGAAAGCTCTTTTCGGAGCTTTTGTCCAAATCTTTACAGCGGCGACCGCGAACCTCCCGTGCACCGTCGTCGCTCAGCACCAGAATTTCGTTGCGAGACTCCGGAGTGAAGAAGCCCTCGGGGTTGAAATCGGTGAAATCGATGCTGCGTACGTGCTCGGGCGCTGCGCTCCCATTCCAGCGATACAGCCGCGAAATGCCGGAGGAATCGGCGCTGCCGGCGATGATCAGATAGCTGCCGCGCCACCACGAGAGCGCGCGTACGCCGCCGCCGCCCAGGTCGAGCAATTTCGGAGCGCCGAAGCGTGGCTGCTCGCCGCGCAGGACTGCATCAGGGTTTTCCAGCGTGAAGACGAGTGCTTTGCCTTGTGGGACTGGGCTGCGCAGGCCGAGCAGCAGCTTGCCATCGGGAGTTCCGGTCATGCCTTCGATGTTGAGGCCGCCCTTGTCTGGTGAACGGCGCGAAGCGCCATCGATCCCGAGAGCCGCCAGGCGCGCGTCGGCGCGCATGGCCTCGACCAATCCGCGGTAAGGCGCGCCGATAAGTGCCCGAGGGCCCTCGCGCGTGGGGAGCTCGGTAGCGAAGAACCGGAACCGTGCTGGGTTTCGTTTGCCACTCTTGGTGAGCGCATGCGAGGTGATCCAATAGGCGCGCGAGCCAATCGAGGTGGCCGCCTCGATGTCGGTCTCGGGAGGTTTGCGGGGCTTCTTTTTCTGCTGCTTCTTCGGCTTTTTCTTCTTCTTTTTT
>CBFGRJ010000100.1:0-20649 GCA_965651135.1 uncultured Myxococcales bacterium
CGAGCTTCATCTTTGCCCCTTGTCCTTATCAAAGCTCCCGTTGGGAGCTGGCTGGTGACCTGTGCACCCTTGATCGAGAGGTTCGCTCGCCTGGTTTCCGACGAAATTCAATTGCGGGCATCGTCGTTCGGAATGCTGTGGAACAGTCGTGTGTTCATGGGTGCTTGCTGGGGTGCTGCTGGCTCGTAGGGTCCAGCACGCCTCCAACTCTACCCTCAGCTTGCATGTTCGCTGCGGTGGGTGTGCAGATGCTCAGCACTCGAGCGCTGGGTGAGGGGCGGCTCTCAAGTTCGTGAAAATGTCGTTATTTGTCCGAGACGGCTCGCGACTCTCTCGCTAGTATCCCGCAGTCGTTTTGGAGGAAACATGTCTGCGGAAAGTAACGGAATCGGATCGTTCGTCTCGTCTCTGGGCCAAGGGCGTGAGGCATTTCTCGCCGAAGTGAGCGAGTGCAGTCTGGCCTTGGGAGAGCGCTCGCCCGAGGACTTCATTCAGCACTTCTCGTGCGAACAGATCATGAAGGCGCTCGGTGAGCGTCCGCAGGAGCGCGCGACGATCCTCACGCAGGCAACTTCGACCCATGAAAAAATCGCGCCGCGCATGTCCGCGGAAGCCGCCGGTGAGACCCTGCAGATCGCGCTGGACGAAGGGATCACGAACCCAAAACAGATCGTCGAGCTGTTCGCGCCCGATGATCGGCAGCGCTACCTGGACGATGCCGTGCTGTGGGCGTTCACGGTATCGGGCAACCCGGGGAGCAAGGGGCGCAAGGGCAGCGAGCTCGATCGATCGCGGAAGTTCATCCGCTATGTGCTCGAGCGAGCGCTGCATCACAAGCTCTTGGATCAAAAGGAGCTGATCACCGCGCTGACGGTGTCACGTTTGGCATCGCTGTTGCCGCCTGATGTGCTGGCCGGAATCATCGAGGCCAGTTTGAATTCCAGCAGCAAGTTCACGCATGCCGACTTGGTCGCAGTGGCGCCCCCAGAAAAGCTGGTGGCCCACATTCCCGTCGACTACGTCTGGGACAAAGTGGTGGCTCCGCTGATCGCCGAACGGCACGGCTTCCTGGGGGGGGGCACTCCTGACAAGGCAGGGAAGGCAGAGCCGAGCAAGCCAGAAGCGAGCAAGCCAGAAGCGAGCGAGGAGCAGAGCGCTGCATCCAGTGAAGAAGCCAAGCTCGAAGAAGAGTATCGTCAGGCGCTCGAATCGGCGACGGACGTGGCCAATGAAGATCTCGAGGCCGACGAAGACATGGTGCTGGACGACGACGATGAAGAGATCCACACCGTTACGGATGACGACGATGTCTTCGACGACTTGCTCGAAGATGGTCTGTCAGCGCCGGACGCGAGCTCGGGCCCAAGTGTCAAGCGCACCGAAGGCGAGGAGCCCAAGAAGAACGCCAACGCCAACTGAAGGCCAACTGATCGTCGCACGGGCGGCGCGCATCTAGCGCGCCACTAGCGGGTCTCGCTGCAGATGAACGCTCCGGTTTCGATGCAGTTGTTTTCGAGCCACACCGGTTGGCGGTCGCCTCGATAAAAAGCACAATCGAACATGGGTAGGCGGTGGGCGGGCTCTCCGCTCGCCCAGCTGGTGAAGCTTGGTTCGCTCCCGTCGAGGAACCGATACACTTCTTCCGTTTCGATGTCGTTCAGCCCGATCGCCCAACGGCCAGGGCGATGCTCCCTCGCTATGTTCCACACCATTTCGTTCTGACTGGGGCTATCGAGCATGGCGAGCTCGTGACCTTGAGCAGCGCAGAAATCGCGGGCCTCGACCCAGCGTTTGACGTGGCTGCAAAAGAAGAACTCGCGGCCTTCGACGGTTTCGGAAGGGCAGGGACACGCCGGAACATCATCGGCGAAGCCGTTGCAGTCGTTGTCGATGCCGTCGCAAAGCTCCTTTGCGCCGAAATGGATGCTTGGGTCGGCGTCGTTGCAATCATGCGTGCAGGTTCCCCAACCGTCGCCATCTTCGTCGGGCTCTTGGCCGTCGATTAGGCAGTCGACCTCGCTGGCGAATGCGGGTAGGCGCGCGACGAGCCAGTTGCTCAATTCGTCGGCGGTTGCTTGCATGTCTTCGTACGAATGCCGCTTGCGCACATCAGCGCGCGCCGCCCAATCGATGCGCTGGCGAGCCTCTGCCAGCCGCTTCGGCAGGTCGAGCTCTTCGAGCGCCGCGACGCCGGCCTGGGCTCGCTCGACATAGTCGAGCAGACAGCGCTTGCTTTGGTCCAAACAGCGCCGCGTCAGGTAGCCGTCTCCAAAGAACGCGCTGGTCGTGCGTATCGAGGTCTGGTCGAGGTTCCACGGCAAGAAGAACCACTGGTCGAGCGTGGGCTCGTGGTAGACGAAAAAATTGTGTGGCCCCTGGTAGCCGTCGAAGTGCCCGATGAAGGCCTCGGCCATGGCAAAACTCAAGAACTCTCGGGTCGCAATGGGTGCAGCGTCGCCGTAGAAAATGGCATCGGTTTCAGCGCTCACGAGCGTGCGCAAGCGGCGCAGATCGTCGCGTGATTCATCCTCACCTTCGTCTTGCTCCCAGCTCGTTTCGACGTGTTGAACGTCGTCGCCGTGATCGGCTTCGTAGAGGTTGCCGGTCGCATCGTCGAAGACGCGGGCCAAGAAGTCGTCGTTGTAGGGTTCGAGGTTCAGGTAGATTCCATAGGCTTCTCCGTTCACTTGCAGCGTGGCATAGCCTGCGCGCGGGGCCGGCGAGCCTACGGTACGGAACACCTCGTAGCCTATCCATTCGCGCAAAAGTGACGCATCGGCGCGCATATTATTCAGCGTGAGCCCCTCGAGCCCCAAGAACCGTTGCCCCTGCACGAACTTGTTGAACTTCACTTTGAACGACGGCTTCTCGGAAAGCGGGGTGAGGGTATCGTTGCCCTTCAAACGCACGCCCACATCGTCGAGCTCGAAGTCGCGGTAGCCGAACCGAGCGCGTACGTATTCTTTGGGCGCCTTTTCCAGGGCGAGCACGGCCTCTTCATCGAGGTAGAGCCGAAACTCCGGGATGACCTCCAGGGAATACATCGTGTCGCGCGTCAGCTCGGGTTCGGCAGGCGGGGTGGGTTGCACGGTCTCGTCCCTACCGCAGCCAACCGCCAGCAGCGCCAACCCAAACAAGCATCGCATCGACACGTGGCGCGATTGGCTGCAACAACTATGCCCGATCAATCGCATCAGGGCTGTGACGACGGCTCGCATGAGGGCGTTCTTGCGGATGAGGCTCGCTGAGTGTGCCAGTTGGTGGTGACCAACGCTATGACATGCGTGCCCGAGTCGGCTGCGCGCGGTCGAACGGACCGCTCGCACGCGTCGAGGCGCGGGCCTACGCGCTTTGCCCCCAATTTGATTGCCCGGGAGCCGGCTGGTAGGCTGCTAGATCACGCATGACAGAGCGCAAGACCGTTGCGGTTCTCATCGATCACCTGGACCCCATGGTTGGCGGCTACGCGGGCCAGCTGAGGGCTGCTTTCGACGCCGAGTGTCGCAAGCTCGACTACGATCTGTTCATCGTGGTGGGGCGCTCGCTGGGAGGGCCCGGTCCCGCCGAGGTGGCTCAGAATTCGGTCTACGACTTGATTACCGAGCAGAGCGTCGACGGCGTCATCTTGGTCACGGGTGGTCTCTCCGCCTTTTCGGGAGCCGAGCACGTGGCCAAGTTCTGTGAGCGCTTCAGACCCATGCCGGTGTGCAGCGTGGGGCTGACGCTGCCGGGCATTCCGAGCATCGTCATCGACCCGCGACCAGGCCTGTGGGATTTGGTGGATCACCTGGTCCGCGTCCACGGCTGTTCGCGCATTGCCTATATCGGTGGTCCTGCGTTGAATCCGGAGGCGCAACAGCGGTTCCAAGCATTCAATGAATGCCTGGCCCGTCACGGCAGGCAACTCGAGCCAGAACTGGCAGAAGAGGGGCCCTTCACACTGGCCGGCGGGTCCGAGGCAACGCTGCGCATTTTGTCGCGCACGTCCCCGCCACAAGCGATCGTGTCCGCCAACGATGCCATTGCGCTCGGCGTGATCAAGGCCCTGCAGGGCCAGGGGCTCAGGGTCCCCAGGGACGTCATCGTGACGGGCTTCGATGATCTCGCATTCGCCAGGCTATCCAGCCCCCCGCTGACGACCATTCGCCAGCCGCTGGCGCGCATGGCGGCGCTGGCGGTGCGATCGATCCACGCCCAGCTGCAGGGGATCCGTTCGTCGCGCAGCACCGAGCTGCCGGTGGAGCTCACCGTACGCGATTCGTGCGGGTGTGGTGAGCGGGACGTCGATGCATTGCCGACCTCGAGTCGTGTCGTGATGCACCCGGCGGACTACCTCGACGCACAAGCCCAGCGCATCCACACAGAAATCAGCAACGTGGTCGAGCTACCCGAAAAATTCGGGACCAGCTTCGCCGATAGGCTGATTGCCGCGCTGAAGCGCGAGCTCGGCGGCGAGCGAGGCGCGTTCACACAATGCCTGGACGAGTTGCTCGGTTCGGTCGACGCCGATCTGCCCGTCTACGACGAATGGCAGAAGCTGGTGACTCGAATGCGGGAAGGTCTGTCGGCCGTGAGCAGCCCGATGTTGGAGAGCATTTGGCACGCGGCTCGCCGCAGTATTGCACGGGCGAATTCTCAGCGGCACGCGCGCCTGCGTCAAGATTTGGACCTGGTTTATCAGCACCTGCTCTACACCGGCGAACGCTTTGCTAGCGCGACCGATCTCGGCGAGCTTCGTGAGATCATGTCGCGCGACCTGCCGCTTGCGAACGTGAAAGACGCGCTCGTGCTGCTCTACGTCGACGAGAACCGGCAGCAGCTGGCGCCCTTCTTTTGTTTGAACGACGGGGTCGCTGTACCGCTCGAGCCCCTGCCTTTTCCTGCTGTGCGTCTATTCCCTGAAGGCGCGCCCCGAGCCAGCGAGCGCACCACGGCATTCGTGCTCCCGCTCACTTTCGGTCCGGATGCACTGGGCGTAGCCATATTCGGCGCGCGCTCCGGCGTGCACGAGATGCTGCGAATGCAAATCAGCCTTGCGCTCAGGATGGTGGGCATGAATCAAAACGCGTCCGTGAAATCGGCTTCGCGCGTCCCGGCCAAAGCGATCGACCGTCTGAACCAGCTGAGCAAGCTGCTCACGACCGTGGCTCGCGACCTAGAGGCGGCTGCTACCGAGCTTGGCGCCGTGGGTAGCCAAGAGCGCAAGTGAGCGCCAAAGCGGGCTCAAATTCTGCGGATCAGCGCCACCAGCGCCGCGAAGCGAGCTTCGGTTTCCGATAGCAGCCACCCATGGACGCTGACGACGCGCCCCTGACGGTAGTCGTCGAGCGTGCGGGCGCTCACCCGGCGGGCAAGCTCGTCGCGCTCGAGCCGCATGACCAGCTGGCGCTCCTCGTCGGTGGGGAACCACGCCTGAGCGATTTGCTCGGCGGTAGGCCGGTGCGCGACGCTGCTCAAATAGGCGAAGCCAATACCGCGCAATGGCTCTCTGTTTTGCGGCAGCCTGGCGAGCCGCTCGGCTATCGTTCGATAGTCGCGGTGCAACGAGGGCCGGGTCAGGTGCTCGTAGATCCACCTCCCTCCGAGCCACAGGCCGCCCAAACCGAAAAAACCCAAAAAGCTGCGGCGTGTGGTGCTCATGAGTAGCGCTCCTGCAAATGCTCACCGAGCCGGCGAGCCAAGGCGCAAATGGTAAGGGTGGGGTTGGCATATCCCGCGGTGGCGAACGTGGAGCTGCCGGCGCAAAACAGATTGTCGACGCCATGCACTTTGCAGTTGCGATCGACCACGCCGTAGCGCGGATCTTCGCTCATTCGCGTGGTGCCCAGGTGGTGATGCCCGCCCCAAAGCGTGGGCCAGCCGTTGGGGGGCCTGGTGTCGGCATGGGGGAAGCTGAGGATGCGCCCGATGGAATGGCTCCCCACGGTGATGGCCAGCGCCTTGACCGCCTCGCGGACCTTTTCGTGGAGCGTATGGGGCACGCGCCAGTCGAGCTCGATGCGCGGCACGCCCAGCGCGTCGCGCGTTTTGCCCAGCCGGACTCGGCTGGAGGCATTCGGCGGCTGCTCGGCGCGCAAAAAGAGCCCGTACGTTGCTTTCGTGCGTTGCGCAGCCAGCTGCTCCATCAAAGAACCCACGCCAATCTTGCGCAGATCGTCGTTGGTGGCGTCCGTACCGAGCGGATCGAGAGTGACACTGATGCCTGGCATGTTAAGGCTGCGCCTGGCCTCGTCGGACAGCGCCCAGCTGAACCGGACGAAGGTGCCTTCGCCCTCTCGGTGAACGCCGGTGTAGCCAGTCTCTTGGTAGTGGTCGCTCATGATGATGTGGCCGATGACCGAGTGTGGGTGGTCGCTGAAATAGCGGCCGACGACACCCCGCTGATTGCCTACACCAGCTTTCACTACGTCGTTCGATGCCAGCAGCAGCCGCGGATTTTCCAGGCCGCCGAGCGCGAGCACGAAGGCGTTGGCGCTCACCGAAAGGCGAGGGCCGTCCAACACCCGCACGTGGAACTGGTCGACGTGCGCGCCCGAGCTGGTCACACCTATGTTGACGAGATTGGCGTGAGTCACGACCTGCACGTCGTCCCGCGTGATCAGCTCGTCTTGGTAGCGGTCGCCGAAGCGTGTGGGTGGGCTGAACTGCCAGACGATGGTTTCCCATGCCGGGTCCTCGAGCGGAATCAGTCGGACTCGGTAGCGCTGCGCCCAGCGCTCGGCGCTGTAGTCGAAGCGGTCCAGCTCGCAATCGGATTGTGCCAGCGAGTAGTACGGTAGCAGTTCTTCGTAGTCGATGGGCCAACCGCCGAGCATGTTCGGTCGCGCCTCGAAGTCGATGGGATCGAGCGGCCGGCACCAGCCCGTCCAGTGATTGGTGCTGCCCCCGAAAAAGCGCAGGCGCGACGTGTGCAGCGCCCAGTAGTCTTGCCCCACCACACGGCCTTCGTACAGCTGCTGAGTCGCTGGGTCGAATTCGAAGCCACCGCTTTCGAGCAGCAACACCGAAAGGCCGCTTCCTACGAGCGATCTGGCCAATGTGATGCCTGCCGCACCAGCCCCCGCAATGCACACGTCGGCCTCGAGCCGCTGGCCATCTTTCAGTGAGCGGGCATCGGTGAGCATCACCTTCGGCATTACTCAAGTTGGGGGGGCTCAGCAACAAGCTTTGCCGCGATTTTGCGCCATTTATGGGCCAGCCAAGCCTTCTCTGCGGTTTAGGGCGGTGGGTATCCGGGGGCCTCCGGCCAGCAGCCGATCACGAGCCACCGGAAATGCGGCGGTCGTCGGGGCATCGGGGTGCTGGGCTTCGGACGGTTCCTGCTGGCGCAGCGCGCCATCCCGCCATGGGGCGGATCGAAGTTGAACTAACCATTGACTCATCGCTTTGCGTCGCTCGACGGGCTGCGCGCGCCCAGCTCGAGCGTCCAGCGAACTGCCTCGCACCCGTGGCGAAATCCGCGCGTAAGGGCGAGCTGGACGACAGCAGACGACCGTGTGCGACATCAACGCAGCGAGCGGCGAGTCTCGTCCGTTCGCCCACGCAAGCATCCAACGCGAGGGCCGCCTTGCGCCGCGTCGCACCAGGCTCTAGCCTTTCACCGAAAAATGTCACGGTTTTGGCGATTCGGCCGACTGTTCTCGAGAATGCCAGGTTGGGGGGTATTGGGTTTTCGGCGGTCTGCCGTTGTAAAGTAGACTATGAGGCTGAGCGCGTACTCCCTGCGCAAGGACCCGATGCCGACTCCGCCTTCTGAATCGTCGCGCGACGCCGTCACCGTTGCAGATCATTCCTCCGGTGAGGCTGCAGTGGCGGAAACAGCTACGTCGTGGACCGGCATTCCGGCGGCGGAGGACGACGAGCTGATCGGTCAGACCCTCAACGATACCTACGTCGTCGAAAGCATCATCGGCGAAGGCGGCATGGGGCGCGTCTACCGAGCTCGGCATACGCGCATCCACCAGAAGCAGTTCGCTCTGAAGGTGGTGCGGCCCGAATTCACCCGCAACGCCGAGGTGTTGGCTCGCTTTCGGCGCGAGGCAGAAGCCGCAGCCTGCGTTTCGAACCCGTACGTGGTCGGGGTTTATGACGTCGGTCGGACCGCCCAGGGCTGGGAATACATGGTCTGCGACTACCTGGACGGCATCGATCTGGCTGCCCACATCGAGCGTGTGCGCAGGGTGAGCATCGAGTCGGCCGTACACATCGCACTGCGCGTGTGCGAGGGGCTAGAAGCGGCGCACGAAGCAGGGGTGATCCACCGTGATCTGAAGCCGCACAACATTTTCTTGCTGCGCGACTCGACGGGTCACATCAGCGCGCGGCCCGACATCAGAGTCCTCGATTTCGGGCTGTCACGCTTCCAGGACGCCGGTGACACAGCGCTTACCAAGACCGGCGTGATCATGGGCACTCCAGCCTATATGGCTCCCGAGCAAGCTCGCGGTGAACGAGTCGATGTTCGCGCCGATGTCTACGGGGCGGGTGCGATCTTGTACGTGGCACTCACGGGTCAACCTCCGTTCAAAGACGAAACGGTGCAGCTCATCGTGCTGCAGGTCTTGGGCAAAGAACCGGTGCGACCGCGCGCACTCAACCCGGAGATCCCCGAGAACCTCGAGCTCGTGATCCAGCGCGCCATGGCCAAAAATCCGGACGAGCGCTATCCGAACATGACCGAGCTCAGGCGCGCTCTCGAACCCTTTGCCGGCGAGATGGCGCTGGCGCGTCCGAACAGCGGCCGCTCGCCCATGCCCACGCGAGGCGCGCTAGAAGCCGAAGCGCACGAGGTGGGTTCCGCGCGGACGCGCCTGGTGTTGTTTGCGATCTTCGGCGTCGCCATGGTGATTGCCAGCCTTGCGAGCGCTGCGACCGGCATCGAGCTTTTGACCGGCAAGCTGACGCTGACGCGCACGGAGCTCGGGCTGTTGCTGCTCGGCATCGTGGGAACGTCACTCACGCCGGCCTTGTTGCTGATCCGTCGCTTCAAGAAGAAAGTGTGGGACAACAACGCGCGGGTGCTCGAGGCTCTCGAGAGCGTCAGGGCGCCGGTGCTGGTCGGGCTCATCAGCTACGGTCTGGGAGGCGTTGCGGTCAGGCTGTTCGACGACGTGGTCGGTCGCTTCGCCTGGCAGCAGCTGCTCGGCATTGGGGCCGGCGTGGGCTGGCCGGGCTGGAACCTGCTGCTGCCCTTGGTGGCCTTCGTGACCGCCGGTGCGACGGTGCTACGCCGGCGTTGGCTGCAGGGCGGCATTTCTGCCTGGCGGCACTTCCTGCTGGGCGGGCCTTATGTCGCGCTCGTCGGTGCGCTCTGCGGCACCGTGCTCTATTTCGGCTTCCAGTGGCGCGCTCACACTCCCGCCGAGCGCCCGTCGGTGAGCGCCGAACCGGCTGCAGTGCAGGCGCTGGCAAGCGAGCCTCAGCAGCAACCCACCAAACAGCCGGCGGCCCCAACCCTGTCGGAACCGCCCCCCAAACCCAAAGCCGAAGCACCGATCAAGCGAGCCAGCGCGGAAGAACTGGTGGCTGCGGTGAGCAAGGGGGCTGACGGTCTGCTCCCGCTATCCGAGCGCTACCCGCACGATCCTGCCGTGCTCAAACCATTGATCATGGCTTTCGCCAGCCGGGCAACCACCCTGGCCGACGCCATGGCCGTGACGCGTAGACTGTTTGCCGTAGCTCCCGCCGAAATCCTCGATCCCGATCTGCGCATTCTCATCCGCAAGGGAGCAGCCACACCCGGACAGACCTCGAAGCTCGCGTTCGAGTTGATGACCGACCACATGGGCGCAGCCGGATACGACTTGCTCTACGATTTGTGGCTGACGAGCCCCAAGCTCTCCGAGCGCGCCAAGAAGCTGCTCGACGATCCCAAGCATCGGGCCAATTTCTCGCCGGCGCTCGCCATCGCGTACGATCTGCGCCAAGCCGAGTCTTGCGAAGCCAAGCTCCCCTTGCTCGAGCGCGCGGGGCAGCTGGGGGACGACCGCAGCTTGGCTATCCTGTCGCCCAAGGCCACGGGGACCAAGCGCGGCTGCGGAAGATGGAAGAGAAACCCGTGCCCCGCACCGTGCGCCAAAGAGGCGGTCGAGTACCTCAAGGCCATCAAGCAGATCTCCGCCCGACAACGCGCGACGCACTAGGGCCTAGCTGGGTGAGCCGGAACCAACGAGGATGGGGGGCGTAGCCGCCCAATCGCGCGAAGTCCTGGCGCACTTGGTCAAGAGTCAACTGCAAAGGACTATGCCGATTGGCACGGGATGATCGACGGAAACGATTTTGTATTTCGAAATCGCAGTGATCAGCCTTCCCGCGATCCGGGTCACATTTTCATAAGAGCCGAATCATGCAGGAAGACTGGTCTGCTCGTTCGCAAGCTGACGAGTTTCGAGCCTGCAGTGTAGGAAAAGCGGGTACGGTTGGAGCGTGGTACATACGCCAGGTAGGAGTTGCTTCATGGGCGGTCGCTCGCAATTGGGTATTTTCGATCTTCGTGTCTCGTTGATGGTGTCGGTGCTCTCGGGGTTGGCCATCGGATGCAGCAGCGATCCCGAACCCCAATCTACGGGCACCACGGGAAACCCGGCGGGTCCATCGGGGACCATCACGGGCACCGCGACGAGCACTAGCGCTGGCCAGACCACGACCGGTGGCCCTGGCAACGCTACCGTTACCGGCACGACGGGGCTACCGACGACGGGCACTACGGCGGATCCCACGACCACCACCACGACGGCCGGCACGGGCGCAGTGACCAACAGTACCGGCGCGGGTGGCGCTACGGCAACCACTGCGGGCACTCCCACGACCACGGGAACGGCATCGGGTGATTGTGCCATCACGGTCGACAGCTACGACATCAGCGAAGCGATCGCGACGGTGGGTATCGTGACCTGGTCAGCCACCGGCACCATCGACTCGGCCAACATCGTGTTTGGTCCTGCTGGTGGCAGTCTCGACATGACCGCACCCGTCGACCTGAACGAGCCTGGCTATCGCACCTTGCTGCTCGGCATGAAAGAGCAGAGCGAGTACAGCTTTCAGGTCGTGGCCAACTCCGGCGGTGGAACCTGCACCAGTGACACGCTTAGTTTGACGACCGGCGCCATCCCCAACAACGTCCCGGCCCCGACGATGAACCCCAGCAACGCCGCCGCCGTCGCACCGGGATTCATCGTCACCATCAGCTATACGACCAATAGTCCTTATGCCTTCATTTTCGACGGCGATGGGGAGGTGGTCTGGTATTCACCGGCGCCCCGCGATGCCAGCGGCGTGCGCATCGACTGGCATAGCAAGTACCTGTGGATGGTCACGGGTAATCCCATGCAAGGCGGCCAAGGCGCCATAAGGCGAGTCTCGATGGATGGCACGGAGGTCACCGAGACCGTTCCAGGCACCAACAATGCACACCATGACCTAGCTCCGCTGCCCGACGGGAGCGTGGCGGCGATCTTGCACGGGTCGGGTGGTGGCGCGTGTAGCAAAATCGTACAAATCTCCCCCGACCTGAGCATCACCGACATCGTTGGAGACGTTTCCTCCCTGTACCAGCCGGCGGGTGATTGCCACCCCAACTCGATTCTCTACCACGAGGCCGACAACTCGTTCACGGTTTCGGATCGCAATCCAAACATGTACGTGAAGTTCAGTCGGGATGGTCAGATCCAGTGGCAGTTAGGGGGCAACAATCCCAAGGGGCCCCACATTCAGGCCAGCTGGAACGTCAACCACGGGCATCACTTGTTGCCCGATGGCCATTTCATCTTCTTCAACAACAACGGGCCGAATCCGGGCGGAGGCAATGCATCGCCGGTGGTCGAATTCGAGCTCGATACCATGGCCATGACTGCCACCGAGGTGTTCCGCTACAGCCCTGCCAGCGGAGAAAGCTCGTTCAGCTTGGGCGATGTGCAGCGGCTACCCAACGGCAACACCCTCATCACTTACTCGAATACGGGCGTGCTCCACGAGGTGAACTCGATGGGCCAAGTGGTGCAAACCATCAGCGCCGGTACACCGTTGGGCTACGCCATGCACCGCGAATCGCTGTACGGGCCGCCCCCCAAGTAAGGGCAGCTAAATCCTCCAGGGTTGCGTCGCCGCGTCAGTTAGACCCTGAGGAAGGGCTGACCGCGTACGGCGTCACGCAGGCCGTAGAGCGCCTCGTTGACTTTGTCCCAACTCTCGAGCTTCTTCATGTTGGCGACCCAGCGGGCGACATTCGGGTAGCCCGCGAAATCACAGCCCACCACTTCACCCAGCGTGAGCAGGCCGATGCCGAAGTAGTCGGCGATCGTCATCTCGTTGCCGCAGACGTACTGATTGGGGCCAATGATGAAGTCGTTCAAGATGCCGAGCCAGGTGAGCGAGCGCTCTTGACCCCACTGGAGCGTGCCGGTCTGAATGTCGTCGGTCTGGCGCTTATGATGCGGGAAGATCTGCGGATAAATCAGGTTGTAAGCCCAATCCCGATAGAAATTTGTGTTGAACCAATCCATGCGTTCGTTGACCTTGGCCCGCTTCTTCAGGTCCTTCGGGTAAAGCGGTGAGTCTATCTTGTCCGCCAGGTACTTCAAAATGGCGGAGCTCTCGGTCAAACGCAAA
Source organism: uncultured Myxococcales bacterium (assembly GCA_965651135.1). GTDB lineage: Bacteria > Myxococcota_A > Polyangia > Polyangiales > Polyangiaceae > JAICQQ01. The sequence continues at coordinate 12,607 of CBFGRJ010000100.1, forward strand.
TCGCCATCGTCCAGCACCGGCACCAGGCGGTTGGGATTGATACTGACGAAAGGCTCCTTGTGGTGTTCGCCCGTCATGAGATCGACCAGCACTTCTTCCACTTCGAGCCCGTTCTCGGCAATGAACAAGCGGACGGGTCGACTGGTCATCGATACTGGGTGCATGTAAAGCTTCATGGCTCGATCCTTTTGTGAGTTCTTCGTGACTAGGGTCTGACTAAGTGGCCTGACTAGGTGACCTCTGGCCCAGTGGCGGTGCTGGCCGCACCCCGTATGGATCGGTTGGCGCCCCCAGAGGTGGTCTGCCCACTGGTCGCCATGGGCCGCCTCGAAACCACGACAAGATAAATGGCGTGTCACGCCGAGATCAAACGAATTGTAGCTGGTTGGGATCGCTGGCCGGGTATGTTGGCCGACGACACGCGCTCGGGTGTTCGATGTGGGTGGACCGAGGCCAGCCAGAAGCGGCAGAGGCAGCGGCGGGTGCCCAGCGTGTGGACGACGGCGTCCCCGTATGAAGCTTCGACCAATTCAGCCAGAGTTCGCAGCATCGGCGTGGATCTGGCTGCGTTCGAGCTTCTTTTATCGCCGAGGGTGGCGATCCATGCGACACTCCAGACTGTTGGCCGACCGGGCTTGGACCAACGCAGGCCCCGGAACGGTTGTCATGATAAGGTCGAACGCGACGTGGAACTGAATACGGGCGATCTAGTCGACGGGAAGTACCGCATCGTCCGCCTGCTCGGCGAGGGCGGAATGGGTGCCGTGTACGAAGGTGAAAATACGCGGATTCATCGACGCGTGGCCATCAAGGTGCTGCATGCCGGCGTTGCAGCCAGTGCGGACGCCGTGGCTCGCTTCGAGCGGGAGGCACAAGCCGCCGGTCGCATCGGCTCCGAACACATCGTCGAAGTGCTCGATCTAGGCCAATTGCCGGACGGCGACCGCTACATGGTGATGGAATTTTTGGATGGGCAACCCCTGAGCGCCCGCATTCGGCAACTGGGACGCCTGAGCGCCGAGCAGCTTTATCCGATTGCCCTGCAAATGTTGGAAGGGCTACAGGCAGCGCACCAAGCCGGCATCATCCATCGCGATTTGAAACCCGACAATGTCTACCTAGTCGCGAGCAGAAAGGGACAAGCAGACTTCGTCAAGCTATTGGATTTCGGTATTTCGAAATTCAGCAAGGTGGGTGGCGAGTTCAGCATGACCCGCACGGGCGCCGTCATGGGCACTCCTTACTACATGGCTCCCGAGCAGGCCAAAGGTGGCAAGGACATCGACATTCGGGTCGATATCTACGCAGCGGGCGTCATTCTCTACGAGGCGGTATCGGGTCAGGTGCCATTCAATGCGGACACCTTCAACGAGCTGCTCTTCAAGATCGTGCTCGAATCTCCGCCGCCCGTGGAACAAGTGGTCCCGGGGCTGGACCCAGCGTTTGCGGCCATCATCGCCAAAGCCATGGCGCGCGAGGTGGGCGATCGCTTCAGCTCTTGCCAAGAGTTCCAGCAAGCCCTCGTTGCGTGGGGACAAGCGAGGCAAGGCGCCCCCGCAGCGGCTCCCATGACCATTGGCGCGGCAACACCCGGCACGATAGACCACGGCACCGCCGCCGCTTGGGCCAATACGCGTAGTGACGCCGGCGTGCCCATCCCCAAGGCAAAAAGCAAGACACCCTTGTACTTGGCGCTGGGTGCAGCGGCGGTACTGCTCGTCGGTGGCGGTGTGGCTACGGCCGTCAAGCTATCCAGTGATTCGGACCAGGCGACACAGGCCGCAGCGCTCGCCGAGCAAGAGAGACTCGAGGCGGAGCGCAAGGCAAAAGAGGAACTGAAGAGGCTCGAACGCGAGAAGCTCGAGGCTGAACGGCGTGCGGCGGAGGAGAGAGCCAAAGTCGAGGAGCAAGCCAAGAAATTGGCGCAGGCCGAGGAGGACAAGTCCGCCGAGGCCACCAAAACCACCCAAGCGGAGGTCACGGCGGCGCGGCAGCCTCCCAAGCCGCCCCCACGCAAGGTGGCGCCGGTTGCTCCGAAGGTCACTTCTAAACAGAAGGGTGGGACCAGCAGCAAGACGAGCACCGGCAGCAGGCAGATCCGCACGTCCCTGTAGCGCTGCTGCCGGGGCGTTCGGCTGAAGGTGCTTGGCTTTTGTCCGCGCTTGTAGTCATCTGTTCGGTGCTCATCCGCGGGTGAGCAAGCGCAGCTGCTGATGACGAAAGGCCCGTAAATGACGAGTTTGCCAGCATCGAAGCCACCGAGAATTCTGATGAAACGAGTGAGTCTGAGCGTGTTGTGTGCCGGGCTGTGCTTCACTTCGCTGCTTACGGTGAGCGGCACGGCTCTTGCCGATGAAGTGGAGATCACTGACGAAGCTCGCCAGCACTTCAAGGCTGGGGTCAACTTCATGCAAGATCCCGATGGTGCGCGTTACGAGGAGGCCTACCGGGAGTTCAGGGCGGCGTACAAAGCTGCTCCTTCTTGGAAAATCTTGGGCAACTTGGGCATTGCAGCCATGAAGCTCGAGCGCGACGGCGAGGCCATCGACGCCATGCAGCGCTACTTGGACCAGGGAGGAGACGAGCTTCCAGCCGATGAGCGGGCTCAATTCGAGCGGGATATTTCGACGCTGAAGGCCTCGGTCGTCCGAGTGGTGCTCACGAGCGTTCCGCCTGCCGTGGTCGTGACGGACGAACGCCTTCCGGTACAGGGGGCACCCATCACCAATCGCTACGTGATTGAGACAGGGCAACTGGAGCTGGGTATTCGTTCTGGCCACCATCGCATGGTGGCGCGTTTGGATGGGTACGAGGACCAAGTCTGGGAGTTCGACGCGGCGTCGGGGAGCAGCCTATCGCGTGCGTTCGAAATGAAGGTGCCCGCTCAAGCAGCGACGCCGCCTGCGGGAACGACGGCGGCACCCGATACGAGCGCCATGGGTACCGATGCCGGACCTGCCATGGATAGGCCCACGCCGACCGGTGTCTACATTGGGCTCGCCGCCACCGGTGCCTTCACCGTGGGGGCAGCAGTCACGGGTGTGCTCGCCCTCGGCAAGAAAGGTGAATTCGACGATACGAACGATGGCACCGACCCTTCCGAAGCGGAGAGCCTTTCGGACAGCACCAAGACCTTGAATTTGGTGACCGACGTCTTGATTGGTGCAGCGGTCGTGAGCGCAGCCGTAACCACCTACCTTTACGTCTCGCGACCGCTGGTACCCGTCGAAGAGCAAGCCGGGCGCTTCAAGGTCGAGCCGATGGTGGGGCGTAATACGGCGTTTTTGTCGCTGACCAGGAGTTTCTGATGGCTTGCCTGCGTAGGTCGGCACACGTCGCTTCTTTCGTGCTCATTGCTGGAGTGACGGCCTGCGATCGCGGGCCTAAAGAAAGGGTCGAGGCGGCGCCCAGCGCCGCAGCGTCTGCGCCAATCGAGCGGGGACCGCTGGCTGTCGGCGATCCCGCGCCAGAGGTGACGCTCCACCTGCAAGATGGCAAGCAAGTCGCGCTGAGCTCGCTGAAAGGTCAGCAGGTGGTGGTCTATTTCTATCCCAAAGACGACACGCCGGGGTGTACGGTCGAGGCTCAAGGCTTCCGCGACGACCATGCCGCGTTCGAAAGCGCCAAGGTCCGAGTGTTCGGCGTTTCGCTGCAGGACGCGTCTTCGCACCAGGCGTTCATCGACAAGTACGAGCTGCCGTTCGATCTGGTGGTCGACACGAAAGGTGAGCTGGCTGCAGCCTTCGGCGTGCCAGTGCGGGGTGAATACGCGGCACGGCAGACGTTCTTGATCGGTGCAGACGGCAAGGTGAAGCGGATCTGGCGAGATGTCGATCCCAAGGCGCACTCGAAGGAATTGTTGGCCGTCATTGCGGAATAGTCGTCCGAAATAGTCGCGTGCCACGGGGAACGACCGGGAGGGAATGCTCGGCGGAAGGCGCCACGAGCCGGAGCGTGTCGGCATGGGGCGGAGCGTGGTAAGGGCACAACATGTACCTTGCCAACCACGAACGTTACCAGGCCATGCGGTATGCCCGAGCGGGGTCGAGTGGTCTCAAGCTGCCTCGGATCTCACTAGGGCTTTGGCACAATTTCGGAGGGGTCGATAGTCACGAGCACGCGCGTGGGCTGTTGCTCAGGGCGTTCGACCTGGGAATTACTCACTTCGATTTGGCCAACAACTACGGTCCTCCACCAGGCTCGGCGGAAGCCTGCTTGGGGAAGGTGCTTCAGAGCGATTTGCGCCGCTATCGAGACGAGCTCGTGATCTCGACGAAGGCTGGCTACTGGATGTGGGACGGTCCCTATGGCGAATGGGGAAGCCGCAAGTATCTGATATCGAGTCTTGACCAAAGTCTGCGGCGAATGGGCCTGGAATACGTGGATATCTACTATAGCCACCGCCCCGATCCGGAGACCCCCCTCGAGGAGACGATGGGAGCGCTCGATTATGCCGTTCGCAGCGGCAAGGCCTTGTATGTCGGTATCTCGAACTACGACCCCGAGCAGACACGGCGCGCAGCAGAGATGTTGCGAGCCCTGGGTACACCGTGCCTGATTCACCAACCCAAATACAGCCTGTTCGAGCGCACTCCCGAGCGAGGGCTTTTCGACGTGTTGTCGGCGTGCGGCATGGGTTGCATCGTGTTTTCTCCGCTGGCGCAAGGGTTGCTGACCGACAAGTACCTAGAAGGCGTTCCAGATGACTCGCGCGCTGCCAAGGCGCATGGCTTCTTGAAAAGGGAATCCGTTACGGAGGACGTGCTCTCGAAGGTTCGTCGCTTGGATGCCGTGGCCAAGTCACGGGGTCAGACCCTGGCACAGATGGCATTGGCGTGGGTGTTGAGGCAGCCCGTTGTGACCTCTGCGTTGATCGGCGCGAGCCGCACGCAGCAGATCGAAGCCGCCGTCGGTGCGCTGGCACGCCTCGACTTTTCGGATGACGAGCTCGGCTGCATCGAAGCGATCGTACGCTAGGTGATCGGGTGGCGCGTTCTTCGCTAGTGTCCGCCGTTTCACAGACGCTCGCGCGCCATTTTTTTGCCGAGTCGCCCGGGCGCGCCGAAGCATGGTTTCGCGTTGGATACGCGTGCTTGGTGTTCATCGAACAGCTCGAATTGGCCTCGAAGCTCGAACTGCTTTTCGCCAACACCGGGGTACACCCGAGCTCGCCCTTCGACGCAGCGTACTCGCCAGTCGTGATCACGGTGTTGTTCTGGTTGTGGATGGCTGCCGTGGCGCTCTTGGCTTTGGGCGTACGCGTGCGGGCGAGCGCCGTGCTCAACTGGATGCTCTGCGTGTATTTCTTCGGTTTGCGCGGCTATGCCGCTCCGCATGCTGCAGATTGGATGGCGCACTCTCTCGCTTTCTATCTGATGTTCATGCGGTCCGATACGCGCTTGAGTCTGGATCGGCGTTTCTCCTGGGTTCCCGAGCACCGGGTTTTGGCTTGGCCCAAGCGACTCGCCCAAATCAATGTCGCGTCGGTCTACTTTACTGCCGGCTTGGCCAAGTTGGCGGACGACTATTGGGTGAATGGCCATGCCTTTTCGGAGAGTCTCCGTCATCCGTTCGTGACGCGCTTCACTGCGGAGCTGGCGTTCGACCATCCCCGGTGGTTCACCGTCGTCGACTATTTGGTGGTGGGCTGGGAGCTTGCCCTGCCCGTCCTGCTGCTGCTCAGGCGCACGCGGCGCTGGGCCTTGCTGAGTGCGTTTGCTTTCAACGGACTCGTGCTGTTCAGCCTTAGAATAGGGCTGTTTACGTTGTTGGCGAGCGTGGGGCTCTTGCTGTTCATCGACGACGTCTCGTGGCGGCAGAAGCCCAACGAGGCGCGGCGTTCCGAAAGAGTTCCCGGTGCCTCGTGGGCCGCGAGGGTGTTCGTGCCGCTGCATCTCGTCGCCGTGGCAACGGCCAGCTTGGGCCACCTGGCGCTCGGTCTGCGCCAACCGGCGTTGGGGCGAGCATTGCTCGAGCTGCCGGTGCTCTCGCTTCATACTCGGACCTTGGCGGGGTTAGCCTACTTCGACGTCTGGAACAGCCGGTTCCTCCTCGATCCGGTGCGCTTGATCACGTACGAGGTGATTCACCCGACCGGCGAGCCAGGCGCGTTGGAACCGTTCGATGAGCGTGGAGGGTTCAGTCCGGGGCTCGCCTACTTCAACGAAGTGCGCGAGGGTATTCTCAGCATCCGCCTCGCCTCGAATCCAGCGCCACCTAGGGTTTGGCAGGCCTATGTGCGGTATCTGGTGCGCAAGTACCGACGACAATACGCATGGCCTTGTCCCGCTGAGCTCCGTATCTATCGCATTGCGCAACCCCTGGTTCGCTTCGGGCGCAATCCTAGCCGGCTCGATGTGCCGAAGACGTTGCTGCTGACCGCACATCCAAGCTGCGGCCCACAGGGCATCGAGCCGGGCATTCTCTTCGGGGGACCAGCCCCAAAAGCTTCGAAACCCGCGGCCAAGGTCGGCGGTGAAGGGCAGGTGAACACGACAGGCTTGAATTCGAGAGCCGGTCGATAGACAGTCTTGCCCATCCAGATGCTTGACCAAAGTCGTTTCGCTTTTGCTTTGGGTTGCCTTTCGGTGTTGGCGTGCTCGGTCATCAACAAGCCCGACGACGTCAAGCCAGGTGGTTCGACGACGTCAGGAAGCGGCGGAACCAGTGGCGGAAGCATGGGCAGCGGCGGTGCCGACGGAGGCACGGGGGGCGGCTCGGTAGGGGGCGCAGGCGGCAGCATGGGTGGAGCCGCTACCGGCGGCAGTGCGGGCACCGGCGGCGATATGGGTGGCTCCGCGGGGGAGACCTCGTCGGGGGGCACAGGGGGCTCGGGCGGCACTGGCGGCAGCACGACCGTGCCCCCTCCGACGGTTGGTTTGATCGCGGTGGGCGGTATCGATGCCACCGACGACGACGAGTCGGTTCTAGCGGTGCTGTCGGCAGCGACCGGGGAGGTCGTCGCGAGCGAGGCACTTCAAGTGGGAGCGATCGCCTACGACGGCGCTCCGGAGCGCGACGCGTGGTTCATCTTTACGTCGACGAAATTCCCGCCTGATCCAAAGCAACCGGTGGATCTGCAGGTGCGTCGCTTCGACGACCAAAAGGAGGAATGGACGACGCTGTCGACACTCATTGGCATTCCGCCACCGAGGCCGGGCCAGCTCACGGTGCTCAACAATCGCCTGGTATACCTCTCCCATCGGCTCGTCAATAACGCTCCCGTCGAGCAAATCACGGTCTTGGATACGAGCGACTTGGAGAAGGTCGACTTGCTCGAGTCCGAATTCACCACCGACGCTGCGATGATCGGCATTACGGGGGCGCGTGGCTCTGCCAACAACAAGGAGGCGCTGGGAGGCATCGTGAATTTGATGCTCGCAGACGGCTGTCGAGATACGAGCGCTCTCGCCGATTGCGATCTGATTGCGCAGCCGATTTTCTTCGGCTCACAAGAGACCCCTGGCGTTGCCGTGACGATCACGACGATGCAGGCTCTCCCCGCCTTCTACACTGCCCGCTTGGAGGAGGCCACGCACATGGCAGTGCCCATTCTAGACGGGGGAGCCAATCGTCTGCTCATGGTCGAAGCCGATCCGCGCGATCCCAGTGACCAGGCGACCTTCGACGTGACATCTGGAATAGGAGTGGGAGGGCTCGCGATTTCGGAGTGCTACAACGTTGCGGCGTTCACACGCTTGGCCACGTCTGTCCCCGCCGAGACCTTGTTCGCCTTCAACCTCAGCGGCGGCTTGGGTACGAGCACCGAGCTTGGACATGCTCCGCAAGAGATCTTGTACGAATCGTTCCATGAGCAGGTGATCGTCCCCTATGACCCTGGTACCGACGAGCCACCCGATCCCGAGGCTAGCTACTTGAAAGCGTTCGTCACCGCGAGCAACGGTGTGGGCGTGGCCATCAGTGAGCGGTCGGAGTTCGAAGCACCCCTCGGTCTCGTACCCCAAACACTGGCCACGCGAATCGCGCTGCCCATCGAATGCGACTAGACGCGTCAAAGCACCGCTGGATTCGAGCGGTGATTCC
>CBFGRJ010000101.1:0-20646 GCA_965651135.1 uncultured Myxococcales bacterium
TCCAGGTGCAGGCCGAATGAGCCACCCGATGGGGTGGCACCCAGGGTACCGATCCAAGCTGGTGCTCTAGAGCATCAGCAGCAAGACGGGAAGACAAGAAGTTTTTCACAGGAAGGCGGGAAGGCGGGAAGACAAGAAGTTTTTAATTTGGACCCGACCAGAGCATCGGCGGTGATGTGATGATGATAAAACCGGTGCTCACGCGAAGACTGGGAACAGAAAAATATCCTTCCCGTCCTTCCAAACTTCCTGTGAAATAGTAGGCTCAACGTTTCAAGGGGAAAACGTTGCGCAAATCGCAGGCGATGGTCATGGCGCGATCGCGGAAGTCGTCCGGGCCGAGGCTCTTTGCATCCACGCCGTGCCGCACGCGTCGCACTTCCAGGTGCAGGCCGAATGAGCCACCCGATGGGGTGGCACCCAGGGTACCGATCCGAGCTTTGGGCTCGAGCTCCATGCCTGCTCGCGTGGTGAGCTCCGCGAGGTTGGCGTAGATCACTAGGTAGGTGTGCTGTTGGTGGGTTTCGAGCACCCGGTGCTCGACGACCGCGGTCTTGCCCACCAGATCACCGGTGTACAGCACCCGAGCTTTACCTTGCTGACCGCTGAGTGGTTGGTGAAGCACGGGCTCTCGAGCGGCGGCGCGCAAGAGGAGCGCATCGCCTTGAACCTGCCCCTCGAGACCCAGCGGGCTCGGCTCGATGAGCGCGGGTTGCGCCAACGGGAGTCGATAGCGCTGGTAGTCCGCTGGGCGCTCGGGGCGCCGCGGCAGCCGATCGTAGATCTGCCAATTGCGAACGCTGGCTGCCGACGCCGCCGGCTCGGGTCCCGGCACGGGGATGCAGACTTGACGGTCGAGCAGCGTGCCCGGTGGGCAGGGCCTCGGCAGCGTGGCGGGCAACGATACCGTCCCTGTGCCCGCCTGGGGTTTGACCTGTACCGGCTCGAGCTCGCTATGCACACCAGCGGCGAGGGCAGCCAGCACGGCCAGGGCGATACAGCCGCGAACCAGGGGATTCACGCGCTCGAGCATAGCGCTCTGGCCAAGGCCGAGGCAATGTTGGATCAAACGGTCAACCCGCTGTAGCATCGCTGCGTGCGTCACTTCGACGACTTGAGCACGCAAGATGCCGCCATCTTCGAAACGTTCGTCGTGCCGCGTTATCTCTCGCTGTTTGGCGAGCTGTTGCTCGAGCTGTTGCTCACCGGTGATGCTGCGCGCGTCGCCCACCTAGGCTGCCGGACGGGCTATCCCGATCTCGAGTTGTTCGAACGCATTGCCAACATGAGTCTGGTGGGCGTGGACATTTCTTTGCCGGCGCTGGAGCTGGCGCGCAACAAAGCCCACACCCGCGGCGAGCTCGACATCGAGTACCTGATCACCGAAAGCTATCCGACCGGCCTCGATAGGGAGCAGTATTCGCATGCGCTGGCGCTGCATCCCGTGCTCGACAAAGAGGGTCGCACCGAGCTGTTTCGAGAGATGGCTCGGGTGCTGTACGCGGGAGGGCAGGCGCTGGTGACCATGCCGATGCGCGGCTCGTTTCAGGAGATCACCGACATCTTCAAAGAGTACGCCTTAAAGCACGACGACGCCGAGTTCTCCAAGGCGCTGGAGGCAGCGTTTCGTACCAGGCCCACGCTGGAGAGCCTGGCCGAGGAGCTCGAAGCGGCGGGCCTCTACGATATCGACGTCAAGCTGCAGCCGAGAGAGCTCGAGTTTTCGAGCGGCCGCGCGCTCATCGAAGACCCGGCGACGCGCCTGATGATTCTGCCCGAGATCCGCACCTGGCTACAGGTGGAAGATTTGGAGAGGCCGCTCATGTACCTGTCGCAAGCCGTGGACAAGTACTGGTCAGAGGACAAGCTGCTGTTGAGCGTCAACGTGGGGTGCGCGTCCGCGCGCAAGCCCTGAGTATCAATGGATCGAAATGGTGAACGCGTTGGTGCGCATCTCGACGCTGGAGCGCCAGATCTCGAAGCCCGCTTGCACGCCCAACAAGTAGTCGCCGCCGCCCGCATAGCCGCGCGTGACGGCTTCGTTGATGAATTCGGCCACATCCAGACTGATCGAGGTGGGGTTCGAGATGTTCACGTAGCTCACGGTGTTCCAGCCGCGGCTGTTCTGGCCGTACCAAACCTCCCACGAGCCGCCCGCCAAGCTGACGCTTTGGGCTACGATGGAGCCAATGGGCACCGTGTCTCGGTGGTTGGTCCAGATCATCAGCTCGAGCCCGCCTTGCGGCTCCTGGGCTCCGGCGTTCGAGTGGATCCAGAGATCGTACGACACGTTGTAGCTTTCGCTGCCGGTGGGCACGCTGTACGACCACGTCGAAGGAATCGTGGTCAGAGACGACAGGGTGCGGGGCGCCGTGTAGGAGCCGTAGAACTGACCGTAGTGCCAGCCCAGCACGATGGACGGATACGACGCGGGACCAATCTCCGCGTCGATGCTGATACCCGACGGGCTCACGACGAAGCCGGCCGTATCGCCGTTGTTCCACAGCGCACTGATGCACTGGCTTCCCGCTGTGTTGTCGTTCCATACGTTGTTTTGGACCATGTATTGGTTGCCGAGCGTGATGGTGTCGTAGCGGCCACACACCTGCGAACCGTAGGGGCTCGGCATGTCGCCGACGATGACGCCGCCGTCTTCGCCGACCGGCGTGACACTGGCAACGCAGAAGTCGTAGGGCGCCCCCGCTCCGGGACCGCCTCCGACCACTTGGATCTGCATGTCGAAGATGCTGGTGGGGTCCGCGTATTCGCCGGCGTTCGCGGTGTCTTCCCACGCGGCGGGCACGACCGCGTCGGCGAGCATGACGGTGTAATCGCCGGGCCCTGGAACCTCCCAAAACGGCGACGGCAAGCCGGTGTCTTCGGCGGCGCCGGTGAAGCCCACGCGAATTGGCTTTTCGCCGGTGGTCCCGGTGATCGAAATTTGAAAGCCCGCCACTCCGTTCATGCTGGCGTTGTACGCGCTCTTGACGGACGCGCCCTCGGCTTCGCCGGTATCGTTCAAGCTGAGACCGATGCCGGCGCCCCAGGCGGCGTAGGTCTCGTCCATGATTGTCTCGCCGCTGATGCACATGCCGCTACCGGCCCGATATGGGGTGACGCCGTTCATGCAGTCCGTGGGTGCGACGGGATCGGCGTAGCAGTACCAGGCCCCTTGAATGCCTGACGAATTGCACTCGCGCGCCACCCACCCGGTCTCGTCGATCGGCAGCGTGCTCAGGTCGGTGTTGGAGCAGGTGACCGGTCCACCGCTCGTCCCGGAGCCGGCGCTGGAACCGCTGGCGGGCCCTGCGGTCGTGGTGGACGCGCCGCCTCCCACTCCCGTGCTGGCAGCGTTCCCGGCAGTCGTGCTCGCCGCGTTGCTCGCGTTGCCGTTGGCGGCGTTGCCGTTGCCGCCGGGTGTCGGTGAGCTGGTCGACGGGTTGCAGGCCCAGGTGATGCCTGCTCCCAGGAGCATGGACAAGGTGAAGATAGGCTTCATGAGATAAGAACCGGCGCGGGTGTCGTGGGCCAACGCGCGGTGCAAAAGCATAACATTGGCCTTGCCGGTTGTCTGCGCGAACGCTGAGTCAGCGCAAGATGAGAACTCGCGTCGCTATTTTGGCGAAAAGTTTCAGGGTGTTCGTCAGTCGGGGCGCGCTACCGCGCCGTCACGTTCTGGTCCACCCACGCGATGATCTCGCTGAGCGGCGTTCCCGGCAAAAACACCCGCTTCACACCCGCTTGCTCGAGGCGCTGGCAGTCTTCGGCGGGCACGATGCCGCCGCCGAAGACGGGGATGTCATCGGCACCTCGCGCTTTGAGGGCGGCGAGCACGGCGGGGAACAACGTGTTGTGAGCGCCGCTCATGATCGACAGACCCACGGCATCCACGTCTTCTTGAACCGCAGCGCTCGCGATCATTTCGGGAGTCTGGTGAAGGCCGGTGTAAATGACCTCGAACCCGGCGTCTCGGAGCGCGCGCGCGACCACCTTCGCTCCGCGGTCGTGTCCGTCGAGTCCGGGCTTTGCAACGAGGATGCGCCGAGGCGGCATGACAGCCCAGCGTTTAGCAGTACTCGCTCAGCACGGCCAGCGCCGCGATCGCAGCCGTTTCGGTGCGCAGCGTGAAAGGGCCGAGGCGGACCAGTGAGAAGCCCGCGGCCATGAGCGCCTCGAGCTCGGTGGCGCTCAGGCCGCCTTCGGGCCCGATCAGCGCGCCTACGCCGAGCTCGGATGTTCGATTCGACAGCACGCTTCTGACGTTGGCCTGAGCGGCGGCATCGAAGGCCAGCTTGATGGGCAAGGGGTGTGCAAGCGTGAGCGCTTCGGCCAGCGAGAGCGGTCCTTCCAGGGTGGGTACGTCTCCACGGCCGGATTGCCGGGCGGCTTCTTGCGCGACGCGTTCGTAGCGCTCTTGCTTGGTCTGACGTTTGTCGAGCACACGCGGCACGCTGCGCTCGGTTTGCACGAGCACGATGCGTCTGACTCCCAATTGAGTCGCGTCGCGCACTACCCGCTCCGCCTTGTCGCCTTTACCCAGTGCTTGGAACAGAGTCACCGGTAGCCCGGAGACAAGGCTTGCGGAGCGCGGGGGTCCAAGCTCGCAGGCTGCCTTTCCGTGATGGTCGTCGACTAAGGTGGCGTCCGCCTCGAGTCGAGCCTCGGGGTCGAAGGCCAAGAACTGCTGTCCGACCTTCAGGCGATGCACCTTGAGCAGATAGCGACTCGCTTCGGGGGGGAGGCTCAGTCGACCTGGTCTTAGAGGCGCGAGCGCGCAGCGAATGGTTCGACTCACTCGAGTCCTGCCTTACCGTTGTCTTCGTAGCGCGGACCGAAATCGACGTAGCGGCGCCGAGCCGTGACCGAGAACAGGTGCTGCGCTCGCTCGCCGACGCTGGGAACCAGCTGCTGCTCTCGCAAGACCAAGCACGTGAGCTTTCCGCCGTAGACACAGCCCGTGTCGAGCCCGGTGGCGTGCGGGTGAAGTTGCAGCCCGCTGACGGCGTTGTGTCCGAAGATCACGTGCGGCTCTTCGAAGTAGTGTTCAGCCCACGAGTGGGGTCGCCACTTGGCGGTCGGTGTCCCGTCCGCTTCGAGCGCGCGCATTTTCAACAGATGAGTGCGCTCCTGCCGTTCGAGAGGTACGCCGGGCACGACGCCCGCGTGCACGATGCGGACGCGATGCTCCGGTACGTCCAGCGTGAGGGGCAACGCTTCGAGCAGCGCCCAGTCCGCGTCGTCGAGCTCTTGCATCAGTTGGGCGTGAGAGGGGCCGAGGTGCGGGCCCGGCTGACCGGCCCTGCGCGCTGCACGCGCTTCGAGTAGCCTGTCTTCGTGGTTGCCGAGCACGCCGCGCGCCCCGACGCTCCGGTAGATCGCCAGCACGCGTCTCGAATCCGGGCCGCGGGCCACCAGATCGCCCACGAAGAAAACCCGATCGGAAGCGGTGTGCTTCACCGCGGCGAGCAGATCGACGAGCTCGTCGGCACAGCCGTGAACGTCACCAATGAAGATGCTTCGAGTCATCGACGCGCCCATCTTTGGGTGTTGGCCTTGGGCGGGCAACCTTTTCCGACTGGGCAGCGATTTTAACATGGCTAGAAAAGTGCGAAGCGGGTGACCGGGCAGCGCACCCCGACAGCGATTTACGCCATGCTGGTTTCAGTCTGCTTGCACACGGGCCAGCGCGCGGACTACCGTCCCTGAACCCGATTTCGAGGAGGCCCTGAAGAATGTTTCAGTTCCGTGCACGCACCGCATTCAGCAACCGTTCCCTGATGGCGATCGGCGTGGCTACGCCGCTTTGCGCCGCCACCTTGGGGTGCGGCGGCGAAGAGGTGAAGTACGAGCCGGTACCGGCCGTGAGCGGTGTGCAGGCAAATCTGCCGGCGGTTCCCAACCTAGCTAAAAAGCCCATCAAAAACGGTGATGCTTACACCGTTTGGGGCGCATCGTATTACCTGCGCAACCGCGTTCACCGGGACGAAGTGGCGGGTAAGAAGATCACCATCAAGGGTTACATCACCAAGACCAACTACGCGGACGCTCCCGAGTGCGCCGTGCACGAGGGCGGCAAGGCCGACCCCGAGGGCTGTGTGGCGCCCATTCCGGCTTTCTGGATCGGCGACGAAAAGAATTCGCCGGAAAGCGAATCGATCAAGGTGATGGGTTGGGCCTCCAACTTCGCTCAGATTTACGACGCCATCGAGACCTTCGACAAAGGCAAAGAAGACGAAGAGCACATGGATACCTTCTGGGGTATCAATATTCCCAAGCCGCTGCCTGCTACCGGCGCCAAGGTCTCCGTTACGGGCACCTATTCAACGACTTTCACGGGTTCGTCGCTGGGTACCGAAGCAGACCCCATTCAAGGGCTGATGCATTTTCAGTCCTATACCGTGGAAGAAGAGGCGGCCGAGCTGGCGACTCTGCCGGGCGTCAAGCGCAAGCCCAAGAAGCAGTAATCCGACCGAGTTGTAGGTCGGGTCACATTTTTTTGCGGTTGCCCCTCACAACCAGGGTGGGGGACATGCCACATTCTGCGGCGTGAGCGGTGTTTGGCTTCGTCGCGTCAGGGCATTCGAGCTTGGTTGCGCTGCGCTTGCGTTGTTCGTGCTGGGTTGCGCGAAGCAGCCCTACCCTCACGAGCCGGTCGTCCAGCAATTCGAGATCGAAGGTGTCGACAGCAGCGAAGCCTCCGCGGTGCAGAAGGGCTTGGCGACGCAGGAGACCGAACGGCTTCTGTTCATTTGGGACGGTATTTCGGACGACTACGAAACCTACGACGAGACGGTGCTCGCCACCGACCTGGAGCGCATCCAGCGCTACTTCCAGGCGCGCGGCTACTACCAGGCGCGTGTAACAAAAGCTCGGGTGCTCCGCACGGACGAGCATCACGTGCGTATCGAAGTGCACGTCGACAAGGGGCAGCCCGTGGTGACACGGCGTATCAGCTTGGCCGGCGTGGAGCGCATCGACATTGGGGCTGCGGCTGCGACGCTCACCGCCATTCAGCTCCGTGAAGGTGAACCGTTCGACGAAGACCTGTTCGAAAAGAGCAAGAGCGAAATCGCCAACACGCTCGCCAACGCCGGCTACGCCTACTCGAAAGTCGAAGGGAGCGCCGAGGTCGACGTGGCGGCTCGCACGGCCGCAGTCAGCTTTCGAGTCGAGCCGGGTCCGAAGGCTCGCATTGGGCCCGTGCGCTTCGTCGGGCTTCAGGACATCCCCGAAAAGCCCGTTCGTGAAGCCTTTCAGCTGAAACGTGGGGACGAATACTCCCGCGAGCTCCTCGAGGAAGCGCGGCGCGCCGTCTTCGACTTGGGGGTCTTCACGCGCGTGGTCGTGGAGCAAGATCTGGAGCAACCCCAGAGCGGTGAAGTTCCGGTGGTGGTCCGTGTGACCGAGAGCACCCTTAGAAACCTCACTCTGGGGGTGGGGGGGCGCATCGACGTGGAGCGCACCACCGGCTATTTGAAGGCGAGCTGGGAACACAGAAACTTCCTCGGTGGACTGCGCCGTTTCACCGTGAGCGAACGCCCGGGGTTGACCGCGTATCCAACCCGCATCGACTTGCCCGAGCGCCCCACGCGCGCCCTGTTCGAAAATGATCTGAACGTGGAGCTGCGCCAACCCTCGTTCATCGAGGGCCGCACCACCGGCTGGACTCGGGCTCGGTACAGCGTCTACCCGCTGCTCTACCCGCTGGCGGAAGGGGTCGATCCCGACGACGAGACCATCATCGGCTATCACGACGTGGGCAGCAGCGTCGGTTTGGATCGAGCATTTTTCGACCTGCACCTACCCGTGTCGCTTTCGTATCACTGGAACGCCAACATCCCCAGGACCTACCAGGTGGTGCCGGAGCGTTTGGAGGCGGTGGCCGCGCTCGACAACGTCTACGTCTCGCACCCGGAGCTGTCCGTCGCCTTGGATCTCCGCGATGATCCGGTGGTGCCGACTCAGGGGATCTATCTGAGCGGCATGCTGCAGGTTGCCAATCCCCTGTTGTGGGGCACTGTGACAGATTTGCGTTTCCAGAGCGGGTTGAGCGCTTTTTACCCCCTCAGCGAGGGTCGAGACGTCGTGCTGGCGACTCGAGTGAAAGTCGGCTTCGTGTTTCCGCAAAATTATGGCGATACATTCGACAGGAGCTCGGAGCTCAGCCGACGGCTCTACGATGAACCGGAAAACAGCGAGGTCATCGCCGACCAGCAGAAGATCTTGTTCCGAACCTTCTATTCGGGAGGACCGAACTCCAACCGGGGCTACGCCTACCGTCAGGTCGGTCCGCAAGGCCCCATCGGCTTTCTGCTGCCGGAGACGGCGGCCGGGCTGGGCTGCCAATCCCAGCCCCCGACGCCGCTGCCTGCGGAGTGCATGCGCGCTCTCGGAGGGTTCTCGTTGTGGGAAGCGTCCATGGAGTTACGCTTTCCTCTCGCCGGAGAGCTCGGTGGCGTGTTGTTCGTGGATGCGAGTGATGTGAGTCCAGACGTGGCTTCCATTGGCTTCGATGCGCCGCACCTCTCCGTCGGGCCGGGGCTGCGCTATCGGACGCCCATCGGACCGGTGCGACTCGACGTCGGCTATCGTGTGCCGGGCTTGCAGGTGCGCGGAGCTGCTGCGGACAATGCGCCCTTCTATTTTCCCGATATCGCCCAGCTGCCGGAGTTTCGCAGCAAGATCCCGCTTGCCTACCATATCGCGATCGGGGAAGCGTTTTGAAGCTACCCCTTTGGTTGCGGCTGGGCAGGGGCCTTCTGGTGGGTGGCGGCATCTTGGTGGCTTTGTCGACCTTCAGCGTGCTGGGGGTGTTGCTGCACGCGAGCCTGCCTGCGGGACGCCAGGCGACTGCGCAGCTCTTGACGGGGTTCTTGTCCGACTACTTTCAGGGAACGGTGGAGGTGACCAAGCTCACAGAGCTCGGTTTGCGTGGACTGACGGCCGAACGAGTCCTGGTCTACGACACCTATGGCAACCGGGTGCTTGCCCTCAACGAGCTCAGGGCGCGTGCGAGCTTGCGGGACATTGCCAAAAAGCTCTTGTCCAGCGAACAGAAGATCTCGATCGTCATCCATCACGTGCGGTTGGAACGAGGCG
Organism: uncultured Myxococcales bacterium; assembly: GCA_965651135.1. Classification (GTDB taxonomy): domain Bacteria; phylum Myxococcota_A; class Polyangia; order Polyangiales; family Polyangiaceae; genus JAICQQ01. Next base: position 9,100 of record CBFGRJ010000101.1, read on the forward strand.
AGGCTCAGATCGTCATCGATCCCAAAACCAAGGTTCCGACCATCGCCGCTGCCTTGACGCCCGTGCCCAGCGCCGAAGCCGCCCCCTCGGGCCGCACGGTGCGGGTATGGCTACCGGTCATCGAAGTCGGCACCGCGTTCGGCCGCGGACAGATCTACGAAAATAGCCCCACACTCGAAGCGGACGTTTCGACGATCCGCGGATCGGTGCTCGTCACGCCAAAAGGCACGGCCGTCGACGTGGAGCGCTTCGCTCTTCGCCTGCGCGGCCTCGGCGGCACGGATGCCCAAGGCTTGGCAAGCTTGCACGTGCGAGAGCCGGGACCCATTTGGGGCTACTTCGACAGTTACTTCGGTGAGCTGCAGACCGCGGGTTTCGTGCGTTGGCAAGACGAGCGCCTGACCGTGCGGCTGGACTTGCCTCAGGCCGACTCCGATGCGGTGCGCGCGGTGTGGCCGAAATACCCGCTCCAGGAAGACGTTTCGCTAAGCGTGAAGGCCTCGGGACCGCTGTCGAGGCTGGATACCGAGGTCGACCTCAGAGTGCGCGATGCACGAGTCACCGCACGCGGTCCGCTGAACCTGACGGGCGACCCCGGCATCGAGCTTGCTGCAACGGGCCGCAGCATCGACCTCAGAGCGTTGTGGCCCGAGCTTCCACCGACGGCGATCGACGCCCGCGCGGTGATTTCGATCTGGCAGAGCGAGCAGCAAGTGCGCGTCGACTTCAACGGTTCGACGGAGCCCAGCACGATTGGGGAGCATCGGCTGCCGGCCCTGGACATTCAAGGAACTTATGACGAGCTCGGCTTGATCAGTCGCACGACCGTGCACGAGCCGGGGCTGCCCGCCAAAATTTCGTTCGATATGGACCCGCGAGGCATCATGCACGTCGAGCTGGATGCCAAGCGCTTGCAGCTCGACCATCCACGGCTTGCCCCCTACTTTCGTGCGCGTGGTCTTTTGGAAGGGAAAGTGGAGACTCGCATCGAGGGCGACCAGCTCGAGGGAACGTTCAGCGCTGACGTACAAAACCTCAGGGTAGGGCAGCTCGCGCTCGATCGCGGCCATGTGGAGGGCAAAATGGCCGGGACAATCCACGATCTCGACGCGCTCCAGATCGACGCGGCGCTCACGGGCCGCGGGCTACACCGCGAAGAGCTGAGGTTTCAGACTGTCACGGCCAGGGCCACCGGGCGCGTGTCGCGGCCGCGGGTAGCAGCGACTCTCGAGAACCCCGGCGGTCACCGGTTGGTCGCCAAAGGCAACGTGGTAGCGACCGGCGAGCCCCGCGTCGACAATCTATCGGTCCAGGTCGACAATCAAGGGGCCACGTTATCCATCGATGCCACCCGGGTGAGCAGTGGCGCCGGCGGCTTGAAGATCGACAATTTGCGTATCAAAGATGGCGGCGCCGAGTTGACGAGCGACATCGAGGTGCTGCCGGGTGGGCTTCGAGTCAGGGCGAAAGGCCGAGACGTCAACCTGGACACGCTTTCACAAGCGCTGGGCCTGAGCTCGGCGAAGTTGACGGGGCGCGTGAGCATCGATGCGGATATCGTGGCCACCGAGCGCGCGCAACAAGGCTCGGTCGACATGAGCTTCGAAGATCTCGAGATCGAGGGCGTCTCGGGGATTTCGGGAAAAGCCCACGCCGCTCTGGATGACGGCAGGCTCGTAGGTCAGGCGGAGCTGCAGGTGGCGGAACTTGGCGCGCTGGGTGCGGCGGTCGATCTGAAGCTCGACGGCCGAGTGGACGACGTGAAGGCGTGGAAAAAGGTCACTGGGAGCAGCCGCGTCGAGCTTTACGCCGTGAACCTGAAGTACGTCACGCGTTACTTGAAGCCGGAGTGGGGCATCGCCGACGTGGGCGGCCTGGGTACCGCGCGCGTCCGCATCGAGCGCGACGCTCCGGAGGCATTTCCGAGCACCATGTTCGACGCGCAAACACATGGGCTGAGGGTCGAGCTAGCCGCCAAAGTGCCACCCGACCCGGCTCAGGACGGCGCAGTGGCGACCGCGAGCGGAACGGTGATTCAAGGTATCGACCTGCAACTCGGTGGTACGTTGCATGGTCCGACAGGGCAAAGCTCCGGGAGCCTCCGCGTGATCGACGCAGAAGGTCCCCTAGCGAGCGCCAGCGTGGCGGCGGCACTCGACGTCGAGCAACTTTGGAACGAGCCCGAGAGCTATTGGTCCGTCCTGCGTCAGACGCCGATGGACACGGTGTTCGTGCTGCCGCCGCGTAAGCTCGAAGAGCTACCGCCGCTGCTCAGACCGCCTGGAGTCGAGGGAGTAGTTTCTGGCAGAATGACACTGGCGGGTAAACCCGGCGCTCAGGTGCTCAGCGGCCTCTTCGACGTCGAACGGTTGCGCGGGTCGGCCACCGCCCTAGCGGCGCCGATTTCTGCGAAAGCGCGCTTCAACTACGCCACGAGCTCCGGAGATTTCGGCGGCAGCGTCGAAGCGGAGAGCAAGAACCAGCGTATCTTGTGGGGTCATTTCAACGGCAGCGCCCCCTTGTCGAGATTGCTGGAAGAGCCCCAGGCGGGGCCCCGTTGGACCGGGTCGGCCGCGGTTTCGCTGGATCAGCTGCCGCTCGATTTGCTCCAACCTCTGAGCCAGGCGAAGGTGGCCGGGAAACTACGCGGCGTCGTGGCCATGTCGCGTCGCGAAGATCTCCCGGATTTCAACGCCCAGCTGCACCTCAGCGAAGGGCGCATTCAGGACATCGAGCTCGGTGATGGGCAGCTGATCGCGAAAGCGGGCGGCGAGCGCTTTACGGGGCAGCTGCGCTTTGGAGACGCGAGCGGCGAATTGAACCTCGCCGTGACCACCAAGATCGGGCGAACCTGGCGCGACGGGTTTTGGGGCGAGCACCCGATCTCGGTCGACCTCGAATCGGACAATTACGATGCGGTGCTGCTGTTGCCCTTCGTGGAGGAGCTCTTTTCGGAGCTGAGCGGTTCGTTGGATGCGAACCTTCATGCCGAGCTCGTGCGCGTCGACGAGTCTGCCGAAGCGGCAGACTCCGAGCTGCCCAAGTGGGATGCGCGATTCACCGGCCACGCTCGCCTCCGGCAAGGCGTGATCAAGCCGGTCGCCCTGGGCCTCGAGCTGAGAGAAACGACGCTGAGGTTGGTGGCTTCACGCGAAGGTGTGTTCAACGTCGTCGAGGTCTACGAGCTCGGCGCGCAGGCCCGCTCGGATACGCGCAACATCCGTGGCAACGGTAAATTCTACTTCAAGGGCTTGGAGTTTTCTCATGGTTGGGCCGGTGTTGGGCTCGATGACGTACCCTTCGTGGTGGGCGGCGTACGGCTGGCGGCCTTGACGGGGCAGGTGGGGGCTTCGATTAGGCGTGACCCCGAGCGCATGGCTTCGGTCGTAGAAATACCCCGCATGCGCGTGATGCTCCCGCGTTCGACGGGGCGCTCGCTCATCGATCTGAATCCGCACCCCAACATCACCGTGCTGCAACCTCTGGGTCCGTACGAGGAAGACGAAGCGGCGCGGCTGCCCTGGTACGCCCAGATTCGTTTGGGCGACGACGTGCGCGTGCAGAGCGCGGTGCTCAATCTTCAACTGGCCGGCTCGCCCGAGCTCGTCTTCAGCGACGAGCTCAGTGTGGATGGCAAGCTGCTGCTGCCGGCGGGCGGCCGCGTGACCGTGGCCGGTAAGCTGTTCGTGATCGAGCACGGGTTCGTCCAGTTCGACACGGACGATTTTTCCAATCCTCACCTTCACGTGCAGGCGGTTTGGAATTCGCCCGGCGGTATCCGCGTGACGGCCACACTCAGCGGCACCGCCGACGAGCCGGAATTGATCCTTGCCAGTGACCCGGCGCTGCCCGGGGGCGAAGCCGAGATCTACGCGCTTTTGTTCGGCGGCGGTGCTGGGGATACCGAGTCCAACGCGGCAAGTCCGGCGCTTGGCGCAGGAGCGACGGTGCTGTCCGAGGTCCTTGGCAACACGGCTCTGCGTGGGGTCGAGCTTCGCGCCGGAGTCGAGAAACGCCAGAGCAGCGGTCAAAGCGCTCAGCTCGCGGACGACGAATGGCGCTCGTATGCGGCAGCCGTTCCGCTGAGTGACGAGGTGTGGTTCGAGGGCAGCTACAAGACCGAGCAGCGCGCGACCGCGGCTGAAGGCCGGTCGGGTTTCAGCGGAACCATCGACTGGCGCTTCCGAAAGAATTGGGCGCTCAGGACCGAGGTCGGCGAGCTCGGCACCGGCATGGACCTACTCTGGAACTACCGGTACTAGTCTGGAACTACCGGTACTAGGCAGCCGGCGGGACATCGAGCGCGGCGCTCAGCGCCTTGCCCACCTCGGGCACCAGTGCGGCCGGCGCCTCGGCAGGGGCGCGTTCGGGCTCGCCCGCCAAGATGTGGGGTGGAGGCCGCCTGAGATCGCGCGCCAGGCCCACCCACGATAGGGCGACCAGCACGTAGTAACTGAAATCGACCTCCCACCAGAAGAAGCCCTGGTTTGCGGTTGGAGGAAAGCGATGGTGGTTGTTGTGCCAGCCCTCACCCATGGTGATCAGCGCGAGCAACAAGGAATTTCGGCTGGTGTCGCTGGTAGCGTAGCGGCGGCGCCCGAAGACGTGGGCAAGGGAGTTGATCGTAAAGGTGCCGTGCCACAGCAGCACCGTGGACAAGAAAAAGCCAGCCAACAGACCGTTGAGCCCGCCCCACCAAAAGCAGGCCACCGCCAGCGCCAATGCCGGCACCAAGTGGTAGCGATTCAGCCAGCGAAGCTCGGGGTACTTGGCAAAATCTTTGATCGACTCGGTAGGTGTGTGGCTGTATCGATCAGCGAGGATCCAGCCCACGTGGCTCCACCAAAATCCGTGTCGGGGTGAATGGAGATCGCGCTCCGTGTCGCTGTAGCGATGGTGCAAGCGATGGTTGCCGGCCCACCAAAGCGGGCCCTTTTGCACAGCCGAGGCTCCGCCTGCCGCCATCACGAACTGCATGACGCGCCCGAGCTTGTAGCCGCGGTGGGCGAAATAGCGATGGTAGCCTGCCGTGATGAAGAACATCCGGACGAAGTAGAGTGCCGCGCACAGCAAGAAATCTTCCCAGCCAGGATCGGTGAAGAACAGCGCCAGGGGGACCAGGTGCAAGAGCAGGAAAGGCAGCGAAGCAGGCCAATTGATCGGCTCCGGCCCAGTGAGGGGTGATGCTGACGCTTCGGTAGGTTTGCGTCGCAGCAAGGACAGAGGGTTCATGGACCATTCAAGCTAGGCGATCGCCGCCGACGCTTCCGTCATAACTGGGTCACATTTGGAGGGCCCTCCAGGCCGGGGAGTATTTCTGACATTCGTTGCGCGTCATTCCCCGGTTGATTCCCGTTGCCACCTGCCTGGTGTGTGCCATGCGTGGACGATCGGCGTGGAATGTGCCAAGCGGCGCTTCGCCGCCGCTTGTGCCGAGGAGCTCGTGTCCCGTCGGACGCAGGTTGTGGGCGTCCGGACGCAGGGTCCGAATAATTATCTGAATAAAAACCAATGGTTACACTCGAGAACGCGGATTGCTCAGCTCGGGACCGTGATGGCTCTGAGTTGTTTGCCTGTTGTTTTGGCCTTCCTCCTGTTCTGGGGCACGCTGAGGTTGGCCACCAAGCGCTGATCGGAAGCTGGTCGGCCGGAATCACTGAACTGATGGTCATGTGCGCGGTTTGGCGCATAGAAACGGTTGAATTTGCACGCTTATCGAAGACACCAGTCTGTTGACACCAACTTGCGCTAGGCCGTACGTTCGGCGATACCAGTGGGAAATAGTGGGTGATAGTGTCGCCCAATCCCAAGGCTGGTCTCGCCACCGATGTTCCGCGGTCAATTCGTCCACTCGATAGATGCCAAAGGGCGCATCAGCTTCCCGTCACGCTTTCGCGACGGGTTGGACGCTGGCGAGCTTCGACTGGTCGTGACGCCCGCGCTGTTCGACCCCTGCCTTCACGTCTACCCGCTGAAGGCCTGGGAGGCCTTCGAAGAGCGCGTCGCGGAGTTGCCCAGCCTCGATCCTCACATCGTGCACTTTCGCCGACGCTACGTGTCAGCCGCCGTCGAGTGCGAGCTCGACAAGGCGCACCGCATCTTGGTGCCACCGCTGTTGCGCGAGAAAGCCGGACTCGACAAAGAAGCCTTGTGGGCGGGCTTGGGGCGCTTCACCGAGCTGTGGTCCAAGCCGCGCTTCGACGAGGTGATGCAGCTTTCGCCCGAGGAAGACGCAGCGTTCAAGCGTGCGGTACAGGAGCACATCAGGATATGAGCATGCCGGCCTTCGATGAACCCTGGAGCTATCGGCACACCACTGTCTTGGTCGACGAGGTCGTGGCTGCGCTGGCTCCAAGAGCGGGCGCAACGTATCTGGATTTGACTGCCGGAGGTGGCGGCCACTCGAGCGCGTTGCTCGAGGCTGAGCCGCGAGCTCGCGTGGTGGCTCTGGATCGCGATCCCGAAGCGGTGCGAGCCGCCAGCGAACGGTTGGCACCGTTTGGCGAGCGCGCCATCGTGATCCACTCGGCGTTCGCTCAGGCCGACAGAGTGCTGGCGAAGCTTGGCATCTCGCACGTCGAAGGGTTGCTCGCGGACCTGGGCGTCAGCTCTGCGCAGCTCGACACCGCCGAGCGCGGGATGAGCTTCCGGCATCAAGGCCCGCTGGACATGCGCATGGATCCGACCTCTGGCGAAACGGCGCTCGAGCTGATCACTCGTCTGACGCAAGACGAGTTGGCCAACGTCATCTACCAGCTGGGTGAAGAACGGCGCTCTCGCCGGGTCGCCCGCTGCATCAAGCAGGCGATCGCTGCGGGCGAGCTGAACACCACTGCCGACCTCAGGCGCGCGGTCGTTCGCGCCGTGGGACCGCGGCGCGTCGGAGGGTTGGACCCCGCGACAAAGACCTTTCAAGCGCTCAGGCTTGCCGTCAACCAAGAGCTGACTGAGCTCGAATCGCTGTTGCGACTGGCCCCGAGCCTGGTCGCCCCCGGTGGCGTCGCGGCGTTCATCAGCTTTCACTCGCTCGAAGATCGGCTGGTCAAACGCGCCTTTCTAGACCGCTCGGTGTGGCAGCGGCTGACCAAGAAGCCCCAAGTGGTTGGGCAAACCGAGCGAGAGCAAAATCCCCGCTCGCGGAGCGCCAAGCTGCGGGCCGCTCGCCGGCTGCCCGACGAGCTGCCGCGCGACGGGGAAGACTGGGACGAGTCAGCCGTCGAGGAGATAGATGGTGCAGATTAGCCGAGTCTCTCGCCTTTGGCGTCGTGAGTCGCCATTTCTGCTGCTGTGGACCCTGGCGGTCATCGCCGCCACCACGGCATTCGTTTTCTACTTGGCGCTCAGAACCCGATCGATGGAGCTCGGCTACGAGCTGGGGCGAGCGCACGCACGCGTGGCCAGGCTCAGGGAAGTGCGCCGCGTGCTCGAACTGGAGCTCTCGAGTTACAAGACGCCCGAACGGGTCGATCTGGTTTCGCGAACTCTGCTCAGCATGGATGCTCCCGAACCCGAGCGGATCTTGGGGGCCGGCAAGCAGCCGGCAATCGAGCCGCCGGAAGGCGAGGGGTCGCCGGAGGTGATGGAGCCATGAACCGCCTGCGCACCGCCGAAGGTCGCTGGATCCGCCTGAGAATGGGGGTCTTGTGCGGGCTCCTCGGCATCGGGCTCGGGTTCATCGTATCGGCGGGCTTCGACTTGATGGTGCGCGACGGAGCCGCCTGGCGCGAGCTGGCCGAGAAACAGCGGCAGCGCCGGTTGCAGGTGATACCGAAGCGCGGGACCGTGTACGACCGCAACGGCAGCGCCCTGGCGGTGAGCGTCGAGGTGCCCAGCGTCAGCTTGGACGCTGTCGAGTTGTTGCGCGGAGTGCCGCCGCCGCGAGTTCCCCTGGTGGCTCGAGACGCGGCGAATCGGCTGGCGCGCGCCCTCAGCCTGGACCCGGCCGTCGTCGAGCGCAAGATCTTGGCGAAGCGGCGCTTCAGCTGGCTCAAGCGCCGCATCAGCGCGGAAGAAGCCGAAGCCATCAGGCAGCTCGGTGATAGCGATCAGCCCGAAGAACGCCGTATCAAAGGCTTGCGTGTCGACGGAGAAGCCAAGCGCTTTTATCCGCGCCGGGAGCTCGCGGCGCCGCTGCTCGGGTTCGTAGCGCCCGATGGGCAGGGCAAAGAAGGTCTGGAGTATTCCCTCGACTCCGAATTGAGAGGCCACATCGAACAGCTGCGCGGCCTTCGCGACCGTTCGGGGCGCTTGATTTTCGCGGAGGGGGTCAGTGACGACCAGGCCTTGGCCGGGCACAATCTCTACCTCACCATCGACCAGGGCATTCAGTTCACCGCGGAACGCGAGCTGGCGAATGCCGCGGTGACCTTCGAAGCCAAGGGGGGGTCGGTGGTGGTCGTGGACCCGAATACGGGCGAGCTGTTGGCATTGGCGAGCTGGCCATTTTACAATCCGAACGATTATCGAGAGAGTGACGCTCGCGAGCGGCGCAACCGCTCTCATACCGACGCGTTCGAGCCCGGGTCGACCATGAAGATCTTCACGATCGCCGCGGGACTCGAGCACGGTGCGATCAGTCCGACCCAGAAGCTCTATTGCGAAAAGGGCATGATGCCGGTCGACAATGTGGTGATCCGAGACACGCACCCGTCCGAATGGCTCAGCATCAGCCAGGTGTTGGCCGAGTCATCCAACATCTGCTCCGCGAAGATCGGCCTCAGCCTTGGGGCACACCGATTGTACGAAGCGCTGAGGCGCTTCGGTTTTGGGCAAGAAACCGGCGTTCCGCTGCCGGGAGAGTCGTCGGGCACGTTGCGCCCTCGCGGGCGACCCTGGGTCCAGGTCGAGACGGCGGCTGCTTCTTTCGGACAAGGCATCAGCGCGACGAACCTGCAACTGGCCATGGCCGTGGCGGCAGTCGCCAATGGTGGCAATCTGATGGAGCCGGTCTTGATACGGCGCGTCACCACCGCGAGCGGCGAGCTGATCCGCGAATCCGCGCCGCGTGTGCGGCGACGCGTCATTCCCCGAAAAGTCGCTAAAACCTTGGCCGAAATGCTGGTGGCCGTGACAGAGGGAGACGCCACGGGCGTGGAGGCCGCCGTCGAAGGGTTTCAAGTAGCAGGCAAGACGGCTACTGCGCAGAAAACCGAGCCCAAGACCGGGCGCTACTCGCTAGACAAATACATCGCCTCTTTCGTGGGCTTCGTGCCGGCGAAGGACCCGGTGGTGGCTATAGCCGTGACGGTCGACGAGCCCATGCTAGAGCATGCGGGCGGCAGCGTAGCGGCTCCAATATTCCGGCGCGTGGCCGAGATGGTGCTGAAGTACAAAGGCAGGACCCCAGGACAAAAAGAACGCGTCGACTTGGCCAAGCTGGCGAGCGAGCCCGACCCGGCTCACACCACGTACGAAGTGTTGCGCCAAGCGCGCGGCGAGCGCCCCAATGTCCAGGAAGTGAAACCCAAGACGACTCTGGCGAAGGGACAGCTGCGAGTTCCCGACATGACTGGATGGCCACTCAGGGAAGCGCTGAAAAAGACGATGGAGCTCGGCGCGGTTCCCGAAGTGCGCGGCACCGGCTTGTTGTCGCGTCAGGTGCCTGCCCCGGGTGAAGCCTTGCAGAAGGGTGGATCCTTGCTGCTGGAATTCGAGCCGGCCTCATGAATGCGAGCGTAGCCATGTCCCGAGTTGACCCAGACACCAGGCTGACTCTCCAGGAGTTGGCGAGCGAGCTGGGCTCGGTTCACGCGCGCGTGGTGGGCGACCCAAACATCGGCGTCAATGGCGTGTTTCAAGACTCCCGCAAGGTAGTCGAGGGGGCGCTGTTCGCGGCCCGGAGCGGTGCGCATCAGAGTGGGCTTTCGTTTTGGGACGCCGCTCGAGCAAACGGCGCGGTGGCTCTGCTCCGCCAAGCCGGTAGCGCGGATGATCCGGGCGCGCCCGGGCTCGTGGTCGATGACGTGCGCCGCGCGCTCGGGTTGGCGGCGGAGGCACTTTGCGGCCATCCGAGCCGTGCCCTGGCTTTGGTAGGCATCACCGGTACGAACGGCAAGACGACGACGGCTTGGCTGACGCAGCAGTGTATCCAGGCGAGCGGCCAGCGAGCGGGGCGCTTGGGCACACTTGGCTTCCACTTTGGCGACGATCACGTGGAGGGAACGCTCACCACACCGGAGGCCGACGACATCTCGCGGTTCCTTGCCAGGGCGGTGGCCCATGGGGCTAGCCACCTGGTGATGGAAGTGTCGAGCCATGCCCTTTCGCAAGCGCGCGTCGACGCGCTGTGCTTCGAGGTGGCGGCATTCAGCAATCTGACGCAGGATCACCTCGACTACCATCGGGACATGAGTGCCTACGGCGCTGCCAAGCGGCGTTTGTTCGGCGAGCTAGAGCCGCGGTACCGTGTCGTCAACATCGACGACCCATTCGGGCGGGAGCTTGCCGCGGAGTACCCGTGCCTCACCGTCAGCAGCCAGGGCAGCGCCGATATTCACGCCGAAAACGCCAAGCTGAGCCCGGCCGGCATTCAGGCCTTGGTTCACGTGCGCGGTCGAGCGTTCCCGTTGGTGACGCGCCTGACCGGGCTGTTCAACCTGGACAACGTGCTGCTCGCGCTGGGCATCGCCGAATGCCTCGAGCTGGATATCGAATCGGCCCTAGCCGTGCTCGAGCACACCAGCGGTGTGCCAGGTCGCTTCGAACGCTGCGATCAGGTCGAGGACGATGTGGCCGTCGTGGTGGATTACGCTCACACGCCAGGCGCGCTCGAGCGCGTGCTTTTGGCCGCCCGGCAGTTGGGAGGTTCGAGATTGGTGTGCGTGTTCGGGTGCGGCGGTGATCGCGATCCACTCAAGCGGCCCGAAATGGGGGCAATCGTGGGTCGCCTGGCGCAGCGCGCGATCGTCACCAACGACAATCCTCGCAGCGAGGACCCGGCTCGCATCGCTGACGCCGTGGCTCGCGGTCTCAGCGCGGAGGGCTCGAGCTACGAGGTGATTCTCGATCGAGCCCGGGCCATAGAGAGCGCGATCGTAGGAGCACAGGCTGGCGATGTCATCGTGATCGCAGGCAAGGGCCACGAACCCTATCAGATCGTCGGCGACCGAACGCTTGCGTTCGACGACAGGGTCGAGGCGCGCCGCGCGTTGGCCAAACGCCATGGGGAGGCGCCGTAGTGGCTACACCCATTCCAGAGAACACCGCGCGCTTCTCGATGGACGATATCGTCAGCGCGACCGGGGCCTCGGTGACCGGAGAGCAAAAGGCTCCGGTGGTCGGCGTGACCAGCGATTCGCGTCGCGTGCGCCCGGGCAACCTGTTCGTCGCCTTGTCGGGGGAGCGCTTCGATGGGCACGCGTTCATCGAGCAAGCGGTGGCGAACGGCGCCAGCGCGGTCTTGCTGGACCGTCAGGTGCCGCTCCCCGAAGGCATCGCGGCTTACCGAGTCGACTCGACACTCGCGGCTCTAGGATCGCTCGCCCGCTGGCACAAGAGGCGCCTGGGCGCGAAGCTCATCGCAGTTGCCGGCTCCGCGGGCAAGACGAC
>CBFGRJ010000102.1:0-20475 GCA_965651135.1 uncultured Myxococcales bacterium
TTTGACACGATTCTCGAAGTCGCCACGAAACTTCGTCCCGGCCAGCAGGGCGCCCATATCGAGGGAGTAGACCACGGCTGACTCGAGTTGCTTCGGCACGTCTTTCGCGACGATTTTTTGAGCCAGGCCTTCGACCACGGCGGTCTTACCTACGCCGGCGTCTCCGACGAACAGCGGATTGTTCTTTCGTCGCCGGGCCAATATCTGAATAGCGCGGGTCAACTCCTTCTCACGACCGACCAGCGGCTCGAGCGCGCCTTGCTCCGCGCGTTGATTCAGGTTCACCGCATAGCGCTCGAGCGGGCTCTTTCCGGGTTTGGCTTCGTCGTCGGGTGAGTCGACGTCGTCTTCTACCCCGGGTGTGCTGCGCTCCAGGTCGTCGTCGCCGTTCTTGGCAACGCCGTGCGAGATGAAGTTGACTACATCGAAGCGGCTGGTGCCTGCCTCGGAGAGCGCCGCGACTGCCGGCGAGTCCAGCTCGGAGAAGATGGCAACCAGCACGTTGGTTCCTTTGAGCTCTTGCTTACCACTCGACTCGACGTGCCACGCGGCGCGCTGCAACACCCGCTGAAAACCCCGAGAAGGGGTGGGTAGCACGTCTTCGGTCTCGGGCGCCGCCTGCATTTCTTCATCGAACACGCGCTCGAGCGAGCGCTTGAGCTTCGCTAGGTCGCCGCCCGATTTCTTGATGGTTTGAGCCGTCTCTTCGTCGTGCAGCAGCGCGTAGAGCAGATGCTCCACGGTCATCAGGTCGTGGCGGCGCCGCTGTGCTTCGCGGGCTGCGAGTGACAGCGCAATTTCCAGTTCGGTACTAAGCTTCATCGTCGCCTCCGAAGCCCTCGGGCTCGGCCGTACATTTGAGCGGATGACCGTTTTCGCTCGCGTAAGCCATGACCTGCTCCGCCTTCGACTCGGCGACGTCGCGGGTGAATACGCCAACGATGCCGAAGCCTTTGTGGTGCACGTGCAGCATGATCTGCGTCGCTTCGGTCAGCCCCTTGTGGAAGAACTTGACCAGGACGTGTACGACGAATTCCTGAGTCGTGTAGTCGTCGTTGTGCAGCACTACTTGATAGCGCCGCGGCTTCTTCGTGACGGAACGCTCCGCTACACTGAGATCGTCCTCGTGCTCTGTCGACTGCCTGGGTTTACGCGATGCCATACCGCCAACACAGAAGTCTGCGTACGGATGGCGCCTCTGTCGACCCCTGCTGGAAGGACAAGGCGAGATCGGTGAGCCCAGCGTTCGCCCCCTCGACCGCGAGACAGGGTGAAATCGCCCACAGGCGGGGGCGGACCAGACAGAGGTCGAGCTAGCCCGCTCGAAACGGCGCGCGGTAGGATTCAGTGGGGCTGTAGACAGCGCCGTGGATTATGTCGCGGTTTTCGGCTTTTCTTTCGGCTTTGCGGCCTCATCGTTCTCGCGAGCACGCGCGAGCTCCCACTGGGCGTTTTTTTTGGCTCTTCGGATTCGTTGACGGCGACGCGCTCGGGCGTCCTGAGGGCTTCCCATAGCGCGCTGTTTACACCACTTGTTCGAGCTTGTCCCGTCTATGCCGCCGGGCTTCAGACACGCCAGGTGTTGCCGGAGTTCAAGAGCGCCTGCAGTTGGCCCTTGCCCTGGCGTTCGAGGGCTTGTTTCGTGTGCTGCTCCAAGGTGTCGCCGTACGTGGGACGCACGTTGGCGTAGAGCACCCCGAGCGCTACGGGAAACTCGGGAAATGGCATCTTGGCCAGCAGGTAGGCGAGCACGGGATTTGTTTCGTCGTGGACCAGGATGTCTGCCTCGGTGATCCCGCCGACGCCGAGCTGCACGACCTCCAAGTCCATCGAGCCCGGCCGCAGCCTCAGCCCCTGCTGGTTGTCTTTCCCGAAGAGCAGAGGCTTGCCGTGAACGGCGATGAGCTGCTTGTCTTTCCCTTCTTTGCCTCGAAAGGCGTCGAAAGCGCCGTCGTTGAACACGTTGCAGTTCTGATAGACTTCCATGAAAGCCGTGCCCCGGTGGGTGGCGGCGCGTCGCAGCACGTCCGTCATCAGGCCTGCCTCGACGTCGATGGCGCGGGCAACGAAGCTGGCGTTGGCGCCGAGCGCGAAGGTCGCTGGGTCCACCGGCTGATCGGCTGAGCCGAGCGGGGTGCTCTTGGTCACTTTCCCGACCTCGCTGGTGGGCGAATACTGGCCCTTGGTGAGGCCGTAAATCCGGTTGTTGAACAGGATGACCTTGATGTCCACGTTGCGTCGCAGGCAATGCAAAAGGTGGTTGCCGCCGATGCTCAGCCCGTCTCCATCGCCGGTGACGAGCCACACGCTCAGGTTCGGGTTGGCCACCTTGATGCCAAGGGCGAATGCTGGCGCGCGCCCGTGGATCGTGTGAAACCCGTACGTGTTCATGTAGTAGGGGAAGCGACTGCTGCAGCCAATGCCGCTGACCCACACGATTTCGTCCAGCGAGCGACCGAGCTCCGGCATGAACTTCTGGACATTCGCGAGGATCGAGTAGTCCCCACACCCAGGGCACCACCTGACGTCCTGATCGGTCGCAAAGTCCTTTTTCGTGAGCTTGTCGGCTTCAATGATATTCGACATCGTCAGCTCTCCAGCATCTGTCGGATCCGAGCTTCGAGCTCTTGGATCTTGAAAGGTTGCCCCTGCACTTTCGGATAACTCACGGCCGGCTTCAGGTACCGGCTTCTGATCAAGGAAGCCAGCTGGCCCATGTTCAGCTCCGGAACGAGCACACGCTCGAAGCGGTTCAGTAGATCGCCAAGATTCTTCGGCATGGGGTTCAGGTAGCGCAGGTGCGCGTGAGACACGCTGAGCCCTCGCTCCCGGCAACGCTGCACGGCTTCACGGATCGAGCCATAGGTCGAGCCCCAGCCCAGCACGAGCAATTGACCCTGATCGTCGCCCACCTCGATCGCCTGCGGCGGGATGTGAGCGGCAATGCCGTCGATCTTCGCTTGCCGCGTGCGCGTCATGCGCTCGTGGTTTTGTGGGGCGTACGAAATGTGGCCCGTATCGTAGTCTTTCTCCAAGCCGCCGATGCGATGGCGGAGACCCGGGGTTCCCGGAACCGCCCACGCACGCGCCAACGTTTGCGGGTCGCGGACGAAGGGATGAAACCCGTTGGGGTCGGTGCGGAAGCTCACTTCGATTTTCGGGAGCTCCGAGACATCCGGGATGCGCCAAGGTTCTGCGCCGTTGGCCAGGTAGCCGTCCGTTAGCAAGATCACCGGCGTCATGAACTTGATGGCGAGCCGGACTGCCTCGATCGCCATATGAAAGCAGTCGCCGGGGCTCTGAGCAGCGATGACGCATACGGGCGCCTCGCTGTTGCGGCCGAACATGGCTTGCATCAGATCGGCCTGCTCCGTCTTCGTCGGCAGGCCCGTGCTCGGCCCACCGCGTTGAATGTCCACCACCACCAGCGGGAGCTCGGTAGCCACCGCCAGGCCGATCGCTTCGGCCTTCAACGCCATGCCGGGGCCGCTCGTGGCGGTCACCCCGATTTTGCCGGCGTACGAGGCGCCGATAGCCGCGCAGACCGCCGCGATTTCGTCTTCGGCTTGGATGGTCTGCACTCCGAAGTGTTTGTGTTTGCTGAGCTCATGCAGGACATCGCTGGCGGGCGTGATCGGATAGGCGCCGAGTACGACGTCAAGCCCACTCAGACTGGCGGCCGCAACCAACCCCCACGCGGTCGCGGTGTTCCCACCGATGTTGCGGTATAGCCCTGGTGCCACGGGTGCAGGCGGGACTTCGTACAAATAATGGGAGATTTCGGCCGTCTCCCCGTAGGCGTGTCCGGCCTTGAGCGCCAAGGTGTTGGCTTTGACCAACTCGGGCCGCTTCTGGAACTTCTTTTCGAGCCACGCGATCGTGGGTGCGGGGTCACGGCCGAAGATCCAGAACATCAAACCCAGGGTCCAGAAGTTCTTGCAGCGATTGGCTTCTTTGGTGGAAAGCCCGCTTTCTTTGACCGCTTGCAGCGTGAGCTTGGTGATGTCGACGGCGAGAACCTCGCGACCGGTGAGGGAACCGTCCTCCAGTGGGCTCGTGTCATAGCCGGCCTTCTTGAGGTTCTGAGTCGTGAAGGCGCCCGTGTTCACCACGAGCACGCCGTCAGACTTCAGATCTCCCAAGTTCGTCTTGAGTGCCGCGGGGTTCATCGCGACCAGCACGTCAGGGGCGTCGCCGGGCGTGAAGACGTCTTGCGACGAGAAGTTGATCTGGAACCCGGACACCCCGTAGGTGGTTCCCGCAGGAGCTCGAATCTCTGCCGGGAAATCCGGGAATGTTGCCAAATCGTTCCCGGCGAGCGCGGACGACGACGTGAATTGATCGCCGGTGACTTGCATGCCGTCACCGGAATCACCAACGAACCGCACGACGGCGCCTCGCAGCGTCTTGCGCTTTGCAACGGGAGGAGAGGAGGGGGCGATTGGATCCGCTTGGGATGCCATGGCTGAGAGGCCTACCTTTCTTGATCTTTTCGTACGCCTGGGCGCTGGTTTTCTAGCGCTCCTCGGGGTGCAGCCCCACTACCATTTCCGGTACCGGGTGGTCACCGAACCATTGCATAGCGCACAGTTAGCCTGATGCCACATTCCCGATGGGAATTGTGGGAAATAGGAACGCGAGATGGGTCGGGGTCAGCTGGTTCGGGCGTGGCGATCCAGCATGCCGCCCAGCCGGGGTGCGGCAGCCTCGACGTGCTTTTTCGCGCTGGGACGCAGCTTTTCGTAGGTCTTCTTGACCACCTGCCGCTCTGCTCGCTCGGCGCGCGCGTCCGTAATGCCCAGCAGGGCATCGGCCACTCGGCCGGCATTGGCCTCGAGGTGCTTGCCGGGCGGGGTGCCCTTCTCGACCGCCTCCTGGTAGATGGGGTTCAGCGCTTCTAAGAAGTCGTCCAACAGCTTGTCGACGACGGTCCTCAAGAACCCTGGTTGGATGCCTTTGACGACTTTGAAGGCTCCTTTGACAGCCATGCCTGAAAGGCCGGATTTGTCGGCCACTTCAGCGTCGAGCACTCGCAGGGCATCGTCGATCACCTCCGCGCGCTTGTTCCCCGTTTCTATCTGCTCTCGTAGGCTCGGAACACTCATAGGTTCACCGCTCGTGCAGGCCGCCCTGCTTGTAAAGTTCCTCTGCTGGTGCTGCTACACCAGCTTCGAGGGCCGCTGCCTTATCACCGTCCCGCATGAATGTCGATGACTGGTCGTCTCGAAGCGGCTTTCTAGCTCGTGGTTTTGTTGCCGGCTCCAGCCAAAATCAGCTGGAGTTCGAGGTGGTGCTTGCGTTACTCCGCGTGGCGCGGACAGCCATCGGAGCGGTTCGCGCCTGCCGGCATCATGGATCTCACTAAAGGTACCAAGCTCGGAAACTACGAGCTGGTCATGCGCATCGGCCGCGGCGGCATGGCAACGGTCTGGGTAGCGCGTGAACACGCGGATGACCCCGCCCAGGACCGTCTGGTGGCGATCAAGGCCATGCTCGCCGATCTGGCGGACGAACCCGAATTCGTCCGGATGTTTCTGGACGAGGTACGCCTGGTGCGGTCCATTCGCCACCCGAACATCGTCGATGTCTACGACGTGGGCGAAGAAGACGGGATCATGTGGATGGGCATGGAGTGGGTCGAGGGCGAATCGCTGCACAGCGTGATCGCCGAGGCGGGCAAGCGCCGCGCAATCCCCGCGGAGATCGCCGTGCGCATCATCGCTGACGCAGCGGCCGGGCTACACGCGGCGCATGAGCTGCGCGACGTCAACGGTGTTCCGCAGAACCTCGTGCACCGCGACGTTTCGCCGCATAACATTTTGATTAGCACCACCGGAGCGATCAAGCTCGTCGACTTCGGGGTGGCCAAGGCCGTGGGTCGCCTGAGCGGCAGTACCCGTTCGGGCCAGCTGAAGGGCAAGTTTGGCTACATGTCGCCCGAACAGGCCTCGGGTCAAAGCGTCGATCGGCGCAGCGACGTGTTTGCCTTGGGCATCGTGCTCTATGAATTGACGACCTCTCGAAGGCTGTTTCGCGGCGACAGCGATTTGGAGACGCTGCGCCTGGTGACGGGCGGACAAATTCCTCGACCGTCCAAGATCGACCCGAGCTACCCGTCGGTGCTGGAACGCATCGTGATGAAGGCGCTCGAGCGAAATATCGACCGACGCTACCAGTCCGCGGCCGAGCTCGAAGCGGATCTTCGCGAATTTCTCAAGGCAGAACGCATCGTCGTGCCAGAGTCGGGCGTCGCGGGGCTCTTGAAGAGGGTGATGGGCACGCGCATCGAGCAGCGCCGCAAAGCCGTTCGCAGGGCCTTGAAGGCGCTCGAAATGCCCGAGAGCATCCGAACCCCGGAGTTGATCTCACCCGAACCCGCGTTCACCCCCACGGGAGCCGAGCCGGGGGGGCTGCACGAAACGAGCAGCGTGACCAACGTCAGCAACGTTTCGTCGCTGTCGCAGGTGGGTCCGTGGCCAGCGAGCGGATCCACTTCTCAGGGAGGGCATGCGAGCGCGAGCCGTGTGTTCAAAGTGGCACTGGCTTGCGCCGGAGTGGCGCTGCTCGGGCTGCTTGGGTATTGGCTGTATCGACAGCGCTTCGACGCCGGTTCAGGCGGCGCGAGCAGCAACAGCCGCTCGGGCGCTCCTGCCCCACAGGCTTCTCAGGCACCTGCATTCAAAGGGCCAAGTGTAAAAGGGCGCTCGAGTGTCGAAGCTCCCGACAGTTCCCCGCCCGCGCCCAACGGCTCCCACATGCCGACCCTTAGTCTCGACGAGCTCGAAATCGAACGATCGACCCAGGATGCGGGGGCCGGCAAATGACTCCGGGACGCCGTGACAGGTTTGTCACGCTGGCCGGCTGTTTCGAGTGCGGAACACGTGGTTCCCAGAGCGCGCATGCGAGTATGGATGATTGGCATGGGATCGAGAGCGCGCTCCCTTTTGAATTTCGTGCTATGGATTGGCATCGTTGGAGACATAGCGAATCTTCGCTAAGAGGAACGGGGCTTCACCAGCGGAATGACCGAGCCGTATCGGTCATTCGTAGCCGAGGGTCAGCATAGCTTTGCCAGGATCGAGATCGTGCCGCGAACCGAAAACGCCAAACCCATAGAGCCAACCGGCAACGGCTCCGAACCGCGCTCGGTGGTGACGAGCTCGAAGCTCGGGAAGATCCTCGTGGTGGACGATCAGCGCAACATGCGCACCACCTTGGCGATGATGTTGCGGGGCTCGGGTTACGAAGTCGACGAGGCTGCGGATGGAGCCATGGGGCGCGAAATGGGTGCGACCGGAGCGTACGATGTCGTGATCACCGACCTCCGCATGGGCGATTTCGACGGGATCGATGTGCTCCGGGCCGTCAAGGAATCGCAACCGATGACCGAAGTCATCGTGATGACCGCCTATGGCACCATCGAAAGCGCCGTAGAAGCCATGCGCTTGGGCGCCTTCGATTACATCCAGAAACCTTTTACGGAACAGGAGCTCATCGTCAAAGTCTCCAAAGGGCTCGAGAGCCGGCGTCTGCACGGCCAGGTGCAAGCCTTCGCCCAAGAGTTCAAGGAGCGCTACCACTTCGAGAATATCGTAGGTCGCTCGCAACCCATACGGGACATCATGACGCGGGTAGTCAAGATCGCTCCCACGGACGCCACGGTGCTCATCACCGGCGAAAGCGGTACCGGCAAAGAGCTCGTGGCGCGCGCGGTGCACGCCAACAGCAAACGCGCCGACCGGCCTTTCGTCACCGTCAACTGCGCGGCAATCACGGAGACCTTGCTGGAAAGTGAGCTGTTCGGCCATGCGCGGGGCGCCTTCACCGGCGCAGTTTCGGCTCGCAAGGGTCTCTTCGAGGAGGCCGATGGCGGCACCTTCTTTTTCGATGAGATCGCAGAGACGACCCTGTCGTTCCAAGCGAAGCTGCTGCGCACGATTCAGGAAGGCGAAATTCGCCGAGTAGGCGAAAACAAGCCGATCGGCGTGGACATTCGGGTGGTTGCGGCCACCAATGTGGACCTTGTGCAGGCGGTCGAAGAACGTCGTTTCCGTCAGGACCTGTACTACCGGCTGAACGTCGCGCGCTTCAATTT
This sequence comes from uncultured Myxococcales bacterium, assembly GCA_965651135.1. Taxonomy (GTDB): domain Bacteria; phylum Myxococcota_A; class Polyangia; order Polyangiales; family Polyangiaceae; genus JAICQQ01. The sequence continues at coordinate 8,096 of CBFGRJ010000102.1, forward strand.
GCCTCCGCTGCGCGACCGTCGCGAGGATGTCCCACTGTTGGTGGACTTTTTCCTAGGAAAGTACTCCCGCAAAATGAACATCCGGGCGCGTTTGGCCGACGGGGTCATGGAGCGTTTGGTCAGCTATGACTACCCGGGCAACGTTCGAGAGCTCGAAAATATGGTCGAGCAGGCGGTCGCCCTGTGCAGCGGCGGCATCGTGACCGTGGACGATATTCTACCTCAGGCGCCCAAAAAGGCTCCACGTGCGCAGGGGCGTACCCTCGCCGATATCGTCGACGATGCGGAACGTGAGGCCGTGGAGTCTGCGCTGCGAGCCTTCGACGGTAGTCGAGAGCGCGCAGCCGAGGCGCTGGATATCAGTCCCACGACGCTCTGGCGGAAGATGACCCGTCTGGGAATCAGCTTCGAGAACCGCTAGCCGCCTGCCGCACCATTGCTTGCCTCGGCTGCGCTGTCGTCGCATGGTGAAACGCCATGGCCGGACGCCGCAACGCGCGCCCTTTCTGGGAAGACTACAGCGACGAGGAGCTGCTCGAGCTCCGCTTCTGTGAGCTCGGCCTTGCGCTGGACTCCTGCCCGCTAGCGAGCGGCGTGCTCCAATTGATGGATGAGCTTGCCGCGAAAGGAGTGGCCTTCCGCCCGCATGTCTGGATCTCCAGTGAATGGTTCTCACCCGACGGTGTCGCAGGCATTGCAGTGCCTTTTTTTCTCGCGCACCCCCGGTTGACGGCGCTCGAGCGACATCAAATGCACGATGTCGAGGGCGGGAGCTACGAGGAATGCATGCGGCTCTTACGACACGAGACGGGCCATGCCATCGACACCGCGTACCGATTCTACCGGCGTGCCGGCTACCGTGAGCTCTTCGGTAACACCGCTTCTCCGTACAATTCCTACTACATGCCTCGGCCGAGTAGCCGTGCGCATGTTCACAATTTGGATCGCTGGTACGCTCAGAGTCACCCTTCCGAAGACTTCGCCGAAACGTTCGCGGTTTGGCTCGACCCGGGCTCGCGATGGTGGAGTCGCTATAGAAACTGGAAAGCGCTCGAGAAGTTGCGTTATGTCGACCAGCTGGTGGGCGAGGTCGGAGCGCGCGCGCCGCGAGGTGTGCTTCGGGAGCGGGTCGAATCGCTGCCTCAGCTCACCGAAACGCTCGGCGAATATTACGTCCTCAAGCGCAGGCATTATAGTATTGGCCGTTCGAAGTTCTACGACATGGATTTGGTCAGGCTGTTTCCACCTCCAGGCCCCCGCACACGATCGGTATCCGCCGCCTCGGTGCTCGCCAAACTGCGCGTCGAAATCGTACGCCTGGTCCGCTCCAGCAGCCGCCATGACAAGTATTCGGTCGAGCAGGGGCTGGGAGAGCTGTTGCTCAGGAGCCGGCGGCTCGGGCTCCGCGTCGCCACCCTGCGATACACGGACCCAGTCCAGCGCTCGCGGATTGCGCTGGCGAGCGCCCGCATCGTCCTGGCATTTCTGCGGCGGCTGGAGCAAGGGAGGCACCGGCTGGTGCGATGACCACGAAGAAGCGGCGCGTGCTCGTCTTGATGCACGAACATTTGGTTCCACCCGAAACGCTCGAAGGGTACTCGGAGCAAGAAATCAACGAGTGGGCTACCGAGTACGACGTGCTGGCCGGTCTGCAGAAGCTCGGCCACGATGTCTATCAGCTTGCCGTGGGCAATGACGTGCATGTCATTCGCGATGCCATTGCCGAAATCAAGCCGCACGTAGTTTGCAATCAGCTGGTCCACTTCCACGGAATTGCGCAGTACGATCAGCACGTCGTCAGCTATTTGGAGCTGTTGCGACAGCCATACACGGGCTGCAACCCTCGAGGGCTTACGCTGTGTCGCGACAAGGCACTCACCAAGGTGCTGCTGGCACATTACGGCATTTTGGTGCCCAAGTTCGCTGTTTACCGTTTGAAAGAGCGGCTGACGCCACCTGAAGGGCTCCAGTATCCCCTGGTCGTCAAATCGGTGGCCGAAGAAGCTTCGCTGGGCATCACCCAGGCGTCGGTCGTAAACAACGAGCAGCGCTTGCGCGAGCGCATCGAGTTCATGCGTGAATCGTACGGTGTGGACGTCATCGTCGAAGAGTACATTCACGGCCGCGAGCTCTACGTTGGGGTCATTGGCAATCGCAAGCTCATCAGTTACCCCGTGTGGGAACTGCCGTTCGAGCACCTGCCCGAGGGGACGCTGCCGATCGCGACGGAAAAGCTCAAATGGGATGTCGCGTTTCAAAAGCGGAACAAGATCACGACGCACCGGGCTCGCGATCTCGATCCCGCACTCGAGCGACGCATTGGCAGAATGTGCAAGCAAATCTACCGAATCATGGGGATCACCGGGTATGCCCGTATGGATCTGCGCCTGTCCGAGACGGGCGAGGTTTACGTGCTCGAAGCCAATCCGAATCCCGATCTCAAGTACGGCGAAGACTTCGCCGAAAGCGCCGAAGCCTACGGGCACAGCTATCCCGAGCTGCTCGAGCGCATTCTCAAGTTGGGATTGAGCTATGCCGTGCAGTGGCGTGGCAAACATCAGGCGTAGGTCTCAGCCTCCGTGCGCACCGAGCTCTTCGACTACCAGTTGCCCGAACGGCTGATTGCGCAGCGCCCAGCCGGCGCGCGCGAGCAGGCCCGTTTGCTGGTGCTACGCCCGGGCGGTTTCGAGCATCGCAGTATTGCCGACCTGCCCCAGCTTTTGCCGCAAGATGCATTGATTGTGCTGAACCAAACTCGTGTGAGAAAGGCGCGATTGATTGGGCACCGCGCGGAGACGAGCGGGCGAGTCGAGCTATTGCTGCTGGAGGCCGAAGGGAAGGGTCGCTGGCTCGCGATTGGCAAGGCCAACCGACCGCTGCGAGTCGGAGACCGGGCTGTCTTTGGTGAGCTTGCGGTCGAGATTATCGGAAAGCGTCAGGATGGCACGTTGGAGATCGAGATGGCGAGCGGCCTGCCCGAGGAAGCCGCGCTTCGCAAGGATGGGTTGGTGCCACTGCCACCGTACATTCAGCGCGACCCGGATGACATGGACGACGAACGGTACCAAACCGTGTTTGCTCGAGAGCTTGGCTCGGTAGCCGCTCCCACCGCCGGGTTACATTTTTCCAAAGAGCTGCTCGATACGCTGAGCTCGCGCGGTATCGAGCTTGGTTTTCTGACGCTGCACGTCGGGATCGGTACGTTTCGACCCGTCACGGCCGAAAATCTGGAACAACACGTGATGCATGCCGAGCGCGTGGTCGTCTCGGAGCAGCTGGCGGCGCAAGTCGCACGCGCCAAGCAGCAGGGTCGGCCCGTAGTGGCCGTGGGAACCACCGTGGTTCGAGCTCTCGAGAGCGCGGCCCGTGCGGAACCAGCCGGGCGGTTCTCGGCGTTCAGCGGATCGACCCGGCTGTTCATCAAACCTGGCTACGACTTTCGGATTGTCGACGCATTGCTCACCAACTTTCACATGCCGAGGAGTACTTTATTGGCCCTGGTGGCAGCGTTTGCGGGCTATGACTTGACGATGCGGGCCTATCAGGCGGCATTGGCGCACGAGTACCGGTTTCTGTCGTACGGTGATGCCATGTGGATTCCGGAGTACTATGGTCGTTCGTCTTGAGCTGATCGGAAATGACGGCAACGCTCGTGCCGGGGTTTTGTCTACGCCTCATGGCAGCATGCCCACTCCATTTTTCATGCCGGTGGCCACACAAGCCAGCGTCAAAGCGCTGGCTCCAAACGAGGTCAGCGCGGCCGGCGCGCGCATGGTCATCATGAACACCTATCACTTGTGGCTGCGTCCCGGCGCTGAGGTGGTGGCTGCGCATGGTGGTCTCCACGAGTTCTCCAAGTGGCCGCACGCCATCGCCACCGACTCGGGTGGGTATCAAGCTTTCTCGCTCTCCGAGCGAACGAAGCTGACCGAAGAAGGGTTTCGTTTTGCTTCTCACTTGGACGGCTCGCTTCGGGTGCTGTCGCCGGAAGAATCACTGAGAGTGCAGGGACTGCTTGGATCGGACATCGCGATGCAGCTCGACGTGTGCCCTCCCGCCGGCGTGGATCAGCAGGCGTTGTCGAATGCGGTCGACATGACCACGCGTTGGGCCGAGCGCTCGGTTAGTGCGAAGGCACCCAACCAAGCCCTGTTCGGCATCGTACAAGGTGGGTTATCGGTGGAGCTACGCCGCGCTCATGCCCGCACGCTCGAACGATTGCCGCTGGATGGGTTGGCGCTGGGAGGCTTCAGCGTGGGCGAGCCCCCGGAGCGCATGCACGCCGTACTGGCGGAGGTAGCCCCAGGCCTCGATCCAGCGCGCCCGCGCTACCTCATGGGGGTGGGTACCCGCGCCGACATCGTGCGCGCCATCAGCCTCGGGATCGACATGTTCGATTGCGTGTTGCCCACGCGCAACGCCCGCAATGGGCAGGCTTTTGTGCGCAGTGGCAAGCTGGTCATCAAGAATTCTCGCTATCGTAGCGATCAGCGCGTGCTGGACAGCGAGTGTGATTGCCCGGTGTGTAGCGGCGGTTACACGCGTGCTTACATCCGCCACCTGTACGTTGCGGGAGAAATCTTGGCGCATCGCTTGCTATCTCTGCACAATCTACACAGCTATCTGGACCTGATGCGGCGCGCGCGTGAAGCCATCATCGCCAAAACGTTCGCGGTGTGGCGAGACCAGGAGCTTCAGCGCCTCGAGCGCTCGTGTGGGGAAGCGTAGACGGGGGTGGTGGACGGACGGCCGCACGGAACCCGCGGCATGTGCAGGCACTGATCTGCCCAATTTCTCAGCACCTGAGCGTGTTGCCCGATTAGCATTGGTGCCAGGCCGCTCGCGGACTATGGTGGAACGGTCGGGCATTTTCATGACCGGAAAGAAGCAAATCGGCCGAATCCTGCTGCGACAGCGAGCACTCACCCCCGAGCAGCTGGACAGCGCTTTAGCAGAGAAGGGAAGTGGCCGCTTGGCATCGCGTTTGGCGGAGCAAGGCACGATTTCCGAAGTTGCGGCATTGAAGGCCCTCAGCGAGCAGCACGGGATCCCCGGCATCGATCTCGATCAGCTCTGCTTGCGCCTCGAAGACCTCGATCTGCTGCCGCGCGAGATCGCCGAGAAACACCTGATATTACCAGTGCTCGCACGCGACGATCGCCTGTTCATCGCGATGGCCAATCCACGCGAGAAGAAGGTGATTGACGAACTGGAGTTCGTGACGGGGAAAAAAGTGTATCCGTACGTCGCTCTCGAAAGCTCGCTCAGCCGCGTGATCGAGAGTGCTTACTCGCGCAAGACACGCGGGGAGGCCTACTACGTGGGGCAACGCTGCCCCCCGGAGGTGCTCGAACGGCATGGCTTGTCTGCGCAAGGAGAGCCGTTGCCGGGGCGGAGCCTGTCACCGCCCGGTGCGCTGCGGCCGGGTGCGTTGCGCTCCGAAGCGCCTTCTGAACAGCCGCTCTCGACCCCGGGAGTCGTCGTGGATGACGCCGTCGATCGCGCCGCGCACGAAGAGCTCGAGGACGATGGGTTCGGCGATATCTCGAAGGAGCTGAGCGTCGTTACGGAGCTTCCAGACGTCGAACAGGGCTCGACGCCGGTGAGTAGTGATGCGAAGTCGGTGTTGGTCGTGGATGACGAGGCCGATATTCGTCGCATGCTCAAGCGTCTCTTGAGCGGGCGCGGCTATCACGTCTACGAAGCAGAGAAGGGTAAAACGGCGCTTCAGATGGTGAAGGAGCACAACCCTGATTTGATCGTGCTAGACGCCATGCTGCCGGAGGTGCACGGTTTCGATATCGCTCGCCGCATCAAAGGCAGCAAGCGCTATGGGCAGATCCCCATCATCATGGTGAGCGCTGTCTATCGGGGCTGGCGCTATGCGGAGGATCTCAAGCAGAGCTGCGGGGTCGACCACTTCATCGAGAAGCCCTTCAAAATCGCGGACGTGTTGACTGCGGTGGAAAGCTGCCTGGCTGCTGAACGCCCCGAACGGGAAGCCCCGGAGGTGGTTTCTGACGAGGCTGAAAAGGCACTGAACGAGGGCGTAGAGGCGTATAAGGCCGGCCGACTGGAAGAGGCGATCGGGCATTTGCGCCGTGGGATAGCGATTGACCCGCTGGCCTACCGCCTACACTTCCATCTTGGCCTTTTGTACGGCAGAACTGGGCAGGTCTTCGAGGCTATCAGCGAGTTGGAAACGGCCGTCGAGATCAACTCCCGGCACTTCCCAGCCGTTAAGAACCTGGCCATCCTTTATCAGAAAGCAGGTTTCCGTAACAAAGCGGTGGAGATGTGGCAGCGTGGGCTCACCGTTGCGCCCGACGAGGAAACCCGCCAATCGATCAAACAGCACCTGCTCAGCCTACTTTGAGGCCACTTTGACCCAACTGTAAACTGGCACTTGCCCAGAACCCTTCGCCCAAGCGCCTTTGGGACGATCCTCGCCCCGCACTGAATGAAGTTCATCTGCCCGAGCTGCAAAGCAAAGTATCAGATTGCCGACGAAAAGGTCGCCGGTCACGCGGTAAGGATGAAGTGCCGCAAATGCGCACGCGTCATCCGCATTACCGAGCAGGGAGCCGAGCTCGCCGAAACGGCGCCGCCCTCGAAGCCGTCTGCGAGCGCAGCCAATCCGGCGCCTCGCCCGAGCGGTGTGCTTTCGCGGCCTTCTCGTCCGAGCGCGACCTCGCTCTCGCCGCGCCCCCCACTGGTCGGTTCGGGCCTTGCGGCGCCGCGCCCCTCGTCTGCTCTGAAACCCCCACCCAGGCCGAGCGGTGTGAGTCCCAAACCGGCGCCCGCCGCGGGTGGCGCCAACCACACGCCGCTGCGCTCGAAGGCACAAGAAACCAAGGCCTCACAAGCCCAGTCTCCAACCGCTACGGCCGCAGCCAGTGCCGGGCGGAAACCGACTGCCTCGGCACCCAAAGCGGCGCCAGCAGCCAGTACGGTCAGCCCGGCACCCGGCAAAGCCAAACCGGTGTCCAAAGGCGGCGCTTCGGCGACTGGTGCCGCAGAGCCCGCTGCTGCCAAGGCGCTCACGCCAAACAAGGGGGCAGCCGCTACCTCGAGCGCTGCGTCGAGACCTTCCGATATCGGTACGACCCGCGGGGATACCTCGCCTCCCGCTTCGGATTCCGCTTTGGCCGGCGCGTTCACGGCGGCCGTTCAGGTGCCGGAGGCCGATCTGGACCCGGCGGCGGGCGACGAGTGGTTCGTGGGCATCAACGGGGTCCCGGTGGGTCCCATCAAGTTGGCGGAATTGCGTTCGAAGGCCGCCGCGGGTGCGGTGACTCGGGAGTCGCTGGTCTGGCGTGACGGTTTCGAGGAGTGGAAGCCCCTCGGTACCTTCCCGGAGCTGGTGGCGATCGTGGAGGAGGGGAGCTCCAGCGCGCGGGCGTCCATCGAGCCATTCTCGGCCGATGCAACCGTCGTCGCGGCGACGGTCCCGCGCACAGTGGTCGAGCCGGCGCCCACCGTGGTGTCGAGCTCCGCAGAAGATCAGGCCGAGCTCGAGCGGTTGGCTGGGCTCAGGCGTAAGGGTGGGCTGTCGGTCCCTCAGATCTTTGCGATGGTGGTGGCCATCTTGTTCGGGCTCACCGTGGGGTTCGTCGTCTTCAGCGGCACCGAAAAGACGAAAGAAGTCATCAAGTACGTCAAGGTGCCCACCGAGACCGAGTCCCGCGACAAGGCGCCTGCGCCCGAGGAGCCGAAGGCTGAGGGCAGCGACGAGTCGGAGCAAAAGGACAAGCAACCCACCAAAACGGCAAGCAACGCGAAACCTGGGAAAACGGCGGCGCCCGACAGCGCTCAGAAAACCGGGCTCAAGGGCCTTTCGGGCCTATCGGGCTTGGCGGCAGGCCCTTCGAATGGACCTTCTGGAAGCCAAGCGAATAGTCCAAGCTCGGGCAAGCCTCTCGACTCCGCTGCTGTTCAGAGCACGGTTCGCCGCTATACGCCAAGCGTCAAACGCAGCTGTTGGCAACCAGCGCTCGACACGCGTGATGCCAATGCGCCAACCTCGGCTCGTGTTGCCGTGACGATCACTGTGTCGGGCAGCGGCTCCGTTCAAAATGTGACGACCTCCGGTGATCCTCGCGGGTATCGCGGGCTAGCGACTTGCATTGCTCGACGCGTTCAGGGGTGGCAGTTCCCAGCGTCGAATGGCCAAACCACCGTGAATGTGCCCTTCGTCTTCGCAGCGCAGTGATCGCCCTTACCTAGGGTGCCAAACAATGTCAGGGTCAGCGCCGGTGCTTTCGTGGCACCCTTCGCGCCATGATGTCGACCGAACTCTGGGGGCTAGCGCTCAGCGCGTTGCTGCTCGCGATTCTGCTCCTGCTTTTCGTCGAAGCCATTCGGGCACGCTGGCGCACGGCTCGCCGTCGGCGCCTAGCTGCCTTGGCCAGAAAGGGAGAACAGCAGGCTGTCGCTTTGCTCGAGGCGAGGGGCTATGTCATCGAAGCGGAGCAGCCGACACAAGCCTGGCCCGTGCTGACGGACGAGCGGCGCTACGATATCACGCTACGAGCCGACTACCTGGTGCGCTACGCAGGCCAGCGTTTCGTCGCCGAGGTCAAGACCGGCGATCTGGTAGCCAGCATTCGCCATGGTCCGACGCGCCGCCAGCTTCTGGAATATCAAATAGCCTATGGCGTGGCCGGGGTGGTGCTGGTGGACGTTCGCGCCCGTTCGGTACAACGGGTACGTTTTTGCGGCGCAGGCGAGCGACGCCGCGTTCGAAGCCAGCCTACTTGGGGATGATGATCTCGCAAGGAAAGCCGAACTGGATGCCGATGGTTTCGGGATCGCGCAATGCGTCGCAGCTCGAACCCACGAGCTCGATTTGAGTGCCGTCGTTCACTTTCCAACCGTCCACACCGCTTGGATCGTAAGGTTGCGGTGAGCCGGTGGGATTGCTGATGGTTTGAATCACCACCGAGCCCTCTTGCTCGCGGCCTTCTACTATTTGCAACTCGCCTTCCAGATCGAAGACGCAGCTCTTGACGCCTGCAATCACTCCCGCGATCTCTTCGACGAGTTGATCGCGCTGAGCGGGATCGACGGTGTAGGGTGTCAGGGGCCCCATGGTGTCGCCGTAAGTCCCTTGCGGCCATTGATCGGCGGGCACGTTGGGCAAGATCGCAGCCGTGGCCGCGGGGAGCGCATTGCAAAACTCAGTATCTTGAGCTGCGCTCACCGGCTGCCCAGCTCCGGCGTTGGCGAAAGCCGTCAACCACGCTTGGTTGATCCCGGGGTCGGGAAGTCCTACGACGAAGGTGCGGATATTGGCTTCCGCGTAGGCGTCCTGCAGAACGCGAACGGTGGTGTCGGCGCGACACTCCACTTGTCCGTTGTCGCAGTAGTCCGGGTTGCCATCGGTCACCAGCATGATGAACTTCGGACCGGGAAAGGTCAGGTTGTCCTCTTCCAAGAGCTCTCGCGCGCGCTGCAGAGCAGCCGGAGTGGGCGTGTCGGTAGCTGCGTTAGGGTGGCCAATGGGCTCGTAAAACGCGGCGATGGCGTCGTAGTTGTTGCGATCGATCACGCCGACGTGCTGCAGATCCAGAGGGCACGTGTTGCCCACACCGGTGAACGTGCCGAAGCCGAAGCGAACGTCGAGGTGCAACCTCTCCACGACTTCGAGCACGCCTTCACGCAGCGGATCCCAATACATGTTGTCCCACATGCTCGTGGAGCGATCGACCAGGATGAACACCGTGGGAATGTCGGGGGTGAACTCGATGGCGAGGCCCTGGCAAGCGTCCATGGGTCCGCCTTGGTCGCGAGTGCCCACGAAGGTGCCGCCCACCCCACCGACGAACAAAGGCCCGGTAGTGCTCGCGACGCTCGCGGCCCCGCCCGCGGCAGCGGCGGTCGCCGAGGCGCTGCTGGCTCCGCCCGACCCATCGGCGCCAGAGCCCGCGCTGGTAGCGCCCGAGGTGGCTGCCTGGCTGCCGTCGGTCGAGCCGGTGTCGCCCTGCGCAGTGCTGTCGTTGCTAGGCGTCTGAGGCGCGCGGCCTTCGGGGGGGTCTTGTGCCGCGCTGCAGTTGACGAGGAGCACTCCACACAGTCCAGCGCCGATCAGGGTTCGAAGTAAGGGTAAGCGTCGCATCGTAGGCTCAGGGTGCTGCGCTCACCGACAGGCCGCCGGCAAGCGGGCAGACTGCCCGCAATACTACAGTCCGGGCTCCGCACGGACCAGCGCGCGACTGACCTGCGCCAGCATAATTCGTGCTGGCGCGGCGATTTTCTACAGCGTCACGACATAGTTGTGATGCTTCACGAAGGTTGCGCTCAGCTCCGGCCTGCTTCCGCATCGCCGCGTACCCTGTTGTCCATTTGTGCGCTGCCGTATCCAAAGTCGTTGGAGCTGGCTGTGGGGAAAAGTAGTTTCCATCGTCTGCTGGCGCGCTTCGAGCCGCATTGAACGCTTGGTGGCACTAGTAGTGGGGTAGTTCATCTCCCCCTGCAACGACCTGTCTATCGAGTCTTCGGTTACAAGATTGGTTCGCACGTTCGCTTGATGCCGCACGCTTGATCGCGATCGCTCTCGTTTGGCGATCGGACCCTTGGCGGCGCCGTCCTGAAAGAGGAATCCAAACATGATCCATCGCCATTTCTTATCCGTGGGTGCCACCCTGTTCATGTTCGCCGCGTGTGGCGGCTCAAGTAAGGACGACGATGACACCGGGGGCACCGGCAACAGCGGCGTGGGCACCAACAGCGGCGTGATCATCACGACCAGCGGCGCCAATGCGAGCGGTAGTGGGTCGAGTACTTCGGGAGGTCCTGGCGGGGGCAACGCGGACGGCTGCCAGCCTGCTCCCGATGACGAAGGCTGCGTCGGCAATGCCTACGAAGGAGAGAATATCCCGCTGGATATCTTCATCATGTTCGATCAATCGTGCTCGATGTCGTGCCCGATCTCTCAAGGGGGTCCTGGGCAATGCTGCATGGGGGGGCCGAATCCTCGCATCGACCCGGTGCGAGCCGCCGTGGATCAGTTCCTTGCCGATCCCGCCAGCGCGGGCATCGGCGTGGGCATCGGGTTCTTTGGCTATTTCGAGGTTGGAGAAACGTCGTGCGATCCCGCTGACTATTCTCGGGCGGCGGTGGACATTGCGCCGCTCCCCGGCAACGCGGCTTTGGTTTCTGCGGCGCTGAATGCCGTTACCCCCACGGGCGAAACGCCGACCGACATGGCCATCGAGGGCGCGTGCAACTATCTCACCTCGTATCACCAGCAGCGGCCGAACAGTAAGAAGATCATTTTGCTGGTCACCGACGGCGTGCCGGAAACGCCGCAAAGCAACTGTAACCCTTCGGTCGAAGGTGCACGACGGGTGGCCGAGGATTGTCTGAATGGCGATCCCGGCATCGCCACCTACGTGCTCGGCGTGGGTCAGGCTCTGGACAATCTCAATGAAATTGCCGACGGGGGCGGCACCGAGCGGGCCTACCTAGTGGACGGCGGTGACGTGACCGGATCGGTGCTCGAGGCGCTCAATGCCATTCGGGCGGATGCAGCGATTCCGTGTAGCTTGCCAGTTCCCCAACCCACGGATGGTAGCGTGCTCAACTACGACTTCGTGAACCTGGGGATCTGCGACGCAGGCGGTCAAACCATCCAGACCGCCTATGTCCCTTCGGACGACGACTGCCAGGGGGCCGGGACGTGGTACTACGAAGACACGGCGACCGGCCGGAACATCACCCTGTGCGACGCCACCTGCGAGACCGTGACTGCGGCCGGGGCAAAACTGTTCTTCAACGTGGGCTGCGAGCGCGTGGATGCGCCACCCATTCAGTAAGGTAGCGATTCCACTCGTATCGGCCGCTCATACCGCGGCAGAAAACGCAAAGAGCCTCGGCGGCTGCCTGGCAAATAAGCGTCCTGGTGACTGTTCAGCCGTGGGTGGATCTGCGTTAATCACCCCGCTCACCCCACGCTTGGAGTTATAGCATGAAGAGTCGTCCAATCCATCAGTCCAGGGGACGCCGTCGGTCGCATCCGCAGCAAGCCCTCTTTTTGGTTCCCGCCTTGTTCTTGGTAGGCACGTCGCTGGCTACCGCCTGCGGCGGGGATGACGACGGGGGCGGCTCCAAGTCGACGACCGGTACCACCGGCACTCCGTCCACCTCCACGTCTACGTCGACCGCTGGGACCAACGCTACGACCAGCAACACTGGAACCTCGACGGGCAACGCCACGAGCTCGACTGGTGCGGGTGGCGCCCCGACGGGTGCCGGCGGCATGGCGGGTGGCGGCGGCGAGGGCGGTGAAACCTCGGATGGAGCCGCGGGTGGTGGGGCAGGGGGTCCTCCGGGCGGCGGTGAGGACTGCGGCGTGGCGGGCGAGCCCTGCTGCGCGGGAC
>CBFGRJ010000103.1:0-20381 GCA_965651135.1 uncultured Myxococcales bacterium
CGCACCCTTCCGCTAGACCTCGGATACTACGAAATCCGCCTTCGAGCATGATGCGGCGCAGGCGCTCCTCCAAGGTAGGCTGTTTTCGTGGAGTGTTCATGGCACCCGGAGCATACGGGACCCTGGGAGTCATGGCAAGCTACAGATAGTCACTGGTAATCGGTGCTATCTAACGGAAGGAACCCCCCTAAACTTTGTCGCACTTGTGGATGTTTCGATCCTAAGTAGGCAAATTTGAGCGCGAAAGCATGGACAGATAGACCCTGAAGACTATTCGCGCGTACCAAGGAGCGCTGCCTAGACTAGGACGGAGTTGGCGGCACCCGCGATCAGTGCCCCAAGCGGGGGACGGGAGCCGGTGCCTTTACACGGCGAAGAAATTCGGATGCTACGAGGTGCTTCCCGTGAAGCTGGGTGCAGTCGGCAGATGTGCTATGGTTTTCTGCGTGGCCATTGACCCCCGTTTCCTGCGCGCCGAGGAGCTAGGCATTCGCCTCGAAATAGTCGGAGGGCTCCCCATCTGGGAGGCTCATCCAGTTTGGCGCCACCAGAAGGCGATCGACCGCATCCGCGCTACGATTCGTGCAACGCAGCGCGCTACCGATGCCGGTTGCGAGTGCGTGCATGTCTCGGACGTGTACATCCACTTCCCGGACCGTTCGCTGAAGCGTCCGGACATAGCCATCTTCTGCCGCGAACCAGACGAGCAGGACGACGCGATTACACTCGTTCCGGCGGCCGTCATCGAGGTCGTGAGTCGAGGCTATGAGGCGAAGGACCTAGAAATCGGTCCGCCCTTTTATCTATCGCAGGGCGTGAACGATGTCGTCGTGTTCGATCCCACGAGTCTGTTGGTTCTTCATGCGCGTCGTGATCGCACGACGCGCAAAGTGTCTCCGCAGCCGCTCGAGTTCGAGTGCGGCTGCTCGGTCACCGTCTAGAAGACGGCGAGTCCCGAGTCTGCGGCTCCAACGTCCCTTGCCTGCGTGCCCCCTTCCTCGAAACAGACCCGTCCGGCTACGAACTTGACTGGCGACATCGCGACTCGCATGCTTTCGAGCATGACTCAGGCGCTACGCCGCCCCGGCAAGTCTCGACGAGTTCTGGGCGATACCGGAAGCCGAGCGTTTCCACGAGTGGATCGCGGGCGAGCTGATTCGGAAGGCCACGCCGAGCGGTGAACATGGCGACGCCCAAGCCGGCGTTGTGGGCGCAAGGAGGTCGAGCTCGAAGCTGCGAACGAGCGTGACTCGCCGCGCGGCCGGCTTTGCTTCAGCCCGTAGCGACGACTCGGTTGCGGCCGGACCTCTTGGCGCGGTACAGGCGCTCATCGGCGATCTCGATGAGTGCAGAAGCCGTGGGCTCGGCGGTACAGGACAGGGCAGCGCAGCCGGCGCTGATGGTGACAGCGATGGGTTGCCCCCCGTGCACGTACGGGACTGCGGCGACCGTGGCGCGCAGGCGTTCCGCGAGTCGCGCTGCACCTTCTCGGCTGACTCCCCGGAGCACGATGGCGAATTCTTCGCCGCCGAAGCGCCCGAAGACGTCTTCGACCCGTAAACGCTGCTGGACGCTGCGCGCGACCTGCCGCAGCACCTCGTCGCCGGCGGTGTGTCCAAAGCGGTCGTTCACGCTTTTGAAATGATCGATATCCAACAGAATCAATGCCAGGTTGGTCGAGTGCCGCTGCGCGAAGGCGACCTCGCTCCGGAGCCGCTCTTCGAAATGCTTTCTGTTGTGAATGCCGGTCAACCCGTCGATGGTGCTCGACTCGTAGAGCTGGCGCATGAGCTGTTCTTGATGCTCGTCGAGCAATGAAAATCTCAAGCTCACGCGAGGACCGACCTGGACGATGTCTCCGTCGTGGAGCTCTGCGACTCGTTGGCGCTTGCCCGCCACGAACGTTCCGTTTCTGGAGCCGAGATCTTCGACGAAGAATGCGCCATCTCGCACGAAGAAACGCGCATGAAAGCGACTGATGCCCGGATCTTCGATGCGCAGTTGGTTGGTGGCGTGCCTGCCCAAGGTGAGCGACTCGGTGGTGAGCGCATGGAGCTCGCCGGCTCGAGCACCGTCTAGACGGACTATCACTGGCCTACTTTTGCCGGTGCGCAGAGCCGCGCGAGGTTTTTCCGTCAGCTCGGTGACTTCGGTAATGCGCTCAGGTTCGTCGGCGTCGACCCACGATGGGAGAGAGGGGCGGTAGGGGACTTCGACTGCCGGCATTTCCGGGTGCGTCGTCTTGCGAGCCTGATGCTCCAGCCAGCTTGGGTCGCTTTGCGATCCTCCGGGCGGTCCTCCAGATCCCCGCCTCGGCAAAAAGCCGGGTGGCTGTTCGGGTTTGCGCTTCTCCTCCGCCACGTCAGCCTCTAGATGCCTCCGGCGAGACCGTATCACTGATCAGCGGTCGGGCTCCACTTGTACATTTGGTGCTCGCCAAAACATGCGGTGATCTCAGCCGCGGGCGCCGGTTTGCCAATCAAGTAGCCCTGGATCTGGTCACACCTGAGCAGGCGAAGCAGTTGAGCTTGTTCCGGCAGCTCGACCCCTTCGGCCACCACCTTGCACTCGAGGGAGTGCGCGAGCGAAATGACCGTGGTCACTAGCGCCGTATCGTGGGGATTTTTGGTCATGCGCGTCACGAAGGAACGATCGATCTTGAGAATGTCGATGGGCAGCCGACTCAAATAGGCAAGGGAAGAATACCCCGTGCCAAAATCATCGATGGCTACCTGCAAGCCGTGTTCGCGGGCTGCAGTCAGCTTGCTCACATTCCCTTCCAAGTCCTCCACGAATACGCTTTCCGTGATTTCCAAGTCGATACCCCGGGACGCGAGCTCGTAGCTGGCCAGCGTCTCTTCGATGGAGCGCAAGAAGTCGGGCTGCCCGAGCTGGAGTGCCGACACGTTGACGGCAACCCTGGGCGGATTGAGCCCCGCCCGCGCCCAGCTCGTGTACTGGGCAGCTGCGGACATCAGCACCCAGCGGCCGACATCCACGATTAGCCCCGTTTCCTCGAGCACCGGAATGAAGACGCCCGGCGGTACCAGCTTTTCACCCGGTGGCTGCCAGCGGATCAGAGCTTCCAAGCCTACGATGGCGCCTCGTCTGAGCTCGACTTTCGGCTGGTAATACAGCACGAATTCCTCATGTTCCAGGGCTCGCCTGAGCCGGGTTTCCAGCGTCAGCTTCTCCGCGACGCGCTCGTTCATGGTGGGGGCGTAGAACACGTAGCGCTGGCCCTGAGACTTTGCCTTCTTGAGCGCGGCTTCCGCGTTGTACACGAGCGTCTCGGCGGTTTCTCCGTCGGACGGGAATAGCGAGATGCCGAAGCGCACTGCGATGAGGACTTCGATGTCGCCGATCTGGAAGCTATCGTTGTGAATCTTCACCAGTAGCTCTTCGACCAGGGAAGCGACATCGGATTCGTCTTCGACCAAGGGCACCAGCACCGCGAAGCGATTGCCGTCGACGCGTGCCAGCGAGTCTTGGCCACCGATGCGAGCCTTCAGGCGAGCCCCTACTTGGCGCAATAGCTCATCGCCTCCTTCGCGCCCCAGTGTCTCGTTGACCTGCCGGAAGCGGTCGATGTCGAGCATGGCCAGGGCAAGCTTCTTACCGACGCTGCGGCAGGTGGCGATTTGTTGGGCTAGGCGGTCCATCAAGAGGCGCTGGTTGGCGAGCCCGGTGAGCTCGTCGTAGTAGGCCAAGAAGTCCAGCCGGTCTTTGGCCGCGAAATGATCGAGAGCGAACGAGATGTTTCCGGCAAGATCCGTCAAAAGCCGCACCTCGTCGCTGTCGAAGAATCCGGGTTGAGTGGACGCCAGCGCGAAGACGTATCGCAGCTCTCCCGCTGCAAACAGGGGAAAGGCCGCAACCGCACCGGGACTGACTCTCCCGTCGTGCAGCCGAGGTCCATCGAGGTCGCGTTGGGCATCGTTCAGAATGACTGGCGCTCGAGAATGCGCCACTCGGTCGAACAGCAAATGCCCCTGCTCGACAGGCTCGCCCGGACGCAAGGTGCGCGAGGTCAGGCGTATATTCGTCGGTCCCACCGCTGCCACCACCTGACAGGATGCGTTGGTTTCGTCGTAGGCGACAATCGTGGCAAAGGTGAGTTGGCCTTCACTGACCGCGATGGTGCAGGCCTCTCGCAGTAGAGCGTCGCGCTCTCCGGCTCGAACGATGGCGCTGTTGACGCCGCTGAGCATCGCGTGAATTCGGGTCAGTCGCGCAATGCGTTGTTGCTGGCGTTCGCGGGCCTGCTCGGCCTCGATGCGATCGCTGACATTGCGCGAGATGCCCACGAGCCCGATCACGGCTCCCGTGGCACTGCGTATCCGCACCTTTGTCTCCGAAAACCATTGGCGCCGGTCGCCGCGCTTGTATTCTCTTATATCGTCGACGACTTGAATCCCGTCGGCCAAGATGCGGCGTTCCTCCTCTTCGGTGGCTTCGGCATCGAGCGCCGTGGATTCGAGCTCGGTGAGGCGCCTGCCGACCATGTCTACGGAGCCATTGCCGCACAGCATTCTTTCGAGCGGCTCGTTGACCTTCAGAAAGCGCAGTTCTGGATCTTTGAAGTAGATCCCGTCGGGCATGTTGCCCATCAAGTCGCGCAGCAGCTGCCGTTCGTGTGCGAGCTCTTTGGCGAGTCGGAAGTGTTCGGCCGCCTGTTGCACCTTGAGTTGCAGCTCATCTGGGTTCCAGGGCTTGGTGATGTAAGCAAAAATACGTCCGTCGTTGACCGCCTTGATGACGGCGGACAAATCCGCGTAGCCCGTGACCAAAATGCGTTCGGCCTGCGACTCGGTAGAGAGGCGCCCCAACAGCTCGTCCCCGGTCATCTTCGGCATGCGCTGATCGCTGATGACGACAGCGATGTCTCGTTCTTGGGCCGCGAGGTTCAACGCTTGCTCGGGCGAGCGCGTGGTGTGCACGATGAACTGATCGGAGAGAATGTCTTCGAGCGCGATCAATACCTGCGGCTCATCGTCGACGATCAGAATGCTCGCCTTCTCTGCCGGTGCTGTTTCGGTGTCGACCAATGCTGTGAAGTGTCCAGTTGTGGCTCTAACGCTCATGGTCCCCAGTGGCCAGATCCATGGCCTGGTGCTGGGCGCGCCAAAACGAGCCCGCCCCGTCAATGTAACAGAACTTTTCCAGGGTGCGCGACGCGAAGGTGGTCGAGAGTATCCCGAATTTGGTTCGAGTATCGCACCTGGGCCTACTGAATCGTGGCAGGCGCGCAGCAACGAAAGTGGCGGATTTCGCCACCCGGTCGGAAGTGCCTAGCCATCCATGCCCGCCCAGCGCGCCAGAGACGCAGCAATGCTGGAGAGAGGCAGCACGTGTGTTGCCGCACCGAGCTTCACGGCTTCGCCTGGCATGCCAAAAACAATCGAGCTCGTTTCGTCCTGCGCCAAGGTCATGCCACCGCTCTGCTTCATGGCCAAAAGTCCGCGCGCACCGTCGCGTCCCATGCCCGTGAGCAAGCACCCTAGTGCTTTGCCGGGCATTTCGCGGGCCAGCGATTCGAAGAGCACATCGACCGACGGCCGGCACGAGTGACGCTCCGGAGCATGCGTGAGGTAGAGCCTACCCTCCTGTAGCTCGAGGTGCCGCCCAGGAGGCGCCATCAAAACGCGGCACTCGCTCGGGGGCGGCAGCAGCTCGCCGTGTTTGGCGTAACGGACCTCGAGGTTCAGCTGCGCGTCGAGCCACTCTGCCATGGCGCTGCCGAAGGGCTCGGAGATGTGCTGCACGACGAGGATCGGCAGCGGAAAGCCCGCTGGCAAGTTCGCCAAAATGGTGAGCAAGGCTCCGGGGCCGCCCGTGGAGGTACCGATCCCGACCACCTCGGGTGCGCGGACGATGGGTGGGGCCTTTTCCGGTGGCGGCCTGGTGCGTAAGGCGGTGAGCGCCCGCCCGCCGTAGGCGAGCCTAGCTCGGGGATGGGTGATGACCCGGATGCGCGCGACCATACGCACCGCCTGGATCAACCGGTCGTCCCAGGTCTGGTCGGACTCATCTCCCCGAGGCTTCTCGAGCACGTCCACGGCGCCGGCGGCCAGCGCGTCGTACGTACGGAACAGTTCGCCCCGATTGGTGGAGGCGGAAACAATCAGAATCGGCGTTGGGCAGTACGCCATGATGTATTCCGTCGCAGCGACTCCGGTCATGACGGGTAGCATCATGTCCATCGTGATCACGCTCGGCCTGAGCTGCTGGCAGAGCTCGATGGCGCTCTTGCCGTCCGCTGCGTCGCCAACGACCTGGATGTTGGGCGCGGCCGACAGCACTTCGACGATGTGCATGCGAATGGTCAAGGAGTCCTCGACGACCACGACTCGCAATGGTTCATCAGTCATCCAAAAACCTCGCAACTGTCTCGAGTAGCTCGGCCTGATTGAATTCGCTCTTGACGATGTATGCTCGCGCCCCGACCTCCTTACCGCGGCGCCTATCCGACGCGGCTGCCCGCGACGTCACCAGAATGCAGGGGGTAGCCCCGAGCTCGGCGTCCGCCTTCACGGTGCTGACGAACTCGAACCCGCTCATACCGGGCATCTCGACGTCCACGATGAACAAGCCGTAGCGCGTGGTGCGGGCTTTCGCGAGTCCTTCTTCTCCCGATACGGCGAGGTCCACTTGGTAGCCGGCAGCCTCTAGGATGCTTTGCTCGAGCATGCGCGTGGTGAGCGAATCATCGATCACCAAGATACGCGGCCGCTCGGCTTGCACCGGAGGTGTGAGCGGCTCCGCATCCATGGCGGCGCGTATGAGCGCGGGTGGAGCAAGCACCAGGTCGATGTTGCCCTCGTCGTTGAATGCCGCCCCGCTCACCACGGGATTTAGATCGGCGTGTTCGGGAATAGCGCGCACGACGACGCTGCGCGCAGCGCCCAACTTGTCGACGCCAATCGCCGCCAGCTGCCCTTGTGCTTCCAAAATCACCGCGCTATGTGACTCGGAGGCCCTGGCGTCGCTTCGGTCTAGGGCCCGCGCCAACGGCAGGAACGGGATGACTTGTCCACCCACCACGACGCGTTCGCCGTCTTCTTGCCTGACGACGTCCGATGGTGTGACGCGTAGAGCCTGCCGGACGCTATCCAGAGGGATCAGCGCCGTAGTCCGTTCGCAATGCACCGCCAAAGCCGGCATCGCCGACAACGACAACGGTACCAAGATTTCTACCGTGGTGCCGCGCCCCACACGGCTATGGAGCTTGAGCTCACCCTTCAGGGCCTGTACGGCGTGGCGTACGGCCTCGAGACCGACGCCGCGTCCCGACACATCGGTGACGGTAGGGCTGGTCGATACACCCCCTGAGAGCAGGAGCTCTTCGAGCGCGACTTGGTCGATGGTTGTTGCCTGTTCGGGGCTGATCAGTCCGCGACTCACCACGACCCTTTTGATCGCCTCCAAGTCGAGCCCGCGGCCATCGTCGGTGCAGCGCACCAAGACGCGATGCCCTCGCCGCTCGAAAGCGATGTCGATGACGCCGACTTGGGGCTTGCCGGAGCCGAGTCGTTGGGCATGGCTTTCGATGCCGTGCGCGACGCTGTTGCGTACGACGTGAACCAACGCCTTGTGCAGCCCCGCCAATACGTGCGCGTCCACGTGCGTCTCCGCGCCGGACCAGCGGATCTCTACCGCCTTGTCGAGCGCCCGGGCCGCGTCTCGGGTTACCCGCTCCAGGTCGGCAATCAAAATGCGGGCTGGCACCAGGCGCAGCTTCGAAGCCGTACCGTGCAGCTCGCTGAGCTCGACGAAGATCTGGTTCAGGTGCTCGGCCATTCGCTGATGCGTGCTGGCCACTCGCTCAGCGAGTTGCTCCACCAGCTCCGATCCGGCGCTAGAGGTGCGGCCTCTCCCTCGAAGGGATCTTGCGAGCTCGCGTGCGTCGGCGCTGATGTCGGGCAGCAGCGCCGCTGCTCGTTGCAAGGCTGCCGCCGCAATGCGCGTCTCGAGCGCATTTTCGAGCAATGCATCCAGCTCGCGCACGGCGATTCGAATGGTTGGCTCCGTCGCAGGCGCGCTGCTTGGAGTCACTCTACTTGAGGCGGCGCCCCCTCCGAGAAGCTCGCCTTTGGGTGCTTGGCTGACGGTTTTCGCCGGATGTGGGATTGCCAAACCGGCGACAAGGCGCCGAATGCGATCCAATAGCTCGAGCGCATGGTCGACGCTGGCTCGATCCACCGGGCGCCCACTTTGTGCATGGGCGGTCAGCCAATCCTCGATTTGATGAGCAAGATCGCCGATCTCTGTTTGCTTGACGACCCGTGAAGCGCCCTTGAAGGTATGCGCGTAGCGCAGCAGCCGCTTGAGCAGTTGCGGGTCAGCTCCCTTTTCGAGGGCGAGCAGACCTTCGCCGAGCCCCTCGAGTAGCTCCTCTGCTTCGATGCGGAAGTAACGGTAGGGGTCGGCAGGCATGATCAACCGGGCTGTGCATGGATCAAGCGAGCGAGATCATGAGACAGCGTGGCGAGTTGAGAGGCGGTCTGTAGCGTTTGACTCGAGCTGGACTCGGTTTCCTTGGTCGTCTGGGCGACGCTGGAAATGGCCACGTTGACTTGTTCTACGGCGGTGGTTTGCTGTTTAGTAGAGAGCTCGATCTCCTTGCCTGCCTGCATCGTCGAGGCGACGATTTCCCCGATGCGCGAGAACACTGATTGCAGCTCCTGAAAGCGCTGCGCACCGGCTTCGACGGTTTTGGAACCCGTTTCGGTAGCCATGACGCTGGCGTTGACGGCCGCTCTAATCTCTTCGATCAAGCCACGTATCTCCTTGGTCGAACCACCCACGCGATCCGCGAGCTTACGGATTTCTTCGCCCACCACCGAAAAGCGACGGCCCGCTTCGCCGGCGCCCGATGCCTCGATGGTAGCGTTGATAGCCAAGATGTTCGTCTGCTCGGCGAGCTCATTGATGATCTCGAGGATGCCGCCGATTTGCTGAGATTTCCGGCCGAGGTCGAGCATGTGCTGGACAATGGTGTCGACCTCTCGCTTGATACTACCGACGGATTCATGAGCCTTGGTGACCGCCTGCTGACCGTCTTCGGCGCGCCTCGCACTGTCCGCGGCCATTTTGGCGACGTGCTGCCCGCTCTCGGCGATCTGGCGCGAGGTGGCGAGCAGCTCTCCAATGGTGGTCGAGATCTCGTTCATGGCCGTAGCTTGCTCCTTGGCGCCGCTGGCTTGTTGGGTGGCAGCTGCCTGCAGCTCGCTAGAAGAGCTACGAATATGCTGAATGGATGATCCAATTTGAAGCGTGAGGCCGCGCGTCAGCAAGATGGCGACGACAATGGCAATCAGCAGCGTGCCACCGGCTACCGACAGCAGGGTCATATTCGCGTTCGCCGCAACCTCCGCGGCTTGCTGTCGATCGTGCTCTCGCTGCCGTTCCGTGGCTTTCGCAAAGCTTTTTACCGCTTGCTCCAGCGCGTCGAACGTCGGTATCACATGCTGATCGAAGCTCTGCGCGACGTGCGCCAGCTCCGAGTCTGCGCGGCGCTCTGCAACGACTCGTTCCGTCGCTTGCTCGTGAGCTCGTTTGGCTTCGGCAACCTTGGCGATCATATCGCCAAATTCGGAGGTGGCGGCGCGCTTGGCAATGCGCTCCAGCGTAGTATCGAAGTCTTGGTTGGCTTCGCGCATCGACTGGAGAAAGCCCTGATCTTTGGCCAGCAGGTAGCCTCGCGAGCTGCCGACCGCCCGATGCATGGCTGTGCGCAGGTGCTCGGCGTCGATCAGATCTTGATCGATTTGGTAGATGACGTGGTCCTTTGTCTCTACCACCGAGCGCATCGCATAAAAACCCAGGATGGCCATGGCCAAAGCCAGCGTCACCACGAGCGCGAAACCTGCGCCCAGCTTCTGTCCGAAGGTCCACGTTCGCTTCATGCTGATCACTCCTTTTCTCCAGGCACGGTTCGCTCCTGCTCGAGCCCCGCGTTCGTTCGAATGCTTTCCAGCAGCGTTGGCATGCTGATGATCGAGTGTGTTCGTTCCCCGATTGTCACGAGCTCGGAAGCCCTGCGCGCGGAATCTCTGCTAGTGTGAATGCTGCTCACCGGTACGCGCGCGTAGCCCACGAGCTCGTCGTACAGGAACGCCGCGGTGCGGTCCTCAGCGGCCGTGAGCATCAAACCCTCGGTCTTGGAGGGAGCCTCCCCAATCAAGGACGCTAGTCGATAGGCCGCTACCACGTTGCCCCGAACACCAGCCAAGCCCGCCAGCGCCGCCTGCCTGCAGGGCAGGGGAGTCAATGGCGGGCAGCGCGAAATCAGGGCGACCTGAGCGATTCGAAGGCATGGAAAGGTCTGGTTGACGCGAAGCAAGAGGAGCTCTTCGTGCTCTTCTTGACCGGTCGCGAGTGGGCGCGCGAAGGATGCGTCGAAGGCGTGCCGCAACTCCGCCACTGCCTGGAGCGCTCGGATCATGTGCCTTCTCCGCAGGCCTTGAGCTCGCCCGAGCAAAGCTGCATCAGCGCATGGCGATCGAAACCACCACCGAATAGGACGAGCTTGGTTGGGCTTTCGTAGGGCAGCAATGCTCTGGCGGCGCGTAACTCTCGGCGGGCGGTTTGCAGCTCGCCAGCGCGTCGCGCCAGCCGTCCAAGTTGCAAGTGCGGCATCGCAAACTCCGAATCGAGGTAGCAAGCCATGTGGCTGTAGTGGATCGCCTGGTCCGGATCGCCGGCGTGCTCGCGGCACAGGGCCAGGACGAAGTGGGCGCCAGCGTGCAGATCGTCGAGCCTGAGGAGCTTTTCGCACACCCTTTCGGCGTTGACCGAATCGCCTTGGTTCACGAGGAGTACGGCTCGCAGCAACAGCCACTCCACATCCATGTCGGAATCCCCGCTCGCGGCGCTGTCGAGACGAAGCAGCGCCTCTTGTGGTCGCTCCTGCGCCAGGAGCGCCATGGCCTCGGCCAGCAAGCTGCGCGACTCCATGCGCGAGGGATCGGCCGACGGCCTGCTCCGCGGCGCGTCGGCCCGTTTGCCGTCGCTCGCTTCGTGTGAAAGGTGTGCGATACGCGTCGAAGCGCGCTGTATTGCTTCGTACCACGGCGCTGTGTCGGAAGCGACGCTCGCATCGGGCTCCTCGCGCTCGAGTTCGGTCTGCGCGGGCTCGTAGACCTCGAGCACACTCTTGCGCTCGTAGTAGAAGGTTTCGTGCGAGTGTTTCAATCGAAAAGAATGCGAGACGCCCCGCAAGTTTTCGGCGTGGCCCAGAAACAAATAGCCGCCTGGCGGCAGGGCTCGAGCCATGTGCTCCACGACACTTCGCATGGCGTCTCGCGTGAAGTACATCAATACGTTGCGACAGAAGATGATATCGAAGGCCTCGGGCTGCCAGAGCGCGCTCGAGCTATCCGCGAGATTGCAGTGCTCCAACCGAACCATGGAACGCACGGCGTCGCTCAGCCTGTATTGCGCGCCGCTCTTGGTGAAGTACTTCTCCAGTAAGCTCTTCGGCGTTTCTCGTACGGACCACGGCGAGTAGCGAGCCTCTCGGGCTCGTTCCAGAGCATGCGCGTTGACATCGACCGCCAGAATCGAAACGTTCCAATCGTCGATGTGCGGAAGCGTCTCTCGCAAGACAATCGCAAGCGAATAGGCTTCCTCACCGGACGAGCAACCTGCAGAGAGCAGGCGCACGTGCCTCGCGCCACTCTGCGCTCTGGCGAGCAACAGAGCAGCCAGCGCCCGAAACTGATCGGCGTTGCGCATGAAGTAGGTCTCCGACACGCAGAGGGCGCGTGTCAGCTGCCTGAGCTCCCGCGGGTCGTCGAACGCCGGGAGCGCGCCGGCACCCGTCTCTCGCCGTGCCTCGAGTAGCTCGGCGAGCACCGGCAGCCTATCGGGGTCGATGCGCAAGCCCAGCGTGCACGCGACAGCGCTCCGAAAACGCTCCAGCTGCGTGGCTGAAGCAGCGAATTTCACGGGGCTACCTCGTGGCTCGCGAGCGCGTTCCACACGCTGTCCGGCAAGTGGGGCCCTGCCTGGAGTACCCAAAGCAGTTCACCGTCGAGCTCCGACAGCTTTTGCACCAGCTCGGTCGCGGCGGCATCGAGCAAGCGCGGCAATGTGGCCGACTGCTCGTGTTCGAGGTAGTGGACCCTCAACACTCGTTCGACCAGAACACCCACACAGCGCGACTCGTTCAAACGCAGCGTGACGAGGCGTGTCGGCTTGCTGGCTTTGCCGTCGTCGAACAACAGCGCCAGATCGACCACGGGCGTGGGCTCGCCACGCACGATGGACACGCCGGCCACGAAGCGTGGCGCGTGGCTGAGCGTCTCGAGCGGCAGCGGGCGCATGGTTTCCCGCACGTGTTCGACAGGCAAGCCACACAGTCGGCCTGCAACGGTTACCAGGAGCAGCGCCTGTCTCATGATCCCGGCCCCTCGAAAGCAGGCATCACTCAGCCCCTGCGTCGGCGGTTCGACGAGGGAATCGGATGACTGCGCGCGTCCCGCCACCCTCGGCGTCCTTGAGCTCGAACGTACCGCCGTGCTTCTGAACGATGGAATAGGTGATCGCCAGCCCCAAGCCCGTGCCGCTGCCGACCGGTTTCGTCGTGAAGAACGGTTCGATGACCCGCTCGCGCAAGTCCATTGGAATACCGGTTCCCGTATCTTCGACGGCAATTTCATAGCAGCTCCCACGGTCGCCCGCGAAAATGCGAATTGCCCCCTCTCCGGTAATGGCGTCTATGGCATTGGATACGAGGTTCATGACCGCCTGACTGATCAGGCTCGGGTAGCAACTGACGATGTCCGGCTGCTCGATGTGGGTGCTCGCAGTGATGCGTTCGCCAAAGCGATGCTGCTGAATCGTCAACACCGCGTCCACGCATTCCTGCATGCTGATCGCTTTGTATTCGCCCTCGTCTAGTCTGGAAAACGTTCGGAGCTTCAAGACCAGCTCTTTGATGCGGGCCAACCCGTCGTTCATTTCGTTCGCGCGAGTCTTGGCCAGCTCCCAATGGCCCGTCGCGGAGGGGTCCAGGCCCGGGCGCAGTTTGTTCAAGCGGTCAACGACGGTGGCCAGATGACTGATCACGAATGCCAGCGGATTGTTGATCTCGTGCGCAACGCCGGCGACGAGCTCACCCAGAGATGCCATCTTGGCCGACTGAATCAGCTTGGCTTGTGTCGCCTGAAGCTCACGATAGGCATTCTCGAGCTCGACGTGTGCTCGTTGCACTCCTTCGGCAAGCTGCACCTTGGCCCTTGCCAGCTCTTCCAACTCTTGATTCTTGCGCTGCAGTTCCTCCACCAACCGAGCTCGTGTCTCCGCCAGCTCGTGGCTCGCGCGGGCCTGGGCCGCCTCGTGCTCGCTCTGCAGCAGGCGTTCCCGCACCTTGCGTGTCTCGTCTTCGATCTGGCGGCGGCGCAGCTGGGCACGTAGGCGCGCCTTGAGTACCTCGAACCCTGCCGATTTTTGTATGAAATCGTCCGCACCCGAAGCAAGCCCAGCCAGCACCGCCTGGCTGTCTTCGAGTGCGGTGAGCAGCAGCACCGGAATATCACGCGCAACCGGCGATTCTTTCAGCCTGCGGCAGGTTTCTTCGCCGCTCAGCCCCGGCATGTCCATGTCCAACAACACGCAATCGACCGGTTGTATTGCGACGAGCTCTATCGCCTCCTCCCCATTTCTAGCTTGAATCACGTCGTAGCCTTCACCGCGTAGAGCGTCCACGAGCTCTTCGCGGAACTTCACGCTGTTGTCCACGGCGAGGATCTTCTTGCCGGCAGCCAGGCTGGCTAGCTGCAGTTCTCGGCCGAGCTCTGGCGCGCGTCTGAGCAGCGCACGCAGCTTGGCGAGCACGACCGAGGTGTCCTCGTCCTTGCGCACGAAAACATCTGCACCGGCATCGAGAGCTCGGAGCTCCGCTCCCGCGTCCGAGGCCGCGGTGAGCAGAATGCAAGGCACCAGGCGCAGCGCGGCATCCAGCTTGGTGCGGCGAATCAATGTGGGTCCATCCATGCCGGGGAGCAGGCTGTCGACGATGATCGCAGCAGGCATCTCGCTGGAGGCAAGCATCAGGGCATCCTCCGCGGAAGTGGTCGCGATCACGCGAAAGCCCTGCGCCTTGAGGGCCGTGCCGAGTTGTTGGCGCGAGGTCAGGCTGTCATCGACCAACAGGATCGGAGCCGGCGCCGGGCTCGTGTGACGAGCGCGTAGCAATGCGCGGGATTTCGAGATGATGTATGCGGCGTCGTACGGCTTGCCGACGTATTCGTCGGCGCCCGCCGCGAGACCAACGATGCGATCGCGAACCTCCGCTTCGCTGGAGAGCATCAGCACGGGCAGATGCCGAGCAGAATTGCTGCGTATTTCTCGAAGCAGGTCGGGTCCACTCCCGTCCGGCAAGATCACGTCGAGAATCACGATATCGATGTCGCGCGATCCCAAGATGGCACGCGCTTCGCTGGCTGTTGCACAGCAAACGGCGGCGAAGCCGGAGCTTTCGAAAGCCGCGGCCAGATCCATGCGAACCGTCAAGCTGTCGTCGACGATCAGGGCGGTCAGATCCGCAACTTCGCTGGCACCCATCATTTCAAGGCTGGGCCTCTAGGATCTCGCGCACTTTCTCCGCCAAGGAGTACGGCGAAAAGGGCTTCTGTATATAGTCGACTTCCACCTCGAATTGCTGCTCGTCGACGCTGGCGCTACCTGCGTGCCCCGACATGAACAAGATTCGCAGGCGGGGACATTCGCTCATCAGCGTTTGCGCCAGCTCCACGCCGCTCATCTGAGGCAACACGACGTCGGTGAGCAACAAGTCGATATCGCCGCCACGTTCTTTGCAGAGCTGTACGGCTTCGCTGGGCAATTTCACCTGGTGCACCGTGTGTCCACGTGCCGTCAAGATACGGCTGCTCACGGTTCGGACCGAGTCATCGTCCTCGACCAAAAGCACTGTGGCAGCCGTCGTGGACCGGGGTATCTTGCTCTGGCTCTTGCCGGACACGGCAGGCGCGATGCTACCGTGCATGACGGGGAAATAGATCTCGAAGCAAGTGCCTTTGCCCAAGGCACTCTCGACGTTCAGATAGCCTCCGCACTGTTGAACGATGCCATACACCGTGGCAAGCCCGAGGCCCGTGCCCTTGCCCACCTCTTTGGTGGTGAAAAATGGTTCGAAAATACGCCCGAGGGTCTCTTGGCTCATGCCAACGCCCGTGTCTCTGACGCTCAGCATCGCGTAGCGACCCTGCGGCACTCCGGCGAAAGTGGCTGGGTGTCCCGCGTCCACGCGAATGCTTTCGGTAGCAAAGGTGAGCTTGCCGCCTTTGGGCATGGCATCTCGAGCATTGACCGTCAGGTTCAAGAGCACCTGTTCCAGCTGCCCTGCGTCGGCTTTGATCAGGGGCAACTCTGCGGAGAGCTTGGTTGCCAGCGCAATGTCTTCTCCGATCACTCGCTGCAGCATCTTCTCGACAGTCGAAACGATGTCGTTGAGTTGCAGCACCTGGTGGTTGATGGCTTTTTGCCGGCTGATGGCCAGGAGCTGGCGCGTGAGCACGCTGGCGCGCTGGGTGGCGGCCAAGACTTCGTTGAGGTCGTCGCGCCTTTCGTCGCCCTCCGGTAGGCTACGTTGTACGAAATCGGTGTAGCTCATGATCACCGACAGCAGGTTGTTGAAATCGTGGGCGACGCCGCCGGCAAGCCGGCCAATGGCCTCCATCTTTTGCGCCTGCGCCAGCTGTCGCTCGAGCAAGCGCTGCTGCGTGACGTCGCGCAACAAGGCCAAGCCGCCGATCAGCCTGCCTTGCTCGTCTCTGAGCGGCGTACCCGTCACTGCCAACGTGGCACCCGCCGGCTGTGCGTTGCGGATGCAGACCTCCGTTTCTTTGGTGTGTGTGCCCAACATCGCCTGAACCAGCGGATTTTGGTCGTGCTCGAGGCGCACGGCTTCATTCGCTAGGCTCACCTCTTGCGCTTGCGCCCACTGTAGGGCGCCCTCGCGCGCCGGCCGACCTCCGAACAGCGCTTCGGCCTGTCGATTGAACAGGACGAACTCGCCTTGGGCGTTGGCAGCGACCACTGCCTCACGCATGCTGTTCAAGATCGTGTTCAACACGCCGGACTGCTGGCTGAGGCGTGCCTCGCTCTCGCGCAGCGTTTCCTCCATCAACACGCGCTCGGTGACGTCGCGGGCAATACCCACGATGCCCACCACTTCCGATTCACTGCCGCGGATGGGGGCCTTGCTCTCGGAGATCCAACGCTTGCGATCGGGTTGTGAGTGGTCGCGCACCACGTCGATGGACGCCTTGCCCGAGGCCAAAATAGCCTCTTCTTCCTGACGTGTCGCGGCCAGGTGGGGCAAGTCGGGCTTGATGTCCTCGATGGTTTTGCCGACCAACGCTTCACTGCTTTCGAGGCCCAGCAACCGCGCGAACGAGCCGTTTGCACCTCGAATCCTCAGTTGGCGATCCTTGAAGTAGATGCCGTCGGGTGTGTTGTTCATCAAGTCCTGAAGCAACTTGTGTTCGCTGGTGACCTCTTGAACGAGTCGAAACTGATCGGCAGCCTGATGCACTTTCTGCTTCAGATCATGGCTGTCCCAGGGTTTGGTCACGTAGGCGAAGATCTTCCCGTCATTGACGGCGCGGATCACCGCGGACAAGTCGGCGAAGCCCGTGACCAAAATGCGTCTCGCATTCGACGAGTCGCGAATTCTCGCGAACAGCTCACCGCCCGGCATCCTGGGCATTCGCTCATCGCTGATGACGACCGCGATATCCTGATCTCGTTCGACCAGGTCCAACGCTCGTTCGGGAGATTCTGTTTTCAGGACAATGAATTCGTCGCTCAGCAAATCCTCGAGCGCCACGAGAACCTGGGGCTCATCGTCAACCAGCAAGACGCGTTCCACGCTCGTTTCCTTGTAGCGATTTCCTCGGGTCAAAAGGGAAAAACCCCGAGTGCAGTCTCGTCAGCGCATCGGGATGCTGTCAAGCCGATGCTGCACGTGCGAGCTGGCGGAATCCGCCAGTTTGTGCTCAGGCGTCTTGGCCCGCGCGCTGATTGTTTCGAATTGTGTCGGTCCTCACCGCTACCCGACCGTCGACGATTCCGGCCTCCGCCATCCCTTGCAGTCTTTTGACCAGCGTCGCCGTCACCTCGTGCCCCTTGGAGACGAGGAGTACACCGTTCTTGTCGTAGACGTCGGCGTTGATCAGCATTCCTGGGGCTAGCGCCTCGCACTCCAGGCTCGCCGCGCGCATCTCGCGGCTGTCGTGCTCGAGTGTGCGCAGGGCGTCCGCGATGCGCGGCGCACTCTTGCGCAGCTTCACGCGAATGACCGCTGCGGCCGCCTGGGTGGAGCCTTTCAGGTTCGACAGATCGTCCAGCCACAGCGCCATCCTGAGCAGGGTGGCGCCGATTCGTTTGGGGTCGCCAGATTCGAGTGCCACGTCTTCGATGCTGTGGGCATGAGTCGCTTTCAGCCCCTCGCCGATCATTCGGGCTACATCGCCCAGACGCGGGATCCGGCCGATGAGGCTTTCGGCGACACCCGCGTGGCTCGCGTAGGTTGCCCTTTCGGACTCGCTCAATTGTCCGTGAAAATGGGCCTTTTGTACCAGGTCAGGGGCCAGTGCGACGCAACCTATGTGTGAGAGCATCGCTGCCAGCTCGTACTGCCAGACGTCGGGAAGTTTCAGGTGTCGGGCAACGTGGGATACGAACCGCTTCAGTCTCAGTGAGCGAGAGAAGGCGATCGGCGTCACCAGGCTCAACACTTCGGTCAAGACGCCGACGGATTCGTACAGCGTTTTCTGCAGCAGTTCTTGCTCCGCCATCAGCAAGCGGAAGTGCTCACTGGCGGACTGGACGGTTTGGAGCAGCACGTCGGCGGTACAGGGCTTGGTCAAGAAGCGAAACACCTGGGCGCTGTTCACGACCTCAATCGCGCTATCCAGGTCCGCCTGACCGGTGAGTAGGAGCCGAACGGTGTCGGGGGCCTGTTGTCGAACGGCCTTGAGGAACTCGGCGCCATTCATACCGGGCATGCGCATGTCCGAGATCACGACGGCGAAGGGGCCAGCCGCATCCAGCGACGTCAGGCCCTCTTTGCCGCTAGCCGCCGTATGGACGTCGAATGCCATTCCCAGCGTGCGCGAGAGACCCGACAGCACGTGGGGCTCATCGTCCACACAAAGCACCCTGCGCAGCGACGAGCTATCCATCGGTCGTGCTTGCTTTCAAAGCTCTTACCCGCGGTAGTGAGCTCCACGCCTCGACTTCCTGCGCCATGGAAAAATGTGAGAGAACTCGCGCAAGACCCTGCAGGATGCGCTCTTCGCCATCGACGAACAGAACCCGCTTCACTCTAACCGTAGAAACGACCGCTGCCGCTCTTGCTTAATGCGCTCCAGCCAGAGGCGCCCGTCAAACCGACCCGAAGAGTCCCAACGGCCGCTGAGGCGCCACGACGCGTGGTCGATCGAGGTCAGCGCTCAGGTGCGCCGGGCGCAGCCCAATGCGCACCTGAGCGCCAATGCTTATGCTGAGCGCGCCTCCGGCCGTTCCACAATGGCGAAAACCGGCCGCCGATGCATGCACCGATTCCGAGCTCACCGCTCAGCTCCAGAGGAACGCTGGTTAGCCGCGTCTTGATCGCGGACGACTCTGCCGCCAGCCGGAGCGACATCGCTCAGACGCTCGGACGCCTCGAGGGCATTGAGTCTTGCGAGGCAACGAACGGGGCCGAGGCAGTGAGCGCGGTCGAGAAGTGTCGGCCAGATCTGGTGCTGTGCGATCACGAAATGCCGGTGTTGAATGGTTTGCAGACAGTCCAGATTCTACGCAAGAAATGGTCCTCTCTGGAGCTGCCGATCCTCATGCTTACGGCCAGGCAGGGCACGCAAGAGAAGGTGCTCGCGTTTCGTGCCGGAGCCAACGATTACGTCACGAAGCCGGCGGCTCCCGAAGAACTGCTGGCTAGAGTGAGCGCTCAGCTGAGCCTCAAGAACGCGATTCAAGAGAATTTGGCGACCCAGGCGCGCTTGCTCCATGCCGCCAAGTTGCATGGTCTCGGAAACCTGGCAGCCGGATTGGCTCACGAGATCAACACGCCGGCGCAGTACATTGGAGACAACCTGCATTTCATGAGCAAGGCTTTCGCGCAATCGCGGCAGCTGCTCGAACAACTGCGTGACTGGGCCGGCTCCGAGACCGCGGGCGCCGAGCAGGCTCGGGAATTGCTCCGCGTCGGCTGGGAGGAGCGGCGGCTCGACTTCATTCTCAATGAGGTCCCGCAAGCGCTCGGGCAGAGTCTGAACGGTATTCAGAAGATAGCCGGCGTGGTGTCGGAGCTCAAGGAGTTCGCCGGTCCCGAGCGTCACGTGCGCGCCCCGGCGGACCTGAACAGAGCCGTTGAAAACACGATAGCCGTGACGCGTCAGGAGTTCCCGCACGACGCGGAGGTCGCCGTCGAGCTGGAGCACGAGCTGCCCCTCGTCGTCTGTGCCGTTACCGAAATCAAACAGGCTTTCCTCAGCATCCTCGTCAACTGCGCCGAGGCCTCGCGTGGAGCATTCGGAGGTGGGCGCCGTGCGAGCAAGATCCTCATCACGACGCGCTCTCGGAAGGGTGGCGTAGAAATCAGCTTTTCGGACAACGGTCCCGGTGTCGATCCCAGCATTCGCGAGCAGGTGTTCGAACCCTTCTTCACCACCAAGGAGCTCGGCAGCGGTATGGGCCAAGGCCTCAGCGTGGCCCAGCGCGTGATCGTCGAGCGGCACCGCGGACGCCTCGATTTCGAGACCAGCAAGATGGGCGGGGCCTGCTTCAAGATTTGGCTTCCCTTGGCGTAGGTCGTCGCGGCTTGCCTCCCTCTTGTGATCGCCGCTTGCTCCTTCAGGAGCCTGGAACCGGTGTCGATTTGATAGAAGGCGATCAGTGCGGCGTTCTCGACCCGCGGTTGTGCACTCGAAACGAGGGAGCACCGGAACCAAAGCTAAATCCGATCACTGATTGGCGTCCACAGGGCGCCAAATCCGACTACTGATCGACGATCCGCCCGCAGGAGGCATGCCCGCGCGCAACCGTTCATCCGGTGCAGGTCGGGCACGACCGGCGGGCACGGCCCCGGTCGTGGGCGCAATCGCCATGCTCCAATTCGTGCGACCTTCGGGTGCTCGAGCGGCGTGCCGCTATATTTTTTGACGGCCAGTCACCGTTAGACAGCGCTGCCCGGCGCGGGCACGGCCATCATCGCGCTCCGCGCCGGCCGTCGCTCACGGCCTCCCGCCCCGCTCACACGCCTCGCGCTTGGCGCGCACGAACTCGCGCCCGAAGTCTTGCTCAGCAGCCAGCGCATTGTGCGCATGACAACGCAGCGTGAGATTGTC
>CBFGRJ010000104.1:0-20350 GCA_965651135.1 uncultured Myxococcales bacterium
GCTCGTCCGGCGGTAGCCGCTCCGCTGCCGTCTCCCGCAAGTCGTAGGCAGAGGCCATGTCCCCAGCGGCCTCTCTGACTTCGGCCAGCTCCATCAAAACCCACGCATGGTCCGCCGGCGCCAGGCTTCCTTCGTCTCGGGCAGCCCCTCGCTCCAAAATCAGCTGCTTCTGCGCTGCATCACCCAGCTGTTCCGCCAAAGCCACACCCTCGCGAAGTGCTTTGATGCCGGTGTCGGGCAGCTGTGCGCTCATGGCCAGCGCTTCGAGCAAGCTCCGCGAGTTTTTCGACAGCCTGGCAATCCGTTCGAGCAAACGAATCGCGCGAGCGTCGTTTTTGCCGACAGCGAGCGCCTTTCGCAATAGCTTTTCGGCCCTTTCGACGTCGTTGTCGATGGCAAGCGCCTGCTCCAGAAGCTCGACCCCTTGGCTCTGGGTCTCTTCGTTGGCCAGGCGCTGCTCCGCCAAGCGATAATGCGCGTCGGCGTCTTCGGGCTGCTCGCCTTGATCCGCCCAGGCCATCACCTGCTGCTCGAGGATCACGGCCTCTTTTTCGCGGTCACCCAGGTAGTCGAAGACCTTGGCAAGCTGCGTCCAAGCGGCCGGGTCTTGATGGCCGTCACGTTGCAATGTCGTGAGCACCGAGTTGGCGCGAGCTGCGAGCGTGGCGCGATCGAGCTGAGTCACGTGCCCGCCGCTGGCCAGCTCCACTAGGTTACCCAGCGCAAGCGCCACATCACTCGCCGGCAGCGCCTTCTTCAAGCGTGTTTCCAAGGCGCGCGCCAACAGATCGACGCGGCCCCGCTCCTTGAGCGCCTGTTCCAGGGCTTTGGCTTCGCCCTCGTGCTCCATGGCGGCTTCGAAGGCGGACTCGACGAACTCCTCTGCTCGCAGAGCGTCACCTTGCTGTTTGGCAATCTCACTCAGGTCAAGCAAGGCCGTAGCGCGGCTCGGCGCATCGTCGGACTCGGCATGCCCCAGCACCAACAAGAGCGAGCGATACATGCGCTCCGCCCGACCCAGGTCCCCTTCTTCGAAGGCAAGTCGCGCCAGAGCTTGCGATACGCCCGGGTGGGCTGGATCGATCTTGTTGGCGACATCGAGCTCGGCCAACGCTTCGGCGCGACGTCCCGCGGCAATGCAGACGAGGCCCAGCCGATAGTGGACCAGGGCGCGCTTTTTGGGCCGCCTGGCGCCATAGCGCTCGACCTGTGTGCGCAGCACTTCAATGGCTTCGTCGTAACGAGAGGCCCGGCGCAAAGCGTCCGCCAGCGCGAGTCTCAGATCGCTGTCCTCGGGGTCGAGCTCGACCGCCTGAGCCAGCAGAGGCACCGCACTGTCCGGATCACCACGCTCGTGCACGTGCAGGCGCGCGGCCTCTTTCAACAGTGCCAGCCGTGCCCCCTCGTCGCGAGCCAAGCTTGCCTCTTCGGTCAGCAATTGAGCCAGCGGCGTGTACTTCTTCGCTGCACGATAGAGCTCGGCCAACCGCTGGCGAAGTGGAGCGGGGTCGGACGCCCGCTTGGCCGCCTGCTCCAGTCGAGCCCGCGCGATGGGAGCCTTGCCTGCTGCCAGGTAGTGCTCGGCCATCAAAAGGGCTCGGGGGGCCAAATCGGTGCTGCTCGATGCCGCGCACAGCCACTCGAGGACGTGTGCCGCATCGAGCACTCGTTGCTGCTCGGCGTAGAGTCGCGCCAGCGCTTCAAGCGCGGCCTGCCCACCCAAGGCGGACCCCAAGCGGTAGTCCTGAATGGCGCGCTCGACGTCGCCGAGCCGCTCCTCGGACAAGTGGCCCGCGAGCGTCCACAGCTCCGCGGCCCGCTCGCGCTGGGCCGCCGCCTCGCAGCACATGGCTTGCCGCTCCCAAAGCGCCACGAGGTCATCGTGCTGTTCGGCCGCTTCGAACAGCTCGGCCAGCCGCTGCACCGAACCGGCCGCTACCTGATCGGCCGGATCTTCGGCGAACAGCGCCTTGAAAATCACGATGGCCTGCGGGGCATCATCGAGCTGGTCGGCGCACAAGAAGGCTGCCTGTTGTCGCAACTGGCGGCTGTAGGCGTCGTCGAAGGGCAGCTCGGCGCCCTTCAGCAAGAGCTCGACCACTTGGGCGTGCTCGCCCGCTTCGAGCAGCCGCCGGCTCAGCTCGCCGATCGCGAATTGGGCTGCGCCCGCCGCCTGCTCTTCGTGATCCGGCGCTGACAACCAAACGCTCACGCTTTGATCCAAGAGCGAGCGCGAAACGTCGTACCCGGCGGCTGGGTTGGCGGCCACTTCCATGGCGCGTTCCCAATCGCGGGCTTTGACGAAGGCGTCGAGCGCTGCTTGCAGATCTCGGGTTTTGCCGCGGTGGACTTCACCGAGCTGGCGGTGCAGAGCGGTTCGACGGTCGGGGTCCTCTTCGCGTTCGGCGCGCTCGTCGAGCAGCTCGGCCAGCTCTTGCCAGCGCTCCTCGTGCGTGAGCAGACTGACCAGTGCGTCGAACGCCTCTCCGTCGGCTCGCCCGAGATCGTACACCTTGCGCCAGGTGTCGATGGCAGCGGTCACGTCGGCTCGCATGTCCGTGTGGACTCGTGCGACGCTGACCAGGTCGGCGCGCTGTTGCGCGGGGTCGGTCTGCAACTTGGAGCGCGCGTTCAGCGTCTCGACCAGCTTGTCCCAGGCCTCTGCCTTGGAGTAGGCCAAGACCAAGCCGTCCATGGCTTCTAGATCTTCTGGGTCTTCGCTCAGGCGCTTGTCGAAATTCGCGATCGCCCGCGCGGCGTCGCCAAGCCTATGGAACGCGACACGCGCGGCTTCGCCTTGAGCCGCACGGCGCGCTTCGGGTTCGGGCTCCAGCTCGGCGAGCCGTTCGAGGACGCTACAGCGCTCCTCGAAGCGGCCGGCTCGCTCCAGCATCGGGTCGAGCTCTCGCGCAGCGGCGAGAGCCTTGTCGGGCTCGGCTTCGGGAACGTCGAGCACCCGCTGGTACAGAGCAATGCTCGAAGCATCGTCACCCAGCTGGCTCTTGTGCACGGCGGCTGCCTCTGCCAAAAGAGCGATCTTCAACTCCGGTGCTAGCGCGTGTTCGGCGACGCTGACCAAGAGCGCTGCTTGCTTGTCGTGTGAACCGAGCCGCTCTGCGAGCTGGTGCAGCAACCTGCGGAACTGGGCCTCTTCGGGAACCAGCGAGACCAAGTGGCAAACGTTGCCGAAGGCGCCTTCGGCATCTTCGAGCTCGTTCAGCCTGACTTTGATGATCTGCTTGAGCCGCCGGACGCGTTGCTCGTCGTCCTGCGCCGTTTCTACGGCGACCTCCAACATGCGCACGACATCTTGGGTACTGCCGACTTCTTGATAAAAGCTGCGCAGGTATTGAGAGGCTCGCTCGCGCACGCTCACGAGCCGTTGCTTGCGCCGGCGTGCACGCTGCGCCTGCTCCTCGGGCGCCGCCGGCGTCATCGACTCCCTCGATGCGGGCAAGACAAGCAACCCTTCCAGAAGGTCGACCACGCGAGGAGCCTCGCCCTGCTCCAAAATCAGCTGGATCTGCTCGAGTGCTTGGAGCGGCTCATCGAGCAGCATCCAAAGCCGCGCGATGCGCTCACGCAGCGCGAGATCGTCGCCCGGGGCGGCAGCGGTCAAGCGTGCCTCGAGCAGGGCGATCAAGGGTCGGTACCGTTGATTTCTCTCGTAAAGCCGCTCGAGCGATGCTTCGACGCGTTCGTCGCCGGGGCATTGATGGTGCAGCTGCTCCAGATAGCCTATGGCCTTGTCGGCATCGCCCGCAAAGTCTTTGGCGGCCATGCTGACTTCGCGCAACAGCTCGACGCGAACGCCGTCGTCACTGACGTGCTCGAGCGCGCTATCGTAAAGCGCGAACAGATCGGACCACTGAGCTCTTGCATTGAACTCGAGCTTGAGGCGATCGAAAGCCCAGGTGGCGGTGGGCGACATGTGCAGCACGCGGCGCAATAGCTCGATCACCCGGTCGTTGTCCTCGAACCACTCCTCGTGGAATTCCACGACTCGACGTCCGAGGCTCTGTGCCAGCTCGGGTGGCAGCTCGCGCGCGATCACGCGCGAGTACGCCTCGGCCACCGGCTCGGGGCGATTCAGCCGCCGAGCAAGGCGTTCGGCGACCGCCCAGAGCTCATCGTCGTTCGGATCGGCCTCGGCGGCGCGTAGGGCCACCGCGAGCGACCCCTCGGGATCCTCGGACTTGATGGCCAAAAGCCCCTTGATCCAGCGACCCCGCGCAGGACGCAGCTCTTCGCTATCCTCCGAAATCGACAGCAATGCCTCCAGCACCTGGGCCCGCTTTTCGGGATCGCTGGAGGCGTCGGCTGCATGTTCGAGATAGCGTGCCGCTTCGGCACGCGACTCCGGGAAATCGAGCGCACGCCGTGCGAGGCTGAGCGCCTCCGGGTCGGCGGGCGCCTTTTGCATGTAGTCGGCGGCTGCCCGCAAGGCATCCGTAGGGCGCCCCAGGGGATCCATCAACAGTTTGGCGATGCTCAGCTCGACGCTGGCCCTGGCGTCCCCTTCGCTACGATCGCGCAGCGCTTCGAGGGACCGCAGCGCGCCTTCGGCATCGCCCTGTAGGGCCTTGAGCCGACTCAGTTCGGTGAGCGCCTCGGTGTGATCTTCGGAGTGCTGGAGGACTCGCTCGTACAAACGGGCAGCACGATCGAGATCGCCGAACTCGCGCTCCTCTGCCTGGCCCCAAGTCATCAAGAGCGGGACGGGGTCGCTGGCGCGCGCCGCTCGCAGCTCGTAGATCCAGCGCCGGTGCTCACGATACGCGTCGCTGTTCGGGCCGCTCCGCAGGAACGCTTCGAACGCTTCGAGCTCTTCGGTAGCGTCGCCTTCGGCGGACTCGATGAGCATCTTGTACTGAGCTGCAGCTTCGTCATAGCGATCGGGCGCCCGGCTCAATACCCGCGCCTTGACCAGGGCCAAACGTCGGCGCTCTGCTTGTCCGAAATGACCCTCTCCGAGCGCACTGTCGACGAGGTCGAGGAATACCGCGAGCTGCCCGCTCGACACGGCTCGTTCCTCCAATTGTACGAGCAGCTCGGTCACGTCGAGCGGCGCTGCGAGCTTGCGCACGAGCAAAAACGGCACCGTCAGCTTTTCCCATTGTCCTTCGGCTGCATACAAAGACAGCAGCCGTTCTGCGGTGGTTCGTGATTCTGGGTCCAGCGACAGCACCCGCTCGTACAAGCGAATGGCATAAGTCACCTGCGCAGGCTCTCGCTCGGCGAGCTCGGCCGCCTCGGTCCACGAGCGCGAGGCCTGTTCACGATCGTTCAGGCGTTCCAGAGCGTTGGCCCCCGCGCGATCGAGCAGGAGCATGCGCTCTTCGGCCGGTTCGGTAGCCCGGATGCGCCGTTCCAGCACGTTTTGGATGACATCGCCGGCTCCGAGCTGCTCGGCGACGCCTTCGATGCGGGCTAGAAGCTCTGCTGAGATGTCCGGTCCTGTGAGCAACTCCTTGTAGTGAGAGAGCGCTTGCGGCAGGGCGCCTGCCCGCGTGGCGATCTCGCCCAGCTTCGCCAAGATAGGCCCTCTCCCCTCGCCCTCTGTTTGACCGAGTAGCTGCTCGAGCTCGGCGTACGCGATCTCGAGCTCGCCGTCTTCGCTCAGTGCGTCGACCAAGGCGAGCGTGGCAGCACGGTCATTTGGGTTCTCGCTCAGCACGGCGCGCCATGCAGTGATGGCGCCGGCATAGTCGCGGAGCTCGCGTTGTCGCAGCTCTGCAATCGATCGAAGCAGGGGTACACGCTGCGCCGGGTCGGATTCGTTTCGAAGCGCAGATTCATACAGCTCCAGGCGCTCTTCGGGAGTGCCCTGCTGCACCAGTAGCTGGTCGACCCGCTCGACGAGGTCCGCCGAACGGTTGAACTCCAGGGCGCGGCGAAACACCGCCACGGCGGCCTCGATGCGTCCAGCTTCGGCAAGGGCATCACCCGTGGCCTGCGCCAGCGCCAACCGCTCTGCGCTATCCACCGGGCGGTCGGCGAGAGCCGTTTCCAGAATCTCGGTGAACCGCCCGTGGTCACCGACAGTCTGTGCCTGAGCGCGTACCCGCTCGAGCCAGTCTAGGGTGAGCGCCGGCTGCTCCCTCGCGACGAGCTCGAGCGCCTGGCCCGCCAGGTCGAGCGCCAGAGAAACATCCCCGAGCTGCGTTTCGGCGACGGTCACCGCCTCCGACAGCGCAGCGAGGCGCTCGCTCGCGTCGGCGCTTGCCTGAGCTCGCGCCAGCAGCATTTGCACCAAGCCCGCCGCATTGCCTTCGGCGCGATACAGCGGCTCGAGCACCTGTGCGGCGGCGAGCTCGAGCCCTGAAACGACGACCAGCTGCTCTAATGCGCTCCGGCTGTCTTCATTCTGCGGATCGGCCCGGAGTGCCTGGCTAAAGGCGCTCAGCGCCGCGCGCGCATCGCCCAAATACTCCATGCGCAGCTTGCCGAGCTGAGCCAGGGTCAGCGCTGCCTCGTCGGGGGCTTCGAGCTTGGCTCGCGCCTCGAGCGCCTCCGCGAGACCTTCGTA
This sequence comes from uncultured Myxococcales bacterium, assembly GCA_965651135.1. GTDB lineage: Bacteria > Myxococcota_A > Polyangia > Polyangiales > Polyangiaceae > JAICQQ01. The sequence goes on from CBFGRJ010000104.1 coordinate 6,530, forward strand.
GTCCTCGAGCTTTTCGAGCAGCGACGTCACGTGAGCGTACGCCTTGCGGCTAGGTCCATGTCTTTCGATCAAGGCGCGCCACGTGGCCAACGTTGTCGCGTGGTCGGTACTGTGCTCCGAACGCAGCTCTGCGGCGCGGAATGCCAACGCTCTCGCTTCGTCCGGGTCTTTGGTGCGCTCTGCACGAAAGCCCAAGACCTCGGCCATGCCTTCGGGCGATGGGCGCTCTGCATAGAGCGCTTCGAGTTTTTGCAGCGCTTCGTCGCTCCAAGGCGATCCCAAGAGCGCCCGGTACGCCACGATGGCCAGCTCCGGATCCGAGTGCTCTGTCTCGCACAGTTTGGCGAGGCGCCGAGCAGCGGCTTGGCGCCGCTCTTTTTCGGGTTCGTGTTTGACGAGCAGCGCCAGCACCTGAGCACGCTTGCGCGGCTCGGCCGTATCTTGCGTCAGATCGTGAAGGCGACGAGCTGCCTTCAACAGCGCTTCTGGATCCTGATTGGCTTCTAGCACTTGTTCGAACGCGGCTTGGGCGCGCTGCGTATCGCCGGTCTTCAAGAATACCTCGCCCACATCGACGCCGACGCGCGCCCGCACCGCTGGGTCGCGAGTCGTGGTGAGCGCGCGCGACAGCAATCGCGCCGCTTGTTGAGTTTGATCGAGCTCCAAACTGAGCGCGACGAAGCGCTGCCGCATAGCGTCGTTACCGGGATCACCAGCGACGACAGGGCCCAACAGCTCGAGTGCGCCTGCGGGATCGCCCAGCACGTCTTGTCGATAGATGGCCAGACGCCGCCCTACTTCGACGCGGCGCGGCCCGCGCACGCGCGAAAGCTCGATGTTCAGCATCTGGATCGCGAGCTCGGTCCTACCGGCTGCCTCGTGGGCGTCGGAGAGCGCAGCCGTCGCCCTTAGCCCCACCGTTCGGTGTTCGAGCAGAGACTGCGCGACAGCCAAGGCCGTGGCGTGATTCGGATCGAAAGCTAGAAGCCCTTCCACGTGAGGTAGCGCGCGTTCCGGTTGCCCGAGCGTCGACTGATACATGTCGATGAGGCGCTCGCGAATGTCGCGCTGCTCGGAGGGGTCCAGCGGGGGCGTCACCTCCAGCGCTTGCTCGAAGAGCCTCGCGGCTTCGTGCGGCTGGCGCATTTGCAGGTAGCGCGCCGCGAGCGCTTCACGCGCGCCAAAATCGCGGGGATTGGCGACGAGCAGCATTTCGTAGACATTTCGTGCGAGCTCGTCGTCCGGGGCTCTGCCGGCCACGAGCTCGGAGGCCCGTAGCAGCAAGGCCAGCCGCCGACCGGGGTCCGTTTCGTGCTGCGCCGCCTTCAGATAAAGGGGCGCCAAGTGCTCGATGGATGGCGTGTCGGCCAAGAAGTATTCGAGCGCTTCGAACGTGGACTGATGAGCCGGGTCGACCGCGAGCGCGCGTTGACCGTACGCCAGCACCCCCTCGGGATCATTCAATTGACCGCCGAAGAAATGCACTGCCCACAGGTAGATGTACGCTTGCTGATCCGTCGTCAGCAGCCGGATCCGTTTGTCCGCCGCGATGTTTTCATAGGCGAACGCGAGCTCTTGGACTTTGCCGTCCCGCTGAGCGGCTTGGTGCAGAAGTTCCCACGTTTCGGTGGGCTCTTCGCCCTTCGAGACCAGAGTGACCAACAGGTCCAGAACTTCGTATGGGGCTTCGAGCTGCTGCTCGAGTCGAGCGTGCACCTCGGATAGCTTGCCGAGCAGCTTCTCGGAGGCGCGTGTCACTTTCTCGTTTGTCACTGAGCTGTGGGCCCTCGAGGTGAGTCCATGAGGAGCAATGATTCCATGAGCTTGCAGGTTACCAGACCTCGGGCTTTTCCGGTTCCTTTCGATTGCCGAGCCGTTCGCTTTTCGCGGCCACCATGCTGTGTGGTTACGGTTCCCACCGGCTATGATTCGAGGCTTGCGCGAGCGCGGTTCGGCACCCGCCGCCTATCCGAATGCGCAGGTGGGAGCCCGCTCGAGCATTCAGCGATGCACACATCGCTAAGCACTCATCGGCGGCGTCGAGCGTTCACGCCGTTCACCTCGGTCCTTTCGACTCTCCGGCCGCAGCCTGCCTGGCCAGCCAGCGATGTGATGTCTCGCAAAGGCGGGCACGATTCGAAACGCTCGAGCAAGAAGCGAGCAGCGGGCGCTTTCCGAGCGCTGCGCCTACACGCGCGGAGCTATGACTACAGCGGTGCGGCGGCTGACGAAGGCGCGAGCGGCAAGGGCGGTGAAAACGCGGCGAGGCGTCAGCGAATATGGCGGCCCCAGCCGATTGCGCTATGACTATTGCCATGCTTATCGATACCGGCTTACCTTTCGAGAATCCCAGGGGCGACCGCCTGCGTGCGCTCGGCTGCTGGGCCGCTTAAGGTGTCTTGCAATGACTCGACCTACTGGCCTGATCACGGTCGGGGGCCTCGTCGCCGTGCTGGGAGCGTGCACTACGAGGACTCTGGAACCTGCGCCTGGCGATGACATTGCCGAAGACGCCGGTCCGTCACAGGGTACCACCGTTGCCGGCGGGTCAGGAAGCACCACGGCTGGGCCGAACGCATCCAATGGCTTTGGAGCGAGCTCCGGCGGATCACCCGCCCCCTCCTGCAATGGCCTCGTGATCGCCTACGTGCGCGATTTCCGCGAAAGCCACCCGGACATGGAGCGCTTCGGGCAGACCAACCACGAAGCCTATGGCAACGAGGTCGAGCACGGCATCGTCAAAGATCTGTTGGGAGCCGACCGCAAGCCGGTGTTCAACATGGCGACGAACACCACCACGACGGCAGAGAATTTCTGGCAGTGGTACAACGATGTCGAGGGCGTCAACGTCGGATTCGAAGTGCCGCTACAGTTCGAAGAGATCGAGCCTGGAAAATGGCGGTTTGCGAGCGAAGCGTTCTTCCCCGCCGATGGCAAGGGATTCAAGGATTGGTCCGGCACCGACGATAAAGGCATTCCGCACAACTATCACTTCACTTTGGAGCTGCACACGCTGTTTCGCTACACCGACAACCCCGAGAAGCAGCAAACCTTCAAGTTTAGAGGCGACGACGACGTCTTTACGTTCATCAACAACAAATTGGTCGTCGATCTCGGTGGAGTGCACGAGACAGCAGAAAAAGAGATCGATTTGAAGACCAAGTTGCCCGATCTGGTGCCAGGCCAGACCTACCCGCTCGATTTCTTTTTCGCCGAGCGGCATGTCACCAACTCGACCTTCATGCTCGAAACCTCGCTGGCGCTGGAGCGGTGCGACATCATCATCCGGTGAATCAACAGGCGACAATGATTAGCTGAGCGCGTTGAAGAGCTCTTGTAGCCGCACCTGGTCATTGTCGCTCACGTAGCCGGCAAGCCCCACACGCAGCGAGATGGTGATTTCGTCACCCCACGGCCACCAGAGACCATAGGCCAAAAGCCGGCCGTTCTGCGGCGTCGCAAACACGCGCTGATCGGTGCGCACTCCCCCTGCGTTCTCGATCACGTCTCTCACGGCGGGAGGGGCGTTGGCGATGGACCGGTAGTTCCATTCGTGAGGTAGGTACTTCAGAACCGCCGCCTCGGCCTCGGGCGTGAGATCGACGTGAAATGAAGACGCCACCGTGCTGAAGCGGTAGTCCCAGCTCCACCCCCCCTTCGGCCAGTGGGACTTGACCTGCCCAAGGTGCTTGAACAGTTCGTCCGTTGAACTACTCATGGCGACAACCATAGCGCAGGCGCTCGGCCGAAGCAGCCCCCGAGGCGGGGTCATGCGCAACGATTGCCCACACATTGGTGCAGAGGGTGACCGGCGAATCGGTCTTGCGGTCGAGCTGCGACACTCGGCGCTGCCGGGCGGCACGAGCCCTTCACGCCTGCGGGCCGGAGCCGACGCTGCCGGGCGGTGGCCGCGTCTCGCGAGATCCGCGAGCATGGTCGGTAGATTGCAGTAGGCTGCGTAGCCATGAGCGAACGAGAACGAAAGTTGGCAGCGCTGGGGTATCCCCTAGATCGCGTGCCGAAGCCGGCGGCTAGCTATCTTCCTTTGGTGGTCGATGGCACGACCGGTTATCTGTCGGGCGCCATTCCGTTCGACGGCCCGAGCGAGCTCGCTTATCGAGGTAGGGTTCCCTCGGAATTGAGCGTCGAGGACGCTCGACGAGCGGCCGCGCTGTGCGCTGCGAACTTGCTCCGGGTTCTGGCACAAGAGCTCGGGTCGCTCGAGCGCATCGAACGGGTGCTACGTATTTCCGGATACGTGAACAGTGAGCCAGGGTTTGGTGAACAGCACCTGGTGATCAATGGCGCTTCGGAGTTGCTCATCGAAGTGCTGGGTGATGCCGGAAGGCACGCGCGCAGCGCGATCGGTACCGCGGGCCTTCCGCTCGGCGCAAGTGTCGAAGTCGACATGGTGGTGCGCCTTGCAAGCTGACCACTCCTTTTCGTTGCATCACACCGAGGTCGGTAAGGGCAACGCCGACAACAAGTGTTTCGTGCTGCACGGAGTGCTCGGCAGTGGACAGAACTTTCGAAGTCTGGCCAAACGTCTCTCGCAAAGCGCGCCCGCGTGGCAATTCGTGCTGGTCGATCTGAGGCTGCACGGTCAGTCGCAGGGAGCGCCTGCGCCGCATACGCTCGAAGCCTGCGCCGATGATCTAGAACGCCTGGCGCAAGAGCTCGGTGCACCGAAGGCCGTCATGGGACATTCTTTTGGTGGCAAGGTGGCCTTGAGCTATGCAGCGCGCGCGCCGGCTCGGCTAGAACAGACCTGGGTCCTCGACTCCAACCCAGGTGCGGGTATGCCCGGCGAGGACCACGATGTCTCCCGAGTCATCCGTGCTCTTCTGCCGCTGCCCGATCGCTATGCGTCGCGGGAAGCCTTCGTCGAGCGTTTGACCGCGCAAGGGATCGGGCTCGCTACGGCTCGTTGGCTGAGTCAAAACCTGGTGCGCGAACAGGACACGTATCGCTGGCGGCTCGATCTCGACGCGATCGGTACGCTACTCTCCGACTACTTCACGCGAGATCTGTGGCACGTGTTGGAATCGCCCCCCGCAGGGCAAACCCTGCATCTGGTCATCGCAGAGGCTAGTCAGCGCCTGGATCGGGCGGCACGACAGCGGCTGGGTGAGATCTCGAAGAGCGGGCGCGTGGCGGTCCACGTCGTGCCCAACGCCGGACATTGGCTTCACGTCGACAACCCGGAGGGGCTGTTGGCGATTCTCGAGCCACACTTCGGCGACAGCCACGCGTCAGATGCCGGCGCCGCGCGGTGACCGATGCGCGACGTGCAAACCGCACTCGCGCTGAGTCGCTTCTTCCCACCACCAGCGACCGGCTCGCTCGTGTTCTCCCGGTCTGATAGCGCGGGTGCATGGCTCACAGCCGATCGAGATGTAGCCTCGTTCGTGCAATTCGTTGGTGGGGACGCTGTTGGCTCGAATGTAGTCCCAAGTTTCGTTGAGCGACCAGGCTGCTAGAGGATTGAACTTGCAGAGCTCGCCCGGCTTTCGGCCGAACAGCGTATCCCAGGCCACCACCTGAAGCTCGCTGCGCGTAGGGCTTTGGTCGCGGCGCTGGCCGGTCATCCATGCCTTGTAATCGCGCAGAACGCGTCGCAACGAGCTGACTTTCCTGACCTCGCAGCATTCTTGATGCCCGTCTTCGTAGAAGCTGTAGAGGCCTTTCTTGCGGACCAGTGCTTCGACCGGAATTGGATCGGGCGTGACCACGTGGATCTCGATGTCGTAGTGTCGCCGCACCTTGTCCAAGAAGCGGTAGGTCTCGGGGTGTAGCCTACCGGTATCGATGCAAAATACGGAAAAGGGCAGCCCCGTCTTGAGCGCCATGTCGATGAGCACGACGTCTTCGGCGCCGCTGAAGGCAATGCCGCACGAGGCGCCGAACGCTGAAAGCGCGTGCTTGATCACGTCCCGGGGAGGCACCTTGGCCAGGCCCCCTTCGGGGATCTGGTAATTCAGCGGTTCATGCTCGGTCGAGCCTTCAGTGTCGTTCATGCTCTTGACCGCTTTTGCGAAGGCAAGCACGCTCTCGTAGACGTCGGTGGTGCCGTTCCGCTCCACGATGAAAAATGGCGCCAACTGGACGCCATGACGGCGCGCCAGCTTCATTCCTTCCGATGCCGCGTCCTGCTCGTCGGCCCACGCCACGTGGTCGACCAGCTGCCATAGGCCGCGGCTTTTCAGCATTTCTTCTGCTTGCGCGCACTTGTTGCACGCCTCTCCGCTGGCCAATCGCTTCTTGACCATCGTGATTGTCATCGGGCACCTGTATTGTCGCGCACCTGCTTCACTCGAAAGTAGTTGCTCGTTCGAAAGGACTTCGTTGGCGCTGGTTCATGGACCCGGTACGGCATGACTGCCCGCCAAGGTGCGGAACCAGCGCCGTGAGCCAACTTTGGGGCCAAAGTTCTTACTCGTCGAGTCCGGCGGGTCAAGGCAAGCGGTCCAAACCTCGTCATGGAGTTCTGAGCGCCCACGCTTGCCCCTCCGTCGGACGTCGCTGCCTAGCCAGCCAGCTCATCACGATGGCGGCCCAGTCCTCTCGCGCCTGCATCGTGGGATGAATCTTGTCGTGTCCCCGAGGCATATCGGGAAACAGCGCCGTCGAGTCCATGAATCGGCACGGAGCGGCGTTGTCCCTCACGATGTCCATCAAACCGTTGTGTTCGTCGTTCCATAGAGGAACACCGACCCACACGCAGGGTCGACCCGCAATTTTTGCGACGATTTTCTTGATGGCTGGAATGCGCCGCTCGGGCTCGGCAATCCCCAGCTCGTTGGCACCCAAGCTTATCAGCACCAAGTCGGGTTGGTAGGTGCTCACGTAGGTTTCGAGCTCGTCTTGGTGCGCCCACTCCACGATGAAGCTCGCCGTTCGGTACTTGAGCACGCCTCGAACCCCCACCTCTTTCAGGCGCTTGTTCAGCGGAATGCCGAGGGCTCCCGCGAAGGAGTCTCCGATGTGCAGCACGGTCGTGCCCGCGGGAAGCGGCGGGGGCTCTGATTCGGCGAGCGGGCCTTGGCCGAGCGGTGCCCGACGGGCCTTTTCCACGGCCCTGACGCTGGGCCCCGAGCTGGAGGCGAGCTTGTGCTGCATCGCGGCTTTCGGCTCGCTAGTGGCGTGGCCCGGCGGATCTGCCGCTGGCGCCAGCGAGCTCGGAGTGACGGTGGCCACGTTCGACGCGCAACCCACGAGCAGCGCCAAACAGGAGCTCACGGGCAGCAGGTTGAGTTCCATCCAGCTCCAACGTCTCGATTCTTGCATCCGACCTTCCGGCTTACCGCATTGCGTCCCGCGTGATTGCCGCCGGTGTAGCGGTACGCGCGTGGACGCTCGGGATAGTGTTTCAGGCAATCTTCGTCAAACTGTGGCGAGCGAGCGCGCGAGACACCTTGCGTATCTACGCTATTTTCCAGTGTTTCCGGCCCGGGGGCTCCACCTTTTCGAACGCACCCGTAGCCCGGCCGTTCCTCGAAGCCGTCACGGCAGCGCGGCTCGCCCGGTCGGGCGCAGCGGACCCCGTTGAACTGCGTGCCCCGCGCGCACTTGACGTCCTTGACCTCGCGTAGACAGCGCTCCGCATTTTCTGGGCTTCGCTCGCAGCGAACGTCGCTAGGGGTCTTCGCGCATCGAAAGCCCAGGTGTGAGCCCGATTGCCACTCCGGGTAGCGGTTGCGAAGCTCGGGTCTCAACCACTTGACGAAGCGCCGGCTCCAACTGCCGCCGCGATAGACGCGGGCGTGTCCCTCCAGGCTTGGCCATGGGTAGGGGGCAAACCAATCACTCGTCCACTCCCACACATTGCCCGTCATGTCGTAGAGACCGAAGGCTCCGGGTTCGAAGCTTTTCACCTTGCAGGTGCCGGCTCGCTTCCAGCACACGCGCCCGTCTGGATCTTCGTTGCCCCACGAATAGCGGTACTGCCGTTCGCCTCCGCGGGCTGCGTATTCCCACTCGACTTCGCTCGGAAGTCTGGCCCCTTGCCAGGCACAGTAGGCGCTGGCTTGTCGGTAGTCGACACAGTTGACCGGATGATCGCCGCGAGACTTGGAGCGCGATTGGTTGCACGTCAGCCGCTCGGCGCCGGCTGGTTTACAGGCGCCCGCTTGCACGCACGCTTGGTAGGCCGCCAGCGTCACTTCGGTCTCGTGCAGGCAAAAATCGTGGACGACCGCCAGAAAGTTGGGTTGTTCTTCGTCGTTGAAGGTTCCTCCCACCCAGAACTCTCCGCCGCCTATCAAGAGCATGCCCTCGGGGCACCGCGGCGGCGGCACGGTCGCCCGGGCAGCCGAACTAGAGGCTGGGGGCTCGACTTTGGGGTGCGTTGCTGTCGCCAGGCTGGCAGTGGGTGCCGCGCTCGAGGGGCTCGCATTTCTCTGCTCGGTACTCCCACGGCTTTTGCATCCGGAGCCCAGCATCACTATGAGCGGAGGGAGCCACAGCTTGATCGGTTTGTGCCACGCGGCTGTCAACGGACTCGTACTACGATCAGACGTCTCGGAACTCTCGTGATTTTTCGCTGTTTCTCGCCGTAGCGCGCACGCACCCGCTTCATTCGTGCCTTCAAGGCTCATTTTCAGCAGTCATGGCTTCTTCCGTTCAGCTCGAATCCCTTACCCGCCAATTCGTCGGCGCGCCTCGCCCTGCGGTAGACGGGCTGTCCCTGTCCGTGGCTGCGGGCGAAGTCGTGAGCCTCGTCGGGCCGTCCGGCTGCGGCAAGAGCACGACCCTGCGCATGATCGCCGGGCTCGAACGCCCCGACTCCGGCGCCATCAAGATAGCAGACAAGAACGTGGTGCGGACTCCCCCCCAAGACCGGGACGTGGCGATGGTGTTCCAGGGCTTTGCGCTCTATCCGCACATGAAGGTCAGGGAGATTCTCGCCTTCCCGCTCAAGATGCGCCGAGTGGCTCCAGCCGAGCGAGAGCGCGCCGTGGCCGAAGCGGCGAAGCTCTTGAATATCAGCGCTCTACTCGATCGCCTACCGGCCGAGTTGAGCGGCGGTGAGCAGCAGCGCGTTGCCATGGGTCGCGCCATCGTGCGCAGGCCCGAAGTCTTTCTGTTCGACGAGCCGCTCTCGAACCTGGACGCGGCGTTGAGAAGCGAGCTCAGAGTCGAGCTGAAAAAGCTTCTGGAACGCTTGGAGGCTACGGCGCTCTATGTGACGCACGATCAGGTCGAAGCCATGACTCTCAGCGATCGCATCTGCGTGCTCAATCGGGGCAAGCTCGAGCAAATCGATACTCCCCGCGCGATCTACGAAGCGCCCGCCAGCGTATTCGTGGCCAAGTTCTTCGGCAGCCCCCCCATGAACTTGTTCGAGACGCGAGCCGACGGCGATCGAGTACGGGTGGGCTCCTTCGTTGCTCCACGACCGCAGCGTGAGGGGCTCGACGCATCGGCGCAGCTGGTCCTTGGATTCAGACCGGAGCACGTTCAGCTCGAGCCGAAAGCAAGCCAAGACACGACCTCGAGCGCGGGTGGCGCTGCGCTCGTGACGGCGGTGGAGCCGCTGGGCGCCGAAACGCACCTGGAGCTCGAGCTCGACGGTCAGCTGTTTCGCGCGAAGACCGCGGGATTCGACGCGCCTGCCACGGGGGCTTCGGTAGACTTTTCGGTGCGCCTCCAGAATATCCGGTGGTTTTCGAAGGAAACGGGTCGCGCCTTGTGATCTCGTCGCACGCCTTGTCTCGGCGCCGCTGGCTCGGCGCAACGCTCGCCTCGGCTGGTACGCTCACGGCCTGCCGGGGGCAGAGCGCTCGCCAGGGCCGCAACACCGCATCGCTCTGGTTCACCTACGGCGGCCGCAACCGCGAGATTTTGGAGGCGCTGGTCGAGCGCTTCAACGGTTCGCAACACGAACACTTCATCGAGGCCGTTTACCAGGGAGATTACTACGAAGGCTTGGCCAAACTTCGAACCGCGATTTTTGCCAAGGCCGCCCCGACCTTCAGCCACGTCATCGGTGAGGTCATCCCGTACCTGGCGGAGGCGGGAGTGCTCGAGCCGCTGGGCGCTTACCCGGGCGCTCGCGAGCTCGGCATCATACCGGAGCTCGGCCAGGAGAAGTCTTGGGTGGCGGGCGATCGGCAACCGCTCGTGGCGCTACCGTTCAATCGTTCCACACCAATTGCGTACCTGAACGGAAACATGCTCACCGAGTCGGGTCTGACGCCACCCCGCACCTGGGCCGAGCTCCGACGCTTTGCTAGCAGCATGACGCGCACCGGCAAGTCGACCACGACGCGCTTCGGGTTTGGTTGCCCCATCAGCTGGTGGTTCTGGGTTGCGATGTTGGGTCAAGCGGGTGGGCAAGTGATCGAGCCCGACGGCAGCATCAGTCTGGGAGGACCAGCAGGAGTCGAAGCATTGAGGTTCTGGCAAACGCTCGTGCAAGAGGATCGATCGATGCGGCCTCCTCCCGGGCGCGACTACAACGCTTGGGAGCAAACCAATCAAGATTTCTTGGCGGGGCGTACTGCGATGATCTGGACGTCGACCGCCTTCCTCAAGTACTTGGAAGACAATGCTCCGTTTCCGGTGGTGGCCGCTCCGTTGCCGGCTCGGCGGGCGCACGCCGTCCCCACGGGTGGCACGCATTGGGTGATACTCAAGAGCGCGCCCGACGAGCAGAAAGCGAGCGCCTGGGCTTTTCTCCGCTTCATGCACGAAGACGAGCAGGCGATCTTCTGGGCCACCAACACCGGCTATATGCCGGTCACGCGTTCGGCCGTGCGCCGCCTGGAGCGTGAAGGGTACTACCGCAAACACCCCAACGACCGAGTCGCAGTCGATCAGCTGGAGGTGGCCATGCCTTGGCCGTGGTCGACGGAGCTGTTCAGAATCCAACGCGAGGTGGTGCAACCGCGCCTAGAAGCGGCTGTCTTGTCGGGCCAGGACGCCCAAACACTGATGGACGAGGCTCGCATCGAAGCGAGGCGAAGCGGCTGAAACGCCGCGTGAGCGAGAGCGAAGTGCGCCCCAGAACGCCCTTGGACCCTCTTTGGATGATGTTGCCCACTGGGCTGCTGCTGGCGCTATTTTTCTTCTACCCCCTGCTCTTCGCGGGCTACATGAGCCTGTTTCGCTGGGATCTGTTGACCGAACCCGAATACGTGGGGCTCCACAACTACCGCGTCCTCTGGCAAAGCGGCGAGCTTTGGCATGCGTTCCTCACGACCCTCGCTTTTTCCGTGGTCGTGGTGATTGGCAGCATGTCGTTGGGGCTCGGGCTCGCGCTGGCTACCAGCCGCCCGGGAAAGTTCCCCGCCTTCGTGCGTGGCTCGATTTTCAGTGCCTACGTAATCTCTTGGGTGAGCGTTGCGCTTCTGTGGCTCTGGGTGTTGGACCCGAGCGCGGGGGTTGCCGCGAGCTTCGTGCAGGCGCTCGGGGGCCCGCACATCGACTGGCTCGGTGATCCGGACGTCGCGCTGTACACCTTGGCCGGCGTCACCATCTGGAAGATAGCCGGCTATTCGATGATTCTGTTCACTGCAGGGTTGCAAGACGTGCCTGTCAGCTTGATCGAAGCTGCAGCACTCGACGGCGCTTCGGCCAGCCACCGGTTTCTGAACGTGACGTGGCCGCTGCTTAGACCGACTACCGCATTCGTCGGCACCACCAGCCTGATTCTGAGCTTTCAGGTCTTCGACGTGGTGCGAGTCATGACGCAGGGTGGCCCCGTGCGTTCGACCACCGTGTTCGTGTACGCCATTTACGAGCAGGTGTTCATGAACCTTCGGGTCGGGCGCGCCAGTGCCGAAGTCGTCGTCTTTTTCGGTCTGCTGCTCTTGCTCACGCTGCTCCAGCTCGCCAGCTGGCGACGAAGGGCGGCGGCATGAGAGCCTCTCGCAACTGGGCGCTCGATGCCGTGCTGCTGCTGACGGCGCTGCTCTGGCTCCTACCGTACTTGTGGATGGTGCTGACCAGCTTCAAAACCCTGCCCGAGATCGTGCGCCACCCGACCGCACCGCTGCCCGAGGGCCTGAGCTTCGAGGCCTATGCTGCGGTGCTTCAGACCATGCCGGTCGCCAAGTACTTCTACAACACCACGGTGATGGCGCTCTTGATTGCCGCACTGCAAATCGTCGTGGCGCTGCCGGCGGGCTTCGCTCTGGCAAAGCTCGATTTCCGCGGTCGTAGTTTGGCGTTTGCCTTGGTCATCGCTACCCTGCTGATCCCAGCCCAAGTTCGCTTCGTCCCGGTATTCGGAACGCTCGCGGAAATGGGTTTGATCAACACCATGACGGCTTTGGTGTTGCCCTTCGGCGTCAGCGCATTCGGCACTTTTTTGATCCGCCAAGCGCTGCTCAGCGTGCCTGATTCGATCATCGAAGCGGCGCGCATGGACGGCGCCAAGGAATGGTACATCGTCTTTCGCCTGCTGCCCCCGATTCTGAAGCCGACGCTGGTGTCGTTCTTTTTGTTCAGCTTCGTGTACCACTGGAACGACTACTTCTGGCCGCTAGTGATGACCACAGACGACCGGGTGCGCACGTTGCCGCTCGGCATCGCCCTGCTCAGAGAACAAGGCACGGGGGTGCGCTGGCATATCGTGATGGCCGGCAACGTAATGCTCAGCGCACCCGCCTTGCTGGTGTTCGCCTTGGCTCAACGCCACTTGATCCGTGCGGTCGCCAAGGGCTGAGCCAGGGCGGCCCGGGCCTCTAGCGGCTGGAGCTAGCGGTACTTGATCGACTGAAGTGAAGCCGCCGCCATGCTCGAGGGCGGCAGCAGTGAGTCGCGGTGTTCCTCGGGAACGTCGCGTTCTAGCGACAGCAGCTGCGCGCTGTTGACCAGGGCCAGGTGTGAAAACGCTTGGGGGAAGTTGCCCACCATACGACCCAGTTGGGGATCGTATTCCTCGGAGAGCAGCCCGACGTCGTTGCGCAGGCTGAGCAGGCGCTCGAACAGGTCTCGCGCTTCACCCACACGCCCGGACATCATCAGGTTGTCGACCAGCCAAAAGCTGCAGGCCAGAAAAGCCCCCTCGTGTTCTGCGATGCCGTCCACGTGGTGCCGGGTGTCGTAGCGCATGACCAAACCGTCCGTGGTCAGGTGCTGCTGAATAGCGTGAATCGTGCCGAGCATGCGCGGGTCGGTAGCGGGGAGGAAGCCGACCACCGGGATCATCAGCACAGAAGCATCCAGCGTTTCTCCGCCATAGTATTGGGTGAACGCGCGAAGCCTGGGGTTGTACCCCTGCCGGCAGACTTGCTCGTGAATGTCGTCCCGGATCTTGCGCCAACGCTCGACCGGCCCCGTCTGATTGAACGACTCGACTGCCTTGATGGCTCGGTCGAACCCCACCCATGCCATCACCTTGGAATGGGTGAACTGGCGGCGCGGTCCCCTCACCTCCCAAATGCCTTCGTCCGGCAGCTGCCAGTTCGACTCCAAGAATTCCAGCAAGGCGACCTCGACGTCCCAGCTTGCATGCGCTTGCATACCGACACGGCGACACATGTGCATCGCGTCGATCAACTCGCCGTACACATCGAGCTGGAGTTGGTCGTGCGCGCCGTTGCCGATTCGAACCGGGCGCGAGTTCTCGTAGCCGGGCAGCCAATCGAGCTCGAGCTCGGTCAGACGCCGCTCACCCGCGATACCGTACATGATCTGCAGCTGCGAAGGGCTACCCGCCACCGCCCGCAGCAGCCATTCGCGCCAGGCCTGCGCCTCTTCGGTGTAGCCGGCAATCATCAGCGCGTACAGGGTAATGGTCGCGTCTCGTACCCAGCAGTAGCGGTAGTCCCAATTGCGCGTGCCGCCGATGCGCTCGGGCAGCGAGGTGGTGGG
>CBFGRJ010000105.1:0-20130 GCA_965651135.1 uncultured Myxococcales bacterium
AGGGTGCCGGGCGCGTCGCCGAAGTGGCGGCCCGTTTTGCCCTGGACGGCATGCCCGGCAAGCAGATGGCCATCGACGCGGACCTGAATGCCGGTTTGATCAATGGCGAGGCGGCCAGAGACCGGCGTCGCGCCCTGGAGCGGGAAGCGGACTTTTTCGGCGCCATGGATGGCGCCAGCAAGTTCGTCAAAGGCGATGCCATTGCGGGCCTTTTGATCACGGCGATCAACTTGATTGGCGGCTTGTTGCTCGGACTCGCGAGCGGCATGACTCTTTCGTCTGCCGCCGAGACATTTTCGATTCTATCGGTGGGCGACGCGTTGGTATCTCAGATGCCCGCGTTGCTGATCTCCACCGCAGCGGGTGTGGTGGTCACGCGTTCAGCGACGGGGGACCAGCTGGGGCGCGCACTGACCGCGCAATTGCTCGGCAGTCAAAATGCCGTGGTCGTCACCGCCGGCGTGATGACACTCTTGGCTCTTTTGCCAGGTATGCCCGCGCTACCCTTTCTAGGCATTGCCGGGGCCCTGTACTATGGAAGCAGAAAGGCTCGCGAGCGGGACGCGATGCGGGTCGAACAGGCGTTGGCTGGCGACGTCGAACCGCCGATCAAGCCAGGTTCCAGTGAAGACATCGAGGGGGCGCTGCCGCTCGACGTGATCGCGCTCGAGGTGGGTTATGAGCTGGTCCACGCGGTGGATCCGGGCATGGGGGGCAATCTGGTGGACCGCATCGCGGCGCTAAGAAAGCAGCTGGCGCTCGAGCTCGGTGTCGTGATCCCTCCGGTGCATATCCGCGACAACTTAGGGCTCGAGTCGGGAGACTACCGGTTCATGCTGCTCGGAACCGAGATAGCTAGAGGGAGCACGCGCGCGGGTCGATTGCTGGCCATGGATCCCAATGGCAACGCGCCGAGCATCGACGGAGAGGCGACCACCGATCCGGCATTCGGAACGCCGGCGCGGTGGGTACACAGCCGCGACCGTGAGCTTGCTGAAGCGCTCGGCTACACGGTCGTCGATCATACCACCGTGATCGCCACTCACCTTGCGGAGACCGTGCGTCATCACGCCTACACGATTCTGGGGCGTGCGGAGTTGCAGCACCTGTTCGATGTCTTCTCGCGTGCCACACCAAAGCTCGTCGACGACTTGGTACCGAACTTGCTCGCGATGAGTGACGTGCTCAAAGTGATGAGGAACCTGTTGCGCGAGGGAGTCTCCATTCGCGACCTCAGGACGATTCTGGAGGGACTCATCGAGCTGGCACCGAGCACGCGCGACCCCGAACAACTCACCGAGATGTTGCGCCAGCGGTTGTCGCGGCAATTGACCAGCGCGTTTACGGGACCCGACCGCACGGTGTCTACGCTGGTGTTGGATACGGAAATCGAGGAGATGTTTCGCAAATCGTTGCGGGAGATCGCTACCGGCACGGGCGGTGCTCTCGATCCCCGCAAGGCGCAGGTGCTCGGTGACATGCTCGAAGCCAGCGTGCACAGGATGATCGCGGCGGGCCGACGCCCGGCGTTGATCACGAGCCCAGAAATACGGCGCTACGTGCGAGCTTTCGCGGAGCGCCGCTGCCCAGCTTTGTCGGTCCTATCGTTCCGAGAACTCGAGCCTGACGTCGCGATTCGCCCTTTCGAAACCGTCACGCTCGAAATGAAGTGACGCCATGGAAGCCAAATTCAGTTTTCGATCATCGAACTCCGGTGCCAAGCATTCGGACAACGCGGCCTCGGGCCGAAGCGTGGAGGTATAAGTGCAGTATCAGAATTTTCGCGGGAGCGACGTCAGGCAGGCTCTGGACAAGGTTCGTGCGACATTGGGTCGCGACGCACTGATTCAGTCGATCCGAGAGGTCGGGCAAGGCGGTCCCGTCGAGGTCACGGCAGGCCTGCCCTTTGCCTCCGCTGCCCGGTGGCCGTTCGCTTCGGAGAGCGCGTTTCGCGAACCGGAACGCACCTCGAAGTCCAGGAGGCCCGCGGTGCGCCGCGCGCCCAATGGCCCGCTGGCCATTCCGAGCTCGGTCGAACAGGAGCTGCACCAACTGCGGTCGATGCTCGACGAGCTCAACGCGACGCGCCCGCCGCGGGAGCGAGCGATGGCCCTGCTGCACGCGGCGGGAATCGAAGGAAAGTTGGCCAGGGAGCTGGTGTCGGGCGCCGGACGCGGCCCCAAAAAGAACCGGGACGTGCTGAAGCGTTGGCTGGTGGAGCGTCTTTCGGGGCAGATCCGCGTGCAGCCCGGGCTGATCGCGCAACCGGGTCCGCTCCTGATCAGCTGTGTTGGGCCGACCGGGGTGGGCAAGACCACGACCTTGGCGAAGCTGGCGGCTCAGGCGAGGCTCGAGCTGAGCCGCAGCGTGAGCGTGGTCAGTCTCGACAACTATCGGGTCGGTGCCGTCGAGCAGTGGCAACGTTACAGCACGCTAATGGGGATCCCGTTCACGGCAACGCAGGATCCGCAAACTTTCGCACGAGTGGTCGGTGAAAGCCGAGCCGAGATCGTTCTGGTAGACACCGCGGGCCGGAGCGGACACGAGGTGTCCCCGTTGAGCCAGTGCCTTGCCCGCGTTTCAGGTCGCCAGCAGCATACGCTCCTGGTCTTGCCTGCGTGGTTGCGCGCACCGGATGCAGAGCGCGTTGTGTCCCTGTACACCGCGCCGGCGCCGACCAGTTTGGTCGCAACGAAGCTGGACGAGACTCACATTACTGGAGGCTTGTTGCACGCAGCTTTGCCTACAGGATTGCCATTCAGCTACTTGTGCTCGGGCCCGAGGGTGCCCGAAGACATTGACGACGCCAGTGTGCAGGCCGTCTTGACCGCCGTATTTCGCGAGAACTGAAACCCGTGATGGCGTCTGTTTCCGAGCCCGGTCCGCAGCGAGAAGCGGCAACTGCTGCAGCCCGTCGCGACGCCGACCGCGAGATTCACGAAAGGTACATGCCGCTCGTGAGGCGGATCGCGATGCGCAGTATCCGCACGCTCCCGTCGAGTCTCACGCTGGACGACATTCTGTCGGCTGGCTGGGTCGGTATGTCGGAAGCGTTGAAGCGACGCACACAAGACATGGACGAAGTCCACTTCGAGGCCTACGCGTCCTACCGGGTGCGGGGCGCGATCTTGGACTATCTGCGCATGCTCGACCCGCTTTCCAGAAAGCTTCGCAACGCCTCGCGCCGGATCACGGACGCCATTTCAGGGCTGACGGCCGAGCTCGGTCGGGCGCCGCACGAGGACGAGATCGCGATGCAGCTGGGGCTGTCGCTGGAAGCCTACCAGTCACTATTGAGTGAGATTTCCGATGCCGGCTTTGCGCGCCTCGAGCTGACGTCTGCCGGTGAACCAGCCGCCCACGAGCCTTCGCCGGAAGCGCTCGCATCCCGGAGTGAAATGGTGCAAAACGTTACGCAAGCGATCGAAGAGCTACCCGAACGGCTGCAGTTGGTCCTGGGTCTCCACTATCAGGAGGAGTGTAGCCTCAGGGAAATCGGCGAAATTCTGGGCGTTACAGAGTCACGTGTGTGCCAGCTCCACGCCGAGGCGGTCCACTTGATACGCGCACTGCTCGAGCGAAAGAGTTTCGCCGCGCACCGACGAGTTCCTGGACCATGAGCGCCGGTTGGCACTGACGTTGCACTTGGCGTGGCCTGCGTCCTGCACGATTTCGTGCTTGGAGATATCGAACAAATTGGGTGTCTGATGAAGATCAATAGTACTAGGTTCGGCGAGCTCGAGCCGGATGATAGCGAGCTGATTCACTTCGAGGCGGGCCTCATCGGGTTCCGCGAAGAGCGAGATTTCGTGCTCATTGCGCACGGAGAGTCCCCAATCATCGCCTGGCTCCAGTCTCGTGACAATGGTGCTTTGGCGTTGCCCGTAGTGTCCGCACATGGGCTGACCAGCCACTACCCGGACGTAGCCATCGGCCCGATTGCGCAGGCAGCAGGGCTGGGCGATAGGCTCGACGATCTTGCCGTCATGGCCATCTTGTGCGCGGTCCAAGGGCAACCGGCGACCGTCAACCTGCTGGCTCCTGTGGTCGTCAACGTAGCGACGCGCAAGGGTGCGCAGCTCATCCTGGACGGTTCACGCTTTTCGACTCGTGAGCTTTTCGTTCTTCCAGGAGGCGGCGGCAGCAGCGCGCGCGAAGACGGGCCGCTCGCCAAAGCCGCAGCCGAGTAACGGCAAATTCCAAGAAGAGCGTATGAGCCAATTTTCCATCGAAGAAGACCTCTGGTTCGGGGATTTCGAAGACCAAGAAGCGGAGGCTCGGGCCGCGCGCAGTATAGCGGCGAAGGCCGGTAAGATTCTCGGCGCCAAGCCGTTTCCGATTGCGGCGAAGCGATTGGAGGAGCTGACACGCAACCCTTCGACACGTATCGAGCAGGTGGTCAAGGTGCTCGAGAGTGATCCGGGCCTGTCGGCGCGCCTGCTCCGGCTCGTCAATTCGTCAGGCTATGCGCTGAGAGTTCGCTGTACTTCTGTCCGACATGCTGCCGCCCTGGTGGGCACGAATCGACTCAATGCGGTTGCGACCACGGCGGCGATCCTGGATATGTTCAGCGCGAATACGGAGGTAGCCGTCAGGCTTCTCGAGCACGCCGCGATTGTCGGGTCCCTCAGCCGCTATTTGGCGGTGCACCTGGGGCTCCCGCGCGACGAGCTGTTCACGTGTGGCTTCTTGCACGATATCGGCAAGCTCATGCTGCTCGACACCGAGTCACAGGACTATGCCGACTTGCTTCGGGAGTACGAGGGTAAGCCAGACTCGATACACAGTCGTGAGCGCGAACTCTTGGGCTTCGACCACGCCGTGTTGGGAGCCAACGTGCTCAGCGCATGGAACATCCCGAAACCAGTTCCACAGGTCGTGGCATGGCACCATCAGGTGGGGCGCGCTTACAACGCGGGGCCTACCATCATCGGGATGGTGCACGCGCTGCGTCTAGCCGACGCACTGAGCTACGCACTCGATGCAGATCTGACGGAGGATCCGATTCTGCGAGTGGCTCATACCGAATCGGCGCTGTATCTAGAAGTGAGCGAGCAGCAACTGGCCGCGATGTGGGGGGACCTGCGAGCGCTGAGCGAGCGCTGCAAAACGCGGGTGTCGTCGGATGGGCACGAGATCGTGCCTCGCAGGCTCGACGTGCCCGATTCGTTGTCCCCGCGCGTGGCGGGCGGCGCGTTGTCGTCGCAGCGTGCGCCGGAGATCTTGCAGTCGATCCGGCCGCCGGATTCGATTCGTCCTCGGACGCACGCGGCGGCACCGGACGTGTCCTCCGACAAGCCGCCTGTCTCCGAAGTGCCCGAGCACTTTCCGTGCTGCGTTTGCGCCGGCCCGACCTACGCCTCGCAGTGTGCGTGCTGTCGCCAGCATGTCTGTCCGCGTCACGTCAATAGGCGCGATGGATGGTGTGCCTCATGCAGTGGCGACTTCGCGATTGCCGAACGCTCCTTCGACCCTCCCCTGGTGATCAAGTTGGCAGCCGTGATGGCAGGTCTGTGCCTAGCGGCTCTCTGTGCGCTGGGCGCGGCGACGACGGAGCTGAGCCCGTCGTGGTTCATCCTGGTTGGGCCGATTCCGCTGTTCAGCTTGTATGCGTTGGTGCTCATCGTCGGTCGTCGCTGGTATGGTCGCTGGTCGTTCGTTAAAGAGCGGCGGCTCGAGACGCACGAGAGTGAGCCTTTGACCGCGCCGGAAGCCAATGACGTGGTGTCGGAGCTGGAGGTACCCCAGGAGCCGCTCATCGAGCGCGCACCAAGCGAGACTGAGCCACAGGGCGTGACTCTGGCCAGTCCCCTAGTCCCGCAGATCACCTATTCGGTTTCGGAGCCATCGCCTGCACCGACCCTGATAGAAGGATTCGAGGACGACGAGTTCGGACGCAGCTTGAACCCAGGTCGAATCCTCAGCGTTCGCCCTCAGCAGTCACCTGACGGAAAGGCCGAAGTCTCGTTGGAAACGACGGAGCCTTCGTCGTCGACCGCGCGCCTTTTCGGTTGAAACCCGAACGCGCTTTTGGCTTTGGTTGGTAAGGGTCAGCGGACGACGAACAATCGGGCGACTTCTTCGGAAGAGGCGATGGACTCTTTGACCAGGTTGACGACGAAGTCTTTGGGTACGCCCACCGCGGCGTGCACCGATTCGATCAACTCTTCGTTGCCATTGAGGGCTTCTGATTCGCGCAACAGCGAGACCAGCGAAACCGCCGGTAGCACTCCGATTGCGCCCAAGTCGGTATAGTGGTGCCGTTCGATGGCCATGGTAATGCGTTTGGGAAAGCTCCAGCGCTGGCACATCCAACCTGCTGCATCGGCATGCGTCCACCCGAGCTCATTCAGTTCGAGCTGCGCCAGATCGATGCCGCTGACATAGCTCTTCATGGCCAATGCGCCGTAGCTTCTGCGCATGATTTCTGACAGCACCGGCAGGGCCATGTCCTGAAGCAGCGCAGCCGTGAAGGATTCGCTGCGCGTCTCGGGGTGCAGCACGCTGGCGAGAGCGCGCGCCGCCGCGGCGCGCCGCCCGGCAGCTTTCCAAAACCGGATAGGCGCAAACCCGGGTCGTGGCCTTTGCGGCAGCGCGCCGCGGGCGACGGCCGCGATGAGCAACGCTTCGACTTCGGTGCGTCCGAGCAGTGAGACGGCGTGCTCTACGCTTTCGATTCGGTGCCTGAGCGAAAAGGCCGCGGAGTTGGTAACCCGCAAGAGTTGTGCAGAAACGGCGGGGTCGGCCGCGATTCGGTCCGCGACCTGCATGAGCGAGGCGTCTGGGTCGCGTAGCTTCTGAAGGGCTTGTGCCACGACGACCGGAAAGCTAGGCAGCTGATAATCGCTCAGGATCCCGAGTAGCTCTTGCTTCTTTTCGGCACATGCTCGCGGCCTGAGTGAAGGCCTCAGCGAGGGCAGGGGCGAAAGGCCCTGCGCGGCTCCAGCCAGAATCGGGATCACGGAATCCGCACGGATCGGGACAGAGGTAGGCATACCCTAGCTTGATGGACGACCCGTCCGGGCAACCCTTTAGCCGCCGTGGGCTCGCTCAACGAGGGGCGGGTGGCTCTGGTTTGCTTCTCGGGTCGCGCTTCCAACAAGCTTGGACGCAGGATTCGGCGGTTTTCTTGCAGCTTTCTTCGCAACGAACGTCACCGTCACAAGCCAAGATGCAGTCGGTCTTGCGGCTTTGGCAATCGGTGTCGCAACGCTGAACATTCAGGGTCCGAGGTTCGTGCGCGCCGGTGGCCGTGCTTCCTCCTGCTACGAGCAGTGGGAGGAGCAGACCCAGCAGTACTTTGCCGACACCGTGCATGGACAACACAACGGCCGTGGACTCGACGCGCTAAGTTTTCGCCCGATTTCGACTGAAATGAGCTGGAGTCTCGGCCGTATCGATCAGCACGCGGAGGCGTGAACCTCCAGGTACTTTTCGCCATGACACAGACCAATGTTTCAGTACGAGCCGAGCTAGAGTCCAACTTCGGGACTTATCTGAAAGACATCGCGGAGCACGTGCTCAAGAATCCGGCGCTGCAAGGGCTTCCATCCGAATTTGCCGAAGAGATTGCTGCTCAGGCGATTGCCGAAGCCAGCCGCAGTTGCTCTGCTTCCGAGTGTTTGTCTAGCTACCTTGTCGAGACTGCCGAGCGCATGGCTGCCGCCCGCTTGGAAGGTCGTGGCTTCGGCACACTGGGGCCGGTGAAGCCCATCGAAGCATTGGGGCACGCACACGACCGCGGCTACGGCCCCTCCGAAGTTCCCGCGATTCAGGCTTCGCTGAGCCGGCGCGAAAGCCCTACGTTGCCGGGCATGGCGCCCATTGTGGGCGAACCCACGGATTTTCCTGCGGCAGGGCCGAGGGCGGTGGAACCTGCGCGCGACGATCGTTGCGCCAATGGGCAGAGGTCACTGGACCCCCTGTTGGTCCAAACGTTGCCGACGGCCGCCGCGACAGTGAACTTGGACCCTCGCCTGTGCGGGCCACGCATCGCAATCGGCCCCACCATTTCCGAAGATTTCGGCGTTTTCGCGTTGGCGGGTTTCCCCGACAACCCCCGCAGGGCTGCCCGTCTCTGCATTACCGCACTGGCTGACGATCTCGACTTGGATCCGGGCCCCATTCTAGAGACTGCGCTCGACCACGTCGTGAACGAGCTGAGCCAGTTGATCGAACACGCGAGCTCGGGGGACGGAGAGCGGCTCCTGCCGTTCGACGTCGCTTGGCAGCGAGTCGCGAGGCGAGCAACCCTACGCGCCGTGATGGCGGAGCTCAAAGACCAGGTCGAGGTGCGCCCGACGTAGTTGGCAGCATAGGCAAATTGCCACGGCTGGGGCTGAAGCGTGCTTTACGCCCCACGGCCGTACGCTTGGCTGCAAGGCGAAGCAGCGTTGGCGCGCAACTTGAATGCGCTGCTTCGCTGACACCCTCATGACAGCTTCGATGACTGGTTGGGAAGCCCAGCGCGCCGACACCCCCTCAGGGCGCACGTTCGTAGTCGAGAAGGCGAGCCCCCGTTACGATTTTTGCCTGGACCTGGATGGAGCCGAGCTGAGGTGGGCCGTGCCGAACGGCCCGGGGTTGGCTCCTGGGACCACGCGCCTAGCGATTCGGCTCGCCATGCCAGCCAAGCCTGCGTCAACGAGCGCAAAAGCCCTCCCGGTGTGGGATCGAGGCACCTGGCAAGCGGAGGGCGATATCTGGGAAGCCTGCGAAAAGGGGCATGTGCGCGTCCTGCTGTTTGGCCACAAGCTGCGCGGCGAATGGCACTTGGTCCGCATGGATCAGGGAGAAGGAGACAACTGGGTGCTCTTCAAAGCGAGAGACGAACAGGTCGCCGGCCACACCGATGGCTCGATCATCGACGAGATACCCGATACAGCGCTCGAGGGGCGAAGCCTCGACCAGATAGCAGAGACCATCGACGAAACGGCGCTCCGGCGCTCGACGAAACGCGCTTGACGATGCGTCGTGGGGGACTCCATGCCTCAAAGGGGCGGGTTGCCTCGAAACGTCAGGGGGGCGGAGCCATCCTGGCGGTGGAGCTCGACCAGCTTTTGGTGTTCGGGTGAGAAGCGGCAGGCGGGGTCTGCGGCCGTAGCGCGACCCGTCAAAGCCAGCGCCTGGCACCGACACCCTCCGAAGTCGCGCGCACGTTCTGGACAGCTCGCGCAAGGGCCCTCCATCCACGCTTCGCCCCTGAAGGCCTCGAAGGCTTCACCGTGCCGCCAGATGTCGGCCAGCGCGCTCTCTTTGATGTTCGCATGACGAAGGGGCAACGTATCGGCCGCGTGACAAGGCAGGACCTTACCGTCTGGCGCGATCACGATCGCCTGCCGCGCCCAGCCGTTCATGCACGCCTTGGCCTTGCCGGAGAAATGGTCCGCCATGACGTATACGAGCTCTAGGCGAGCTCCGTAGGCTTGCTTGGCTCGACCAATCCACCGATTCAGCTCCTCGATTCGTTCGGCGTCCGGCATGAGCCGAGAACGATTCAGTGCTGCCCAGCCATGGTACTGTACATGGGCGAGCTCCACGCGGTCCGCTTCGAGCTCGAGCGACAGTTCTACGAAGCGTTCAGCTTGCTCCAGGTTGGCGCGGTGCAATACGAGATTCGTGGTTAGGCTGAGGCCGACTTGCCGCGAGCGTCGCGCAAAGGCGAGCTTCTGCTCGAAAGCGTCGCGACCGGCGATCGCCAGCCCGGTCCCGCGAACCGCTCCTTGGAAGCTGACTTGCACCGCTCGGAGCCCCGCGGCGGCCAGGGCATCGACGCGTCGCAGGGTTTCGGTATGAGCGCAGGGCCCGAGCCCGCTGGTGATCAGGGTAGGGTACAGGCCAAGCGCCCTTGCCGAAGCCACCAAGGTCTCGAGCTCGGGTTCGAGCAACGGCTCGCCTCCGGTAAAGTGCACCATGCGCACGCCTAGCTTCCAAGCCTGGCTCAGCGCTTGTACCCACGTGGCGCTATCGAGCTCGGCGGCGCGCGGGGTCAACTGGAGTGGATTCGAGCAGTAGGCGCAGCGAAGTGGGCAGCGGTGTGTCAGCTCCGCGATCAGTACCCAAGGTGCTACGGTCATGCGCGCTCCCGAAAGCAAAGCAAGCGGCGGGCTTCCAGCTGGCCCACGAACTCCGCGCTGTCCGCAGCAATGTGTTCTTCACAGAGCTGATGACGCTCCGCCACGGTGCGCGCAATGTGTCCCAGCGGCGTATGGCCATCGCACCGCTCCAAGAGCTCGAAGGCGCCCTCGCTGAGTAACAGCCCTCGCTCCGGCGCAAGCAGCAAGTGACGGTTCCGGTCAGGGGCGCCGTGCTGCGCGCGCGTCAGCACGGCCCGCGCTTCGAGCCGCGGACAACGTTCACGGCGGCTTTCCCAGTACACGCTGTCCAAAAGCCTAGCGAGAATGGCGCACTTCTCGGCGAAAGCGGTCAGGCAAAGCTCGACTCGACTCTCGGTGGTCGCGTGTCGTTCGACGTATTCGAGCGCGAATGCGGCGTCAGCCGGCGCCTGGACGAGGCGGCTCTGGAAGTAAGCCAAGGCTGCGCTCGGCACCCACGGGTAGTGCCGTTGCCAAGCAGCAACGCGCTCCCGCATCAATGTTGGCGCGAAGCATTCGGTCAGCGAAGCAGCCACGGCAGTCAACAAGTCCGAGCGTCGTACGAGCTCGACGTACTCGTCGCAGGTGCGCTTGACGGCGGGCAGCAGTGCGCGTTGCTCCACGAGGTCCTGGGAGCTCAGGCCTACGCCGTGCCCGAGCTGTCGCCACAGCGCGAGCCCGCCGGGCTTTTCTGCGCTCTCGTCGCCATCGTGGTCGACGAGTCGCTGGCGCCACACGCGTCGAAAGGCGCTGTCTTCGGCTTTGGACAAGATCAGCGCGTCTTTGACGGGAATCCGCGTTTGATAGTAGTAGCGATTCGCCACCCAGAGCTTGAGGTCCTCGCGCCTAAGCAGACCGCCATGCATCATGACGTTGAAAGGGTGGCGGTGATGGTACCGTTCCGACCCCATCTGCCTGAGCCGCTCACGAAACGAACCGGATCGCACGGGCTGAGGTGCCGCGTTCATAGCCGGAGCTCCATGCCGTCTTCGGCAATGGTAATACCTTGCGCATCGACCAGCGCGCGTTCTGGCGAACCATACTTGAGTATCGGATTCGTGTTGTTGATGTGCACGTAGACACGCTCCGCGACAGGCAGCTCGGGCAACACCTGAAGGCTCCCCCGGGGGCCGCTGATTGGGATGTGCGCCAGCGCTTCCGCGGTTTTTCCCGACAGGCCGAGCCTGACCAGCTCGTCGTCTTGCCAGAAGGTGCCATCGAAGAACAGGCAGCTGGCACCGCGCACGTGCTCGCTGAACCCAGTCAGCGAGCCCGCCGCCGGCACGTAGACGATGCGCGCCCGGGTGACGGCAGCTTCGATGACGAGGCCGACGTTCGTTTCGCTCGACGGCGCCACGAGCTGCTCGAGATGCAGGGGGACCTTGCCCGCCACGGCGAATGCTCGCACGCATAGCCCGGTGGGTTGGTTCCAGGCGTCGAGCAAGGGCAGACTCTGATCCAAGCTTAGCGAACGGAGCACCACATGCCTGCTCTGTCGACCCAAGGTGCGGAACATCGCGTTGTGATCGACCAGTCCAGCTCGCGTTTCATTTGTCGCGTACAAGCTGAATGGCGTCCACTCGCGCAAGCACAAGAGCCCCAAGCAATGGTCAAGGTCGCCGTTGGTCAAGACCACACCGGCAATCGCGCTGTCGCGCCGCTGGTTGGAACTCGGCGTGGCGCCCGATCTGGGTTGCAGCTCGACGTGACGTTCGATTTGGCGCGCCACGTCCGGCGAAGCGTTCAAGAGCACCCAGCGCTCGCCGTCGGCGCTGACCGCGAGCGAATCTTGTGTGCTGACTTTGACTCCAGTGCCCAATCGGGCGCTGGAGCAATTGTCGCATGAGCAGTTCCACTGCGGGACGCCGCCGCCCGCGGCGCTACCCAGCACCAAAACGCGCATGGCTCAGGTTCGACCAGGCGGGTCGGCCCGCTTCGGCACCGGATTGGGATTTGGGGGGTGCAGGGATTCGCTTTGCAGTGTTTCGAGCTCGAGCAGGCCGTCGCCGTCTTCGTAGTACATACCGATTTCGGCGCTCAGGCTGAGTTCGCGAAACTCTGGTTTGGTCCAGGCTATTGGCGTCATGGGCGACCACGCGAAGCAAGCCACGTGCCGCTCCATACCAGCGATGTGGCGCGGTTCTGGTGCGGGTAGCACCCCCGGTAGAGTGCCGCCCGACAACGAGTGTTTGCGAAGCCCATGCGGGCGTGCCCCCGCGCCTCGTTGTGTCAGAAAAGCATGAGAATGACCGCCGGTTCCGCGAATTGGCGGTCGGCACGATACTCGCTTCGAACACTAGCCAAAGGGGAGTACGCGGGGCAAGCGCCACGCTGAGTCGCTATGCCGAGGTTCGTGCATGAAGTTTCGAGCACTGGTTTGTGACTACGACGGCACCCTTGCCACGGACGGGAGCATTCGCGCTGACACGGTGCAAGCCCTTTCGAGAGCGCGTGATAGCGGGAGGCGACTGGTACTGGCTACCGGGAGGACACTCCCCGATCTGCGGTGCGTGTGCCCCGAGCACGGAATCTTCGATCGATTGGTCGTAGAAAACGGGGCGGTAGTTTTTGCACCCAAGTCGCGTGCCACACGTTGTTTGGGTGAGCCTCCGCCGCGAGTGCTGCTACGCAGATTGTCCGAGCTGGGTGTCGCTCCGCTGCAAGCCGGGCGTGTCATCGTGGCGACCACGCAGCTCCATGACCAAGCGGTGGAGCAGGCTATTCGAGGCTTGGGCCTGGCCGTGTATACGACCAGAAATAGGGGAACGGTGATGATTCTACCGGTGGGGGTCGACAAGGCTACCGGCGTGCGTGTGGCGCTCGCCTCGCTCGGCCTCAGTCCACATCAAGCGGTGGCCGTGGGTGACGCCGAGAACGATCAGGCGCTGTTGGGTGCCTGTGAGCTCGGTATTGCAGTGAGCAACGCCGTTCCATCGCTCAAAGAGGCTGCTGACTGGGTCACACGAGGCGCCGATGGTCGAGGCGTTAGCGAGGTAGTCGAGCTCTTGCTCAACTCCGATCTGAAGGCGGTAACCCGGCGCATTCGAGGTGATGCATCGCGCAAGCGTTGAGTGAGCACCCAGCAGAGTGCGGGCAGCCTAGTGTTAGTCTAGCGCAAG
Organism: uncultured Myxococcales bacterium; assembly: GCA_965651135.1. Taxonomy (GTDB): domain Bacteria; phylum Myxococcota_A; class Polyangia; order Polyangiales; family Polyangiaceae; genus JAICQQ01. The sequence continues at coordinate 13,214 of CBFGRJ010000105.1, forward strand.
AGCCGTCTCGGCAGCCGGGTGGCCGGAAAGTCTCGAGCGTCGGGGCAGATTGCCCCACGAAAATGCACAGAGCGTCACCTCTTCAATTCTGGCACTCTGTGCAAACAAGGTCGTCATGTTCACTCGAGTGGATGGCGTGGAGCCGGACGCGAGGAGGGCGCTCTAGGCACGCAATGTGTTGATAAGTCGAGCAGCCGCGCTAAACGCAAAGCATGTTGCCCATTCAGGCTTGGCGAGGAGGATTAGCGGTTAGTGAATGTAACAGGTTATTTCAACGTCACTGCGCTAGAGCGTGGTCCTTTCTACGCTGGTGCGGTCCGAGAACTTTGCCTTAGAAAGCAATACAGGGTGTTGCGCGCCTGGGTGCCGAGCTGCGGTACGGGCGAAGCCGCGTACGCCTTGGCCTTGGTTCTGGCCGATGACAGTGCCGGCGCCTGCCCCCCCGAACGTTTCCAGGTGTTTGCCAGTGACGTCGACCCGCAAGCGCTGCGTACCGCAAGAGTAGGTCGCTACCCGAAAGCGGCTCTAGCCGGCTTGTCTTTGGTCTGTCGAGAGCGCTTTTTCGTCGAAGAGGATGAAGAGGCTCGCATCGCCTTTACGCTTCGCCGCTCGGTGCTGTTCAGCTGCCATGACTTTTGGCGCGATTCACCGCTTTCGCGCATCGACTTGCTCGACTGTCGTATGGCGCTGATGCGCTGCCCCGTAGAGTCGCGGCGGCTGGCTATGGTGCGCGCCCACTTCGCACTTCGCGACGGCGGTCTCTTGATAGCCGGCCCCGACGCAAAAACGGTCATTCCCGGTGATCTGTTCGTGGCGCTCGATCCGGACAACGGCTTGTATCAGGCGAAGCTCGGCACACGATCGGACTACACCGCAGGCGAGCAGGAGAAACGCTCGGCGAGGCATGTTTCTCACGATGAGGTCAATGCGCGTTCGGATGAGCTGCGCGGCGTAAACGCGCAGCGATTTCAAGAGATCGACGCCTTGGACCGAGTGCATGCGGACCTCCAGAACTTTTTTGTCGCTAGCGAAGTGCTCGCGTTCATTTGCAATCGCGAGCTGCGAATTACGAACGCGAGCAAGGCACTGAGCGCCGCCTTCGGCTTGGAACGGTTCGGGGCAAGTTCGCTGTTGCTCGACATCGCCCGATTTTTGCCCGGTGGCGAAGAGCTGGTCACCGTGGCGCGCGCCGTTCAGGCGAGCGAAAAACCAAGAGAGTGGATGGATCGGCTGGGGGACGGATCGGCTCGCACGTTTCTCATCCGTGTGCTTCCGTACCGAACCAAAAAGGGCGAGCTCGACGGTATCGTCGCGGTGTTCACTGAAGTCACCGCCCTCGAAGAAGCGCGGTCGCTCGCCTGGAGGCGAGAGCGCCAGCAGGCCGCCGTCGCCGAGCTAGGGCTTGCGGCGTTGTCGGCGCCGGCTGACAGTCCCGCAGGAGGACTTTACCAGCGCGCACTGGACGTGCTGGTGACGGTGTTTGGTTTTGCACGCGCTGCCATCTTCTCGTGTACGCACGATGCAAAGACGCTGGTGCTTTCCGCTGCCTACGGTTTCATGACAGATCGGCTGGAGACTCGGCTTTTCGTGGCGGCAGAGGGAGGGCTGCTCCACTGGGGGCTTTCTGCCGATGGATTGGTTCAGCTGCGCGAACCTCGATTGGAACGAAATTGGTCGCTCGTGATGGAAGAGGGCGAGGCCTCTCGCATTGCAGAGGTGGTGGCCTGTCCTCTGCGCGCGGGTGAAACGCTGTACGGCGTCTTGATGCTCTTTGCGGAAGCGAACCCCGGCTACCCTACGGAAGATCTGCCGTTCGTCCAGTCCATCGTCAATGTGCTGACGGACGCCATTGCACGGCAGCGTTCGCGCTGCCGGCTCTCTCTCGAGCACTCGGTGAGTGTGGCGGTCGCTCGGGCCAACGACATCGCCTCCATGGCAGGAGGCGTCCGCGAGGCGCTGGCATCCGAGCTGGCGGCGGGAGAAATGGAACTCTGGGTGGCGGAGGGGCCCGAACACCAGCTCAAACGTGTCTGGTCGAAGCTTTCCGTTTCTGGCAGTCCGCTGCTTGCGCCCGACGACGCCGTCGCCAACGTCTTTCGGGCCGGCAGCGCTATAGCGCGGACGACGCTGGCCGATGGCGCGCTTCGGGGCGAGCTCGTATTTCCGGTCACTCTCGGAGGCTCGAATAGGGGGGTCGTTCGCTGCGTCAGCCGCGAACCCATCCCCGTGGACGCGGACCTGTTGGCTGGTCTGGCGGGAGTGGGACGGACGATAGGCGAGTTTTTGCATTGGAAGCGCATCGACGATGCGCTCAGAGAAAGTGAGCAGCGCTTCCGCGCCCAGAGCGCGGAGCTCGAGGCGATTTATGCCACCCTGCCGGTTGGATTGTCGATCTACGATCGTCAGCTGAATCTGCTCAAGATCAACAGCCGGCTCGCCGAGCTGCGCCAATCGACGCGAGGTGACGCCTCGCTGGAGGAGAGCATGTTGCGCCAGGTCGTCGAAAGCGGCGAACCGCTGCGCGACGTCGAATTGACGACCGATTCGGAGACGGGGCTCCGGTCGTGGTTGTGCAGCTTCGCTCCGGTACTCGATCCCGAGGGCAGGGTCGCGGCAGTCAGCTCCGTGGTTCAGGATATTACCGAGCAAAAGCGGGTGGAGCAGGCCCTGCGCGAAGCCGATCGGCAGAAGGACGACTTTTTGGCGATGCTTGGCCACGAGCTCAGAAACCCGTTGGGAGCCATTCGCAATGCCACCGAACTCTTGGTGCTTTTGGGTAGCGAAGACGATGAATTCGCTCACGTGCGCGGGGTGCTCGACCGCCAGACCAGACAAATGGCCAAGCTCATCGACGGCTTGCTCGACGTGTCACGCATCGTCCGAGGTAAATTGGCCTTGGACCGAGAGAGTGTGGACCTCTGCCGACTTTTGCGCGACGTCGTGCAAGATCACATCGCACTGCTCGAGCAACGGCGACTGTTTCTCGAGCTCGATTTGCCCGAGCATCCAGTTTGGGTGAATGGCGACCGCGTGCGGCTCGCCCAAGTATTCGACAACATTCTCTCGAATGCGGCGAAGTTCACTCCGCGCGAGGGGCACATCGCCATTTCGGTGCAGTGCAATGAGCAGCACGTCCGGGTGCGGGTGGCTGACGACGGTGTGGGCATCGAGCCCGATCTGCTCCCACACATTTTCGAACCGTTTAGGCAAGCACAACAAAGCCTCGACCGTGCCACGGGTGGGCTGGGGCTCGGGCTTGCTCTGGTGCGGGGTCTGATCGAGCTCCATGGGGGCACCGTGAGCGTCGTGAGCGAGGGGTCAGGTTTGGGCAGTACGTTCTGTGTAGAGCTTGCGGTGGTAGATAGGTCGGACCGGGCTTCCACACAGCCACCGGCTCGTGGCGATTCGCTGCGCGTGCTGGTGGTAGAGGACAACATCGATATGGCCGAGACCATGGCCGAGCTCTTGCGCATGATCGGGCACGAGGTGGTGGCTCTGGCTGGCACCGGGCGCGAGGGCGTGGCTCGAGCGCTGGCTCTTCACCCAGACGTCGTGTTGTGCGACTTCGGACTGCCCGGCGATCTCGATGGGCTCGACGTAGCGCGAGCGATTCGGGCGGAGCTCAAACAGGGGCTGAGGTTGATCGCGGTGACCGGTTACGGTGGGGCAGATTCCAAACGCAGAGCTCGCGAAGCCGGTTTCGATGCCTGCTTGATCAAGCCGGTGAGCCTCGAACAGCTCCAAAAACATTTGCAGCGCATCGGGGCCTCCTTGCAGGCCTCGAGTCACGGCCTCGTGAATCCCACGGGGTCGGGGTAGGCGGCGTCATGGCCTAGTCGCAGGTGGCGTTTGGATCGTTGTCGGTGCACGCGCCGCATTCCCCCGCGACGTTCGCGTCGATTTCGTCGACCAGACACTGCGGGAGCAGCGCGTTTTGCGCGATCACCATGGTCTCGTCGACCGCGACGAGGGACGACAGATCGAGCTGTCGCAGCATGGCATTGCCGGCGATGGTCAACGACCCGCCCAGCTGCGAGAGCTCGGGCATCGCTACACGCGTCAATGCATCGTTGGTGGTCACGGTGATCGACTCGCCATTGCCGAGGCGGGGCAGGTCTACCTCGAGCAGATTGGGATTGCTTGCGACCACCAGCGACTGGCTGCACTCTTCGAGCTTGGTGAGCCCCTCCCAAGCAGTCAGCGCTTCGTTGTTGGTGATGGTGATGGCGTTCGCGACGCGAAGCGCATCGAGCCCAGCCAGGCTTTCGAGTGCGTCGTTACCGCCGACGACCAGACTGGCGGAGATTTGCTCGAGGCCCCCTAGTGCTTCGACGCTGACCAATGCGGTATTTTCGTACAGCACCAGATTGTGGGCTATGGGGTCGCTGCCGATTCGCTTCAGTGTTTCGACACCGGTCAGCTCCATGAGCGAGCTGTTGTTGTTGACCACGAAAGAGCCACCGACCTCTTGCAGCCCCGATATGCCGGAAATGCTGGTCAGCTGAGTGTTGTTGGAAAACGTGAGATCTCCAGTGATCGCCAGCAAGGAGCTCGGCTCGAGCGCGTCGAGGTTCACGAGGCTGGAGGAGTCGATGCGGAGGGAGCCTTCGAGCACCTCACAGCCGAGCGCGGCAAATGCCGAAAGCTCCGCGTCGGAGGTGATCACCCAGCCCGTGGCTTCGCTCTGGCACGCGACCCGGCAGCCCAGCCGCGGGTGGCATGTCTGGCCGTCGTTGCAGTCTCGGTCCGTCTCGCACTCGCCTGTCGGTTCGGAACCGCCGCCGCCACCGCTTCCGGGCTCGCCGGCGGCGCCACCCAGGCCGCCGCCATCCAGGCCGCCGCTACCTCCCTGAGCACCGTTGCCGCCGGTGCCACCGGCGCCTGAGGTACCGCCGGTAGTTTGCATGCCGCCAGTGGCGAGCATACCGCCCGTGCCTCCGGAGCCGTCTTCACCCCCAGAGCCACCCGTAGCCGACTCGCCGCCGGTTGAGCCGGCAGCAGCTGCTCCCCCGCTGCCGCTGCTGCCGCCTTAGCTCGGGTCATCGAAATGCGCCGACCGATCGACCTTGCCGCAGGCCGACAGGAGCGCCGTTGCAGCCAACACGACCAGTCTTTCGGTGCGCACCCAGGATCCCATGCTGGCGTAGCGTCGGGGTTTCCAAGCGGCGCGTCAAGTCGCTGCGATCACCGACGCCTTTGGTGCTTTCACTGCGCGCCGAATGTCGCTACACAAAGCCATGGCTATGCGCTTTTTGCCGCAGGGTTTGCTGGTTTTCGCCGTGTTGGCCTGTTCCCCGGCGCCGCCCGTGTCCGTGCCCCCTCAGACACCCAGTACGGCACCCGCCGAGCCTCGGGAGTTGGAAGAACCCCCGCGCTTTCACGGTGGCGTTGCTCCCAAGGTGGATGCGTCGCTACCCGCTCGCAGTGTGTTTTTCGGCAACCCGGAGCGGACGCGGGTCAAGCTGAGTCCCGACGGCATTCAACTCGCTTTCCTCGCACCCAAGGACGGCGTGCTCAACGTGTACGTCGGGCCGCTGGAAAGCCCGGACACCGCGAAACCCGTGACCGACGACAAGAAGCGAGGTATTCGCGTCTACGCCTGGGCGTACACCAACCAGCATATTCTCTACCTGCAAGATCACGAGGGCGATGAGAACTGGCGCCTACATGCCGTGGACCTGAAAAGCGGCACCGAGCGTGACCTCACTCCTATCGAAGGAGCGCGCGCCGAGCTCGTGGCCGTCTCGCACAAGCGTCCCCGCTCGGTCGCGGTCGCCCTCAACGATCGAGATGCTCGCTTCCACGACCTGTACACCATCGACATCGAGAGCGGCGAGCGAACTCTGGTGCACGAGAACACCCAAGGGTTTGCCGGCTATGTCGTCGACGACGAGTACCGGCTTAGGCTGGCGCTACGTTTCACCGAAGCGGGAGGGCTGGACTTCATGGTGCCAGCCCAAGACGAGTTCAAGCCAGTGGTCAGCGTCGCGCCCGAGGACTCGATGACGACGGAGCCGCTGGGCTTGAACGCCCGCGGCGATCAGCTGTACCTGCGGGATAGCCGCGACCGCAATCTCGCGGCACTCGTGCAGCTGGATTTGTCCGCTGCCGCACGCGGTCCAGCCAAGGCAAAGCTATTGTTCGAGGGCAACAAAGCAGACGTGAGCGATGTGATGCTGCACCCGACGAAAAAAACGGTGCAGGCCGCTGCAGTCACCTTCGAGCGCAAGACGTGGCACTCGCTCGACCCCGGCATCCAGGGCGACCTCTCGGAGCTCGAGCGCGTGACACAAGGTGACTTCGATATCGTCAGCCGCTCGCTCGACGATCAGCGGTGGATCGTCGCCGATCGGCGCGACGACGGACCGCTGGCATATTACCGGTACGATCGCAACAGCAAGAATGCCCGCCTGTTGTTCGTAGATAGGCCCGAGCTCGAGCCGCTGTCCCTGGCCCACATGCATCCGCGCGTGATTCGCTCGCGCGATGGGCAGGACCTGGTCAGCTACTTGACATTACCGCCTCGCTCCGACGCGGACGCTGACGGGCTGCCCGAGAGGCCTTTACCCATGGTGTTGGTGGTGCACGGCGGGCCGTGGGCGCGGGACGATTGGGGCTACAACGCTTATCACCAGTGGCTGGCGAGCCGCGGCTATGCGGTGCTGAGCGTGAACTTTCGCGGTTCGCTCGGCTTCGGCAAACAATTCGTCAATCTAGCCGACAAGGAGTGGGGGGCGAAAATGCACGATGATCTCATCGATGCAGTTCGGTGGGCCGTGGATTCGAAGATCGCCGATGCCCAGCGCGTCGCCATTTTTGGGGGCAGCTATGGCGGCTATTCGGTTTTGGTTGGTCTGACGCAAACGCCGACCACGTTCGCGTGCATGACGAGTTGGACGTTCGAATCAGACTCGAGC
>CBFGRJ010000106.1:0-19959 GCA_965651135.1 uncultured Myxococcales bacterium
TGCTGGCGCGCGCCTGCTCTCGGTCACCGGCTTATGGCCATTGGCCATTGGCCATTGGCCATGGTCCACGGCCACGGCCACGGAACTCCGGTCACCGGCCACCGTCATGGATTCCGGCCACGGCCACCGTCACGGAATCGACGTGCGATTGCATGGCCAACGCGAATTTGTGCACCGTGCGAAGCCGCCCACATCCCGCCTTACAATGCCCGCATATCTTGCCGCTCTCCCCGGCTCCCTGACCCGACTTCCAATCGGGGATAGGCGCGAAGCGTGCCCCTTGGCGCAAAGCGTGCCCCTTGGCGCGAAGCGTGCCCCTTGGCGCGAAGCGTGCATAGGGGTGGGCTGGCGCAATGGCTGCTCGCGCGATATTTCGAGCTCAGGTCACCCTCAATGGATCGCGGATCCCCGTAAAGCTGTACGCCGCGGTCGCCGATCAAGGTGTGCGCTTCCGGCTGCTGCACGCGGCGGACGAAGTCCCGATCAAGCAACACTTGGTCGATCCCGAGACAGGTGACCCCGTGGCGCCCGAGGACTACCGAAAGGCCTTTCGCACCGACGAAGGCAAGTTCGTCGTGCTGACACCCGAAGATCAGCAAGCGCTGGAGCCGCCTGCCTCCCGGGACATCGAGATCTTGCGGATCATCACCCCGGAGCAGCTCAATCACCAATGGTACGTCAGGCCCTACTATTTGGGTCCGGACGGGTCGCTGACGAGCTACTTCGCACTGGTGGAGGCGCTCGCCGCCGAACACGTCGAAATGCTCGTCCGTTGGGTCATGCGCAAGAAGGAATACTTCGGCGTGCTGCGTCCCGAATCCGACTATTTGATGCTGCATACGCTTCGCCATGCGGACGAGGTGATCGACGCCAAGCAGTTACCCCGCCCAGGCGGGCGCAAGTTGGACGCGAAGGAGTTGAAGATGGCCGAACAGCTCGTCGACATGCTTTCGGACCACTTCGATCCCACGCTGTACCGTGACGAGTACAAGGCGCGCCTACTCGAGTTCATCGACAAGAAGGCGCGAGGGCAGCGGGTCAGGCTGAAAAAGCCGAAGACGAAGCGCGAGGCCACTGAGTCGCTCAGCAGCATGTTGAGTGCCAGCCTGCGCGCCGAAAGGAAGAAGAAGGTTGCCTGAAGACGAAACGCCAACCGGACACCGACCAGCTTGGTCGGGCACCATCAGCTTCGGACTCGTCAGCATTCCGGTCAGCTTGTTCACGGCGACACGCACGGAGCGACTGGCGCTGAGAACGCTATCGCCGGACGGTACACCTCTGCGCCGCGAGTACTATTGTCCGGAAGAGTCGCGGCCCGTGGACGGCGACGCGATCGTGCGGGGCTATGAGGTAGCCGAAGGACACTACGTCACAATCAGCGATGAGGAACTCGATAGCCTCGCGCCGGAAAAGTCTCGCGACATCGATTTGCGTCGATTCATTCCGACAACGGAGCTCAGCCCCATGTACTTCGAACGGGCACACTTCATGGTGCCGGCATCGGGCTCGAACAAGGCGTATCGTTTGTTGGCAGATACTCTCGAGCGCACGCAGCGCGCCGGCATCGCGACCTTCGTGATGCGCGGCAAAGAATACCTCGTGGCCATCCTCGCCGAAGATGGCCTATTGCGCGCGGAAACCCTGCGTTTCGCCGACGAGCTGCGCAGCCCCTCGGACATCGGCTTGCCCGAGATACAGAAGCCTAGCCGAGCGAAGGTGCAAGAGCTGCGTCGGTTCCTGAAGAGGCGCCGGAAGAAATCCCTGGAGCCTTCGGAGCTGGAGGATCGCGCCCTCGGGCGAGCGCGAAAAGTCATCGAGCAAAAACTGAAAGCCAAACGTGATGTGGTGCAGATCGAGCAGGCCCGGCTCGAACCCGAAGGGCGCACCGCCGACGTGATCGACCTGATGGCAGCGCTCAAGCGCAGCCTGGCAAAGAATGCCCAGAAACGAAGCCAGCCAGCCAAGAAGGCCCCACCTGCGACGGAAGACAGCTCGAAACAAGAACTGTACGAACGCGCCCAAGCGTTGAACATCAAGGGGCGCAGCGGCATGAGCAAGCCCGAGTTGGCGAAAGCCATCGCACGAACCTCCCACCAGAAGGCGAAAAGCGCCAGCTAGCCCTGTCCGAACTTAGTCGGGAACTATGGTCAGAGCTAGTCAACGCGCAGACGGCGCAGCATCGACTGGGTGATGGACTGCTGCACCCTGGCCATCTCGTGCCATGGATCTTCGGAGAGCTGCGCCAAGCGCTCGCGTAGGTTCTGAACGGTGTAGGCGTCCGCTCGTGTTCCGTCCAGCTCGTCCCAAGCCAGCGGAGTGGACACGGGTGCACCGCTGCGAGCGCGGGGTGAGTAAGCGCAAACGCTGGTCGCACCACGCGCGTTTCTCAAATAATCGATGAAGATGCGGCCGCTGCGTTTGGCCTTGCTCATGCTGCACACGTACCTGTCGGGCTCCGCATGGCAAACTCGCTCTGCCACCGCCCTGCTGAAGTTCTTTGCGGTCTCCCAATCGATACGTCGTTGAATCGGCACCACCACGTGCAACCCCTTGCCGCCCGTAGTCTTCACGAAACTTCGAAGCTGCAACTCCTCCAGCTCGCGCTCGACGCGCCGCGCCGCCTCCACCACGTCGGCCCATGGAACCCCGGAGCCGGGGTCTAAATCGAACACCAGCCGATCGGGCCGCTCCGGGCGATCGGCGCGCGCTCCCCAAGCGTGCACCTCGAGCGCGCCAATCTGAGCCAGAGCTACTAGACCTCTCACGTCAGTCAGGCTGATGGACTGCACGAGCTTGCCTTTTTCGCGAATCGCAACGCTCTTGAATGGCTCGGGCATCCCCTTGGTCATGTGCTTTTGATAGAAGCACTCTTTGGCTCTCCCCTCGGGGCAGCGCACCAGCATCAGCACGCGGTCTTTCACGTGTGGGAGCATATGCTCGGCTACCTCGAGATAATACTCGGCCAGAGCTTGCTTGGTCAGACCTTGCTCGGGGTACAAGATCCGATCCGGATGGGTCAGCGCGATCGGCAGGTCGACACGCTCGCTCCGGGGAGCGGGCGTTTCACTTCGGGCAATTTCCTCGAGCCCCCTGCCGCTGAGCACGCTGTTCGGAGCGTCGTCGACGAGACTCGAAGCGCCTGGTCCGCTCACCGCGTATTGATCCCGAGACTTGAATAGCAACCAACCTTTGCTGGTACCGCGGCGAACCAAGTGCCAGCTTCCTTTGAGCTTGTCGCCATAGAGCGCGAACTTCAAATGCCCGCGTTCGTAGGCCTCCCTGGGGTCACCCTCGCACTTCCAGAAACCCCGATCCCAAACCAACACGGTGCCTCCGCCGTATTGCCCTTTGGGGATGGTGCCTTCGAAGTCCACATAGGCGAGAGGATGATCCTCCGTCTGCATGGCGAGGCGCTTCGTGGCAGGATCGAGGCTTGGCCCTTTGGGAACGGCCCAGCTGAGCAAGACCCCATCGAGCTCGAGTCGAAAATCGTAGTGCAAGCGGCGTGCTGCGTGCTTCTGCACGACGAATCGCAGCTGTGTCGAAGCCTTTGCGCGCTCGCGCGCTCGCCTAGCCGGCGGCTCGACAGCCGGTTCGCTCGTTTTGCTGAAGTCGCGCTTTTTCTGATACTCTTGAAGCCTGCTCATGACGCCTATTCACCGGCTTACAAATTGCGAGCCAGCGTAGCCAAAGCCCGCACGGCGGACCAATTGGCCGTCGACCGCTGCAGAAACGCCCCACGAGGACAAGGTTTCCCCAGATGATTCCCTCGACCACCCTCGCCGTTTCGCAGCAGGCGGACGGGCGTCGATTCGCGCTCGTCAAGCGTGGCGAAGAGTGGTGCATCCGCGTCGACGGAACGGTGCTGATGTCGAGTCGAAGTCACGCCTCGGAAGTGGCGCTGGCCGAGCATGCCCTGGAGGGTCTGAGCAGCAAGCGGAGCGTTCTGGTGGGTGGGTTGGGCCTGGGCTTTACCCTGCGCGCCGTGTTGGATCGGGTGCCGGCCACTGCCCGCGTCACTGTTTGCGAGCTGGTGCCGGCAGTAGCCGAATGGAACCAGCGGCACGTGGGACATTTGGCACGGCATCCGCTATCCGATCCGCGAACGAGCCTCGAAATAGGCGATGTGTTCGATGTGTTGCAACGCAGCTCGGCCCAGTTCGACACCATCTTGCTGGATGTCGACAATGGCCCGGTAGCAGCGTCATCCGCGGGAAACCACCGCCTGTACGAACCTGCCGGAGCCTTGGTGTGCCTACGCGCGCTGCGGCCGAGCGGGGTACTCGCGGTCTGGTCTCGAGACAAGGACGAGCGCTTCGAAAGGGTCTTGAAAGACGCAGGCTTCGGCCTCGAAGTCCTGCGGGTACCGGCGCACCGGCGCGGGCGTACGCGACACGTGCTCTTTTTGGCTACTCGATCACGAAAGCCAGGGTGACGTTCAATCGCAATAGTGCCGAATGGCGCCTAGCAGGTGTTCGAGGTTGATGGGCTTCTTCATCACCATGGACCCGATGGGAGCCCGCGACGGGTCCGAAGTCGAAATGATGACCGGAATCTGCGAAAGGCGCGGGTCTTCTTGCATCTTGTCGTAGACCTCGTTGCCACTCACCAGCGGCATCAGCAGATCGAGAATGACTACACATGGGGGCTTGTCGTTGTTCAGCTTTTCGAGTGCGTCTGCGCCGTCGGCCGCGCTATCCACCGCATAGCCCTCGTCTGACAAGAACTCCTCGAGCGATTCTCGGATCTCGGTCTCATCATCGACGATCAAGATAGTCATCGGTCGGGTGTGTGCTGCCCCTGATTCGAGGTACGCGGAAGGAGAATGGTAAACGTCGTCCCGTCGATTTCGCTGGAGTGGACGTCGATGCTGCCACCATGCGCCTTGACGATCTGTTCCGTGATGAACAGCCCGAGCCCCAAGCCCCTGGGTTTTTGCTGCCGGGTTTCGTTGCTGGCCATGGGTTCGAAGAGCCGGGGCAACAAGCTCGGTGGAATGACCCCCTCGTTGTTGACTTCGACCCTGACAGTTTTTGGATGGCTACCATCGACGCGAACCCGTACCGGCACTTCCAAAGAGCCGTGTTGCAGCGCATTACCAAGCAGGTTCGAAAACACCTGCGACAGGCGATCGGCGTCCCAACGACCCGTCGTGTCCCCGACCGGTTCGAGCTGCAAGCGGCAACCAGGGTTGGCCCCATCCAATTCATCCATCACCTGACGCAGGAGCACGACCAGGTCGAGCGGCGTCGACTCCAACGGAAGGCCGGCCCCCACGCGCACGCGGGTGAAATCCAACAGTTGGTCGATCATGCGGGCCATGCGTTCGCCGCTCTTGAGGATGCGCTCCAGCGGCTTTGTCTGCCTCTCGTCGGTACCGCGACGCAGCGCCACCTGGGCCGAAGCCATGATCGCGCCCAACGGGTTGCGTAGGTCGTGGCCCAATATGGCGGCAAACATCTCGTTGAATCGAACCGTTCGCTGTAGTTCGGCCAAGCCCGAAAAGCGCACGATAGCCGCTGCTACGTGATTGGCGATGGCCTTGGCCATGTTGATCTCGTGAGTATCGAGCGCTCGCGGTGCGTCATAGTAAACCATGAACTTGCCCACCAGCTGACCTGCCGCAACCAGCGGCACGAAGCTGAGCGCGCCGATCTGCTCTCGAGCGAACAACTCGCGATAAGAAGCCATGGCCGTATCGACTTGCGCATCATCGACGATGACGGGTTCGGGGTTGCGGGCGTCACGCTTCCATGGCGAGTGTCCCTCCACCGCCCGTCGGTATTCGTCCGAAAGACCACGCCACGCCTTGAAGCGCATGACGTCGTCCGCATCGAACGTCAGGATCGCCGCACGGCGTGCACTCAGCGCCTGTTCGAGAGCATCGAGGGCGGCATTGAATACGTGCCCAATGTGTTCCGCGGCAATCACCTCTCGCGCCAGTCCGTACAGGACCTCCGTGCGCAAACGGGCCTCTAGATTCTCGCGGTGCAGCCTGCTGCTCTCGATGGCTATGGCAGCTCGCCCGGCCAGCTCCTCCAGAAAATCGACGTCTTCGCGCGTGAATGCGGGCGACCCCTGCTCACGAACCACCATCAAGGTACCCAGCACCCTATCGCTGCCTTTGAGCGGCGTAATGATGGCGCTGTGCGGCTTGTTTCGCTTCAGCCACGCCTGATACTGCGGGGCCACGCGCGCGGTGGCCGCTTCGGGGTCGACAGACGCTACGAACAGCGATTGGCCGGTGAGCACGACCTTGCCCGACGCGCTGTCATGCAAGTCGAGAGGTACCGTGTCCAGAGCATCACGCACCAATCGGTCGGTCTCCGGGTCGCGGTGATGCAAGGCTTCGATCGCCAACTTGCCCCGAACGACCAACGTCACACCGCACAGCTCCGCGTATTCCTGCGTGACCTGCTCGACAATGGCTTGAAGTGCCGTGGAGTGATTCACACCCGCTTCGGAAAAGGCGCTCGATGCCTGACCCAAGAGGCTCGCACGCGCGGCCGCTCGTTCCGCTTTTTCTCGACTTTGGCGTTCGGCTTCGAGCAGCCGCAAGCGCTCGAGCGCCTGACCGCAATAGCGAGTGATCAACAACATGAAGTCTTTCTGCTCGCTGTCTAGCTGACGGTCATCATCGAAGGTAAACGCAACGCTGCCCAAGGTACGCTGCTGAACCACGATGGGAAGGCACGCAACCTGGTACGAGCGGCGCGGCGTGACCAAGCCACGCAGATGTGGATAACGCTCCAACAATTCGGCCTGCGAGGTAAACCACAACGGCGTCGCTTGGCGAATGGCGTCGAGTGCAGGCATGCTCGGCGACGCGCCGAGCGGCATGCAGCGCAGTGCCTGTTCGGTCTCCTCGGTATAGCCGATGGCATGCAGCAGGTGCACCGTTTGGCTTTCTTCTCGCAGCTGGAACAAGGCCGCGCTCGACGCATTGAGGGTGCTCGCCACCTGGTTCACTACGGCCTCGAAGACCTGGTCGGCGGAGACCGCCTCGGCCAGAGCAGCCGTGATTTTCATCAGGCGCTCACGGCTCTCGTGGAATTGGACCCGCTGCGGAAGCGGTGGCTCGGTCACCGGCATCGCTCGCCCGCCGACCACGCCCGGCGTCGGGTCGAATTGTCCTTGCTCCAAGTTCTTGGAGCGCGCGTGGTCATGCATGGATACCCATCCAATTTCGGCAACGAAGAGCCCGACGCCACGAGTAGGACCCAACGTGCCCTGATACGCAAGGGTCAATCCGCTGCATTCGAGTCAGCTGCCCGACAACCACGACAGTCGAGCGCGACAAAGGCTACTGTGGCGTTTTTGCCCGACTGACAACGAGTCAGCTGACAGGTTCACGAGTAGGTGTCGGTTTCCAAGGTCTTCAATACGCCACGCAGAACGCCCGGAGTGCAGGTGAACGTCGACAGCGAACCGAATTTGATCTGATCCATCGGTTGAATCCAGGTCACTTCACCGGGCTCGAGCCGGCGTCCATTGACGATGGTCCCGTTCGTGCTTCGGGCATCCTGAATTAGGAGTGACCCGTATTCGTCGAGCTCGAACCAAGCGTGTTGCGCCGAAACGGACGGCTCGGTCAGCACGACATCGTTGAGCGCCGAGCGCCCTACGGTAATACGAGCTCGTGGCTCCCCAGACCGGCGTTTCAAAAGCGGCAGCGCAAAATGGCTGGAACTGGCCAGCTTCGCCAGCATCTCTACGCGACCTGGTCCCGGTACTGCGCTGTCCAAACTAGCGGGTTCTATCTTCGCCATCTCGAGGGTATTGATGAGGTCCGAAGGCAGCACCAGCGGCTCGCCCTCGAGGCTGGCCAGCTCCAATAGCGGCGCGAGCAGCCCATCGGCATCCGCCGGCAGCTCGATGAGCAGGAACAGCACGCCCGCGTACTCCTTCTGAACTCGCCACGCCGGCGCGGTCGTCAACTCACGAACGAGCGTTTCAGGGAGCACTGTGGCGTTCACGATAGACCCGCCCTACACCATTACCAGAGCCGTACCAGGCTGGCACTAGCCTCGATCGAAGCCTACGAATCGAGTAGCTTTGCTGCAGCTTGGTTTCACGGCTAGCCGCCTTGGAAGGCAGGTCCGTTGCCCTACCGAAATTCGAAGAAGTCCTTGACTGTCGCACCCGAAGTCGTGGTGGCCGTGTACGATTCCCCTCACGAGGCGCATCTGGCTGTCCTGCATCTCGACTCGATCGGGATCTCGGCACGCCTGCGCAACGATTTGGTGGTCGGGATGGCTCCCCACTTGGGGGCGGGGATGGGTGGCGTGCAGGTGCTCGTCGAAGAGTCGCAGGCGACAGAAGCGCACATGGCTCTGGAAACGCTGCGTCAAGAGCTAGCTAGCGAGCGCCACGCCAAACGCCACGACACGGCGGACGCACACGGACCCGCCACGGGCGCAACGTGGCAGCGAGCACTGCTTCTCGCCGGCTTGCTGCTGGCCGGCGCCGCGCTCTGGTACCTCGCCAAGTGACCGGGAGCTCCGTCACTTGACACGCTTGTCGCCACAGCTGTGACAGCAAGATCTTACCTACCCCATGAACAGGGTGCAGAAAACCGCGCGCACTCGAGGAACAACGCGCTGGCACGCTACATGCTTCAGCTTTGGCGTGGCACTGGTTCTCCGAATCGTCCTGTGGGCGGTCGTACTGTTGGTCCCCGGTGGGGTGCTGGCGCTGCCGTTGCTCGTTGCGCATCACGCACGCAAGGGGCCGCTCACCGAGTCCGGCAGCGCCGCTCTTGGGCGGCAGGGGTTGGTCGAGAGCCTGCGGCCTCCGCCTCCGTCGTCCGCCAACGCCATCGGATAGCGATGTTTCGACGTTTCGGACCAGGTGGCTACCCAGTCCGAAACGTATCCACTCAGCTGCTGGGTGCCGGCTTCGGAGCTCCGAAAATGCTTGCCGGGCGCTTCTTTTCGCTCTTCGCCTTTTGACGCTCGCTCCAAGACGGAATGATCACCCGCTCGCGCTTGGGCAGCTCTCTGTCGTCGAGCGCTGCCTGGATCTCCTCCGAATCGAGCGTTTCGCGTTCCAGTAGCGCTTCAGCAAGCCGATCCAGCTTGTCCCTGTTTTCACGAATGACTTTGCGGGCGCGTTCGTATTGCTCCTCGACGATGCGGCGCACTTCTTCGTCGATTTCCCGAGCCGTGCTCTCCGAAAAGTCGTCGCGACGAGTCGCCATCTCTCGTCCCAGAAACACGCTCTCCTCGTTTTCGCCGTAGGCAATGGGGCCGAGTTTCTGGCTCATGCCGAGCTCGCACACCATCGCACGGGCGAAGCGAGTGGCTCGCTTGATGTCGTCTTGGGCGCCGGTGGTCACCTCGTTGAACACCTCTTCTTCGGCAACCCGACCTCCGAGCGCCATGGCAATGCGCGCCAGCATCTGCTTTCTGGTCATCAAATGCCGGTCTTCGGTGGGCAGGAACATGGTGACGCCCAACGCAGCGCCGCGCGGGATGATGGAAACCTTGTGCACCGCGTCGTTGCCCTCGACCAACTTGCCGACGATGGTGTGCCCCGCCTCGTGCCAGGCGCCGGTGCGCCGCTCGCTCTCGCTCATGACCATCGACCGACGCTCCGCTCCCATGAGCACTTTGTCTTTGGCGAGCTCGAAATCGGCCATGGTCACCGCGTCTTTGTCCTGACGTGCTGCGAGCAGGGCCGCTTCGTTGACTAGGTTTTCCAGATCGGCACCCACGAACCCGGGCGTTCCTGCTGCAATGACCTGCAGGTCCACATTGTCCCCCATGGGCACCTTCTTGGTGTGTACCGCCAGGATCCCCTCGCGCCCCAGAATGTCCGGGCGGGGCACGGTGATCCGGCGATCGAAGCGGCCGGGGCGCAAAATGGCTGGATCGAGCACGTCGGGCCGGTTGGTGGCGGCGATGATGATGACGCCCTCGTTGGACTCGAAGCCGTCCATTTCGACCAAAAGCTGATTCAAGGTCTGCTCGCGCTCGTCGTGGCCGCCCCCTAGCCCAGCGCCTCGATGGCGACCCACGGCGTCGATCTCGTCGATGAAGATGATGCAGGGCGCGTGCTTCTTGCCCTGCTCGAACAGGTCGCGCACGCGACTGGCGCCGACGCCCACGAACATTTCCACGAAATCGGAGCCCGAGATGCTGAAGAAGGGAACGCCCGCCTCGCCAGCGATGGCGCGCGCGAGCAGCGTTTTGCCCGTTCCCGGAGGCCCCATCATCAAGACGCCCTTGGGGATGCGCCCGCCAAGCTTCTGAAACTTCTTCGGGTCCTTCAAAAACGCAATGATCTCTTCGAGCTCGTCCTTGGCTTCGTCGATGCCCGCCACGTCGGCGAAGGTGACCTTGTTTTGCGATTCGTTGAGCAGCCGAGCGCGGCTCTTGCCGAAACTCATCGCTTTTCCGCCACCGGCCTGCAGCTGGCGCATGAACAAGTAGAACATCACCAGCAAGAACAGCATGGGCAGAAGAATCGTCAGCGCCGATGCCCAGAAGTGCCCACCGTCATCCTTCTGGTAGGTGACCTTGACGTCGTGCTTGATGAGCTCGGAAGGATCGTCTTCTGCTGGACCGATCGTGTAGCCCTTCTGTTCAGTGGGCTTGCCTACCGGGTTTTTGATCACGAACGTGTACTCGCGATCTTTGATATCGACCTTCTCGATATGCTTTTGATCGCGGGGCGCCTTCACGTACGAGATGAACTCGCTGTACGGAATGGGTCGTGGCTGAGGCCCTTCGGGGCGCAAGAACTGCCAAATCGCGAGGAACGCGACAATGAGAACGACCCACAACAGCAGGGTCTTGTGCGGCTGCTTCACTCTTTTTTCCTTCGGCTCATGGTGTGCGCTTGACTAGGTGTGCCCTTGGCCACGGTGGGAGACCTCAAATATGCCACCTCACCGCCGGTCAGTCGATGCTGGCCAGGTGGCTCATACGGCGCCGGGCCACATTTATGTAGTCATCTTCTGCCGGAGCGCCATGGCCTGGACCCTTTGTTTGCACATCCAACCCAGACCCGCGCCCGTACCTTCCACTCGGTAGAAAGAACTATTTCGGCATTTTGTGTCTGCTTCTTCCCTGCTGGCTCCGCCCGCGCGATGACCGTGTGGGTTCGACGACTCGCGGCTCGCCGGTGACTTGGTCGAGCTGGATTTCCCGCCTGCCACGAATGGCAATGCGGGCGCCGGGCTTGCGCTCGGCGAGCAGGCGCCCAAGCTCACTGGCTTGAGCGCGGTTGAGCGTCACGACCTGACCGGCCGCGTCTTGCACGACGCGGCGGTCGCCTACGGAGAGCGAATAGGCAAGCGCCTCGTCCGCTAGCCTCGTCAGATGCTGGACTATGGCCGGCGATAGCTCGGCGAGCAGGGGCATGAGCTGGCTTCGCACGCGCACGCGCAAAAAGCGTGGATCGCGATTCGACGGGTCGTTGCTGAAGGGGATGCGGTGTCGGTAGAGGTGGGCCTCGATGTCGGCGCGGGTCGCCCGAATCAACGGGCGAAGCAGGTCCTTTGAATGAACGGGCAGGACTCCCAACCCGGCAATTCCGGAACCCCTGAGCAGCCTGAGCAGCACGGTCTCGGCGCGATCATCGGCGTGGTGGGCCGTGGCGATTAGGCTTGCGCCGAGCGCGGCTGCCCGGCGACGCAGGCTGGCGTAGCGAGCCTCACGCGCCCTCGCCTGCAGGTTGCCTGCTTTCGCCAGCTTCAACCGTGAAGTCGAGTAGGGGACACCGAGCTTTTCGGCAAAGACTCGCGCCAACTCGAGCTCGTCCGCCGCGCCTGCCCGGAGCCCATGGTCCACCCCGTGGGCGGACAGCACCAACCCGAATGGCTCCCGCAACATGGACAGCGCGTGCAGCATGGCCATCGAGTCCGGTCCGCCGGAAACCGCCAACAGCACGTGCGTGCCGCGAGGCAGCGAACACTCCTGCGACAAGGTACGCTTGACCAGCGTCAGCAGCGTGGGCGGATGTGAGCGAGACACCGTTTCAGGTACCCAGCTCGAAAGCCTTGCAGAAGACGAGCAGCGAGCGCCGCGACAAGTCGCGCTGCAGGTGAGGTGCCACGGGAAAGCCGTTGGAACACGTCGAATCTGCGGAGTCGTAGTAGGCGCAGTCGGGGCACGCGAAACGTAACCGAAACTCCTCGGCTTCGCGGAGCAAGCGCTGGTCGACCCGATGCTGCAAGAGCCCCTCTTACGGAAACGGCTGCGCGGGCTGACCCCGTTGGAAAAAGAACTCGAAGCGACCCTCGACAAGGCTAGTCACCGAACTGTCCAACGGCTGCCCAGGCACTAGATCGCGCGGGTCCGCGAAAGTGGCGCTGAAGCTCGCTTCCGTGAAGCGGTCCGAACCGTCCTTCTCGTTGACGTCGCCACTGAACAAATGGGCGAACGTGATGGTCCCCTCCACCGAGTGAAGCGTGGCATTTTGGGTATGGCAGCTGTCATGCAGGTAGAGCGACAAGTTGACCAAAGCTGGCTCCGGGTCGTATTCGACCGTTTGCCCGGGCGGCGAGACCCCCTTGGGCAGGCCCACTTTCAAGCTGGTGTTCAGCTGGGCCCGCACGCCAGGGGTGTCGTTGACCAAGACCATGAGGCCATCGCTCATTTCCTGCAGGTTGTCTCCGCGCTGGACTCGAATCAGTTGGGATTCATCGCTGAACGGAGTGCTCGCAAAGAAGTCGGGACGCAGGTCGAAAGCACCATTCCAGCAGTCTCGGACGTACAGCTTGTCGCTGGTGACTGCGCCTTGACCTTCACCAACGGTGCAACCGAGCAGCGAAATGCCCAGCGCTGCTAGCGGCACGTTCGAAGCGAGCTTTGTCACGCCGACCCTCCAGGGACGATGGCCCCCTCGATCACGCCACCGCCGAGGACGCGAAGGCCTGCGTAGAATACGGCGTACTGACCTTTGACCACGGCGCTCACGGGTTCACGGAAATCGACGCGAAACTGGCGCTCGCCGGGACGGCTGACCTGTGCGGGTACGGTACGGCCTCGGTAGCGCACGGCAACCTCGCATTCGAGAGGCACGCGGACCCCTTGCTGCAGCGTCACGCTGCCGAGGTGTGCCCCCTGAGCCAACACGGCTTGCCGGGGGCCGACTCGAACCGTGCCCGTGTCCGCTTCTACGGCAACCACGTAGCTGCGCTGGCCGAGCGCGACGCCCAAGTTGCGGCGCTGCCCGACGGTAAACGCGTGCACACCGGCGTGCGTACCGACTTGCCTACCTCGATCGTCGACGATCGGACCAGGTCGCAGGCGACCAGCAGCGCGCTCAGCCACGAAGCTATCGTAGCGCCCGCTCGGGACGAAACAAAGCTCTTGGCTCTCGCCCTTCTTGGCGCCCGGCAAACCCAGCTCGAGCGCCTGTTCGCGAACAGCGTCTTTCGTGAGCTCACCCAGCGGGAAGAGCAGCCGCTCGAGCGTTGCCGCCGGAAGCATGTGCAAGAAGTAGCTTTGGTCTTTGTTGAGGTCCCTGGCGCGCAAGAGCTCGACCCCATGCTCACCCCGACGCACGCGGGCATAATGCCCCGTAGCTACCCAACGGGCCTCCAGCCGCTCTGCCAAATGCATGAGCTCTTTCATTTTGACGCCGCGGTTGCAGCGCACGCACGGGCTCGGAGTTTCGCCGGCCAAGTAGGCGTCGACGAACGGCTCGACCACGGTCGTACGAAACAGCTCTCTGCGGTCGAAGGCGAAATGTGGAAAGCCCAAGACATCGGCAACGCGACGAGCGTCGTGCACGTCTTCGGGAGCGCAGCAGCGCCCTTTGACGGTACCGTCATCCGGATAGTCCCACAGGTGAAGCGTCACCCCAACGACGTCGTAACCCCCCGCCACCAGGCGAGCCGCTGCCACCGAAGAGTCCACACCCCCGCTCATAGCGACCAGAACACGCTCGCGCATCCGCGCAAGGCTAGCAGGAGGGCGGCGGTCGGCGAGCCTTGCTTCCCGCGAAAATCGCCCTACGGCTGACGAAATCACCCCCCCGACTGAAGGGTGGTGCGAACGGCGGCAGAAGCCCGGTCGATGAACTTCGCGCTGAGGTCGACGACCTCCGTATACCTGTAGATCCCCGCTTGTAGGGCGATGAGCTCACCGGCGCTCAAATGCCCGGCTCGACCGCTGATGACTCCCTGAACCAAGCGCTCGCCACGGTCGACTTCGGCGCCGATTACGGTAAGCATTTCTGCGAACGCCCCCCTGTCGGGGGCTGCCCGGGGAGGTGATTGCGTCGAAGCAGTGGTGACCGGACCGGACAGTGGCATTGAAAACTCGAGGCTCATGAGCTGAAATCGACCACTCGACTCGTTCGGTTGCGTGCAGATCGACAATTCAGGTCGATCCGCGCAGGCGTTTGGTCAGGCGCCCGATAGCCCGGGTATGCAGGCGGCTCGCCCACGACTTACTCAGGCCGAGCTCGGCAGCCACGCGATCGAAGCGTTCTCCCCCCAAGTAGTGACGCCGCACCAGCTCGGCCTCGTCTGCGGGTAGCTGGTCGATCGCCGCCGTCACCATGTTCAAGAGCTCGGCGCGGCTCAGCGCTTCTTCGGGAGACGATGCGGCATCATCCACCGGAGTGGGCTCACCTTCGTCGTCGCGTCCGGGTGCAGCCAATAGTCCGATCGCCATCGCGGTCGCCATATTGCGCAGGTGCTCGGCCAGAGCTTGTTCGGCATCCGCGGCAGTCGCCCCGGGAGGTGGTCCGACCTGTAGATCCTCCAGCGCCCCCTCGCTCACTCGATCGGCAGCCGAAATGGCGCTGAGAGTCTGATGCACTCGGCGAGGTACGCGCGCCATGGCTCGAATCCCATCGATGATGCTGCCGCGCACTCTGAAATTGGCATAGGCACGAAACGGCACGCCCCTCGTCGGGTCGAAGCGGCGCGCCGCGTCGAGCAGCCCCTCGCGACCATACGAGCGGAGGTCATCGAGCTCGAGCGGCTCGCCGGACCTGCGCCCTATTTGCCGAGCGATAATCTCGACCAGGTTCAGATTCGCCTCGAACAGCTGCAGGACTTCGGGAGAGTCTTTCTCTGGCACGACGTCCGGGAGACTAACCCGCCCCTACTCGCGAGGATAGTCCCCGTCGGCAGGGCTGTCGGCAAGGCTGTCGGCAACGTTCGGAAAGCTCTGAAAGCATCGCGCTCGAGCGCAGATCGTGGCATAGTCCAGGAACAATGCTTCGTTGGGGTCGGTTCGCAGCAGCCTATTTGGGCATGGGCATCGTCGCCATCGTCATCGCTGTCGTGTGGCGAGACGGTTGGCCCTTCGACTTTCCGTCACCATGGCTCAAGCTCGACAAGGGAGCGAGCCACACCTATAGCGCGATGCTCGGACTGGGCGTCGGTAGCCTAGTGGTCATGCTCACGCGGCCCATGGTGGCGCGCCTCGGCTGGGCGCGCGCGTTGCATCAGGAGCTCAGGCCGATCGCGCGCGGCATCAGCACCACAGGCATCGTGGTGCTCGCCCTGCTCAGCGCCTTGGGAGAAGAGCTTTTGTTCCGAGGCCTACTCCACCCTTGGTTGGGTTTGGTGCCACAAGCACTCGTGTTCGGATTGGTGCATCAGCTTCCCGGCAAGAGCCGTTGGGTTTGGGTCGCTTGGGCAACCATGATGGGGCTCGTGCTAGGCTGCATCTTCGAGTTGACCGGCTCGTTGCTGGGTCCAATCGTGGCGCACGCGGTGATCAACGGGTTCAATCTGCAGTACCTAAAAACGCACGATCCTGAGCCTCGCCCTCGATCACTCGGCGGCTTGCTCGGGCAGCGCAGCTGACGCGCTGGCCGGTCACCCAGCAAAGTGAGCGTCGCGCTACCATTTTCAGCTAAGATCGATCGGCGAGCGGTTTTTTTGGTATGCTCGGCGCTCGCCCACAACATCCTGCCTGCCTTCTGAATGGCCGAAGCCGAAACGGGACCACCCAACGAGAAGCCCCGGGTTCTTGTCGTCGACGACGAGAAGTTCATTCGTGACATCCTAGCCGACTTCCTCGGCATGGAAGGCTACGTGGTCAGGACAGCGGACGACGGGTCGAGCGCCGTCGCCGAGCTCGAGCGCGCGCGCTACGACATGGTCATTTCGGACCTGAAGATGCCGCGTATGGGAGGGCTGGAGCTTCTCAAAGAAGTCGCGCGCACCCATCCAGAAACACTAACGGTCATCATGACCGGCTTCGGCACCGTAGAAACCGCCATCGATGCCATGAAGCAAGGCGCCTACGATTACATACTCAAACCTTTCAAGGTGGAGGAAATCGTGCACATCGTGCAGCGCGGCCTCGAAAAGCGACGACTTGCCGCAGAAAATCTGAGGCTGCGCGAGGCGCTCTCGCTGTACAAGGTGAGCGAAGCAATCGCTGCGAGCCTTTCGCTGGACGAAGTGATCGCCACGGTGACAGACAGCGCGCTCAACGAGGTGCGCGCCGACGTGGTGTTCACCTGGCTCGACAACGCCGAGGGGGGCTACTTCGAACGCAGCGTCGAATGCGCCCCACAGCTGTCCGAGCTGAGCCACTACGGCGAAGTCGACACCTCGGTGGTCGTCGCGCGACTGGCCACCGGAGAACCCGTGGTCGAGCACGAGCTCAGGGCGCGCGAATTTTTCAAGAGGCTGCCCGATGCGGAACTCTACAGCGTCGCCGTGGTGCCCTTGAAGATGCGCGAACGCCTGATTGGCTGGATCGGCGTGATGTCGTTGACCGCCGCCAAGCGCTTCGACGAAGGGCAACGCAAGCTCTTGAGCATCGTGGCCTCGCGAGCGGCCGCTGCCATAGAAAACGCTCGTCTGTACGAAGATCTCCAGGCGACCTTCCAGCAGACGATCCAGAGCCTCGCGCGCACCATCGACAAGATGGATCGCTACACCTCCGGCCATTCGGAGCGAGTGGCGCGCTATGCGGTCAACCTGGCGCGCTGGCTCGGGCTGCCGGAAGACCAGATCGAAATCGTGCGTCATTCGGCCTTGATGCACGACATCGGCAAGGTCGGCTGTGTGTTGAACCTGAACAAGCCCGGCAAGTTGACACAATCGGAATACGAGATCTTCAAGAAGCACCCCAGCTACGGCAAAGACATCTTGGATCCCATCAAGTTTTTGCAGCCGGTGGTGCCGGGAGTACACCTGCATCACGAGCGCTGGGACGGTCGGGGATACCCCTTGGGCCTCGCAGGCCAAGATATTCCGCTCATCGCCCGCATCATCGCGGTGGCAGATACGTACGACGCGATGACCAGCGACCGAGCCTATCGCCGAGCTCTGCCTCACGAAGTCACGGTGAACGAAATCGAGCGCTGCAGCGGGTCTCAATTCGATCCCGACATCGCCGGCGTCTTTACGGAGCACATCGATAGGCTCCGCGATGCGTTGCGGGACGCCGGCGAAACCATACCCGAGTAGTCATGAATCAAAAGCGACGGCTGCACGGGGTATGGCTCGGCCGCCGCCCCTACGAGACCGTGCACACATTGCAACTCGAGCTGCACGAAGCCAGACGCGCCGGGCGCATCGGCGACACCGTGTTGTTTCTGGAACACGACCCGGTGATCACGTTGGGCAGAGGCGGCAACTTGGCTCATCTGTTGACGGGCGCTCCGGAGCTGACGGCTCTCGGCGTCAGCCTGGTGCATACGGGTCGTGGCGGCGACGTCACCTTGCACGCGCCAGGCCAGCTCGTCTGCTATCCGATCATCGACTTGAATCCCGATCGGCGTGACGTGCGCCGCTACGTCGGCGACTTGACGCGCACCATGCAACGCTTGGCCCAACGGTACGACGTCGACGCCGGCACGCATTCCAAGTACATCGGCTTGTGGGTAGACCGCTCGAGCCCCCACCACTGGCCGGGGGAAGCGAGCGCCACACAGCCAGCCAAGCTCGGCGCGATCGGAGTGCGCCTGTCGCGCTGGGTGACCATGCATGGCTTCGCCTTCAATCTGAGCACCGATCTCGACCTGTTCCGCTTGATCGTGCCGTGTGGCATTGCCGAGTTCGGCGTGGCCTCGATTCAGACGCTCACCGGCCGAGCCCCTCACACTCTCGAGGCGGCCAAAGTCGCGCTGGAGGCGCTCGCAGACATCTTCGAGACGAGCGTCGACGAGCTCAGCAATCGGGAGCATCTGCGCGGGCTGACGGTAGAAGACGTAGCGGAGAGCTGACGACGGGTTTAGGCTCTCAAGCGGCACCGACGCATGACGCTCGACTCTGCTCCCAACGAACCCCCGCCGCCCCCGACACGCTCGGACGACGCGGGCCCTCCGCTCCCATTCAGCGGCTGTCTCAAACCGGCAAGCGTCGTTCTTTCGATTTTGGCCGGCGGTCTCTTGTTGGGTGCGGGGCTCCTGGTGGGCCGCTGCAGTCGAGACGAGCCGCCCCAAGCAGCTGCGTCGACGACCGTGATCGAGCGTGGCCCCGCAGTCGTCTTGGCCATTCGCGACCTCGCACGCTTGGAGGGGGCCAGCTTTCACATGGAACGAGTCATCGACCTCAAAGAGAAACAAGAACACCTGTCAGGTCTGGTCGAGGCACAGGATGCCATCTTGCTGGTGGCCGCGGGCGACGTCACGGCCGGCGTCGATTTGAGCCTGCTCGACGAGGGCGATGTACGCGTCGACTCGGAGCAGAAGAGCGTGACCATCATCCTGCCACCCGCCAGCGTCTTCAGTGCGCGCCTAGACAACTCCCGCACCTACGTGCACACGCGCTCGACGGACTTGCTCGCCAAGCGCAAAGAATCCCTCGAAACTCGCGCACGACAAGAAGCGGAGCGGACTCTGCAGGCTAGTGCCGTCGAAGCGGGATTGCTGCCGCGCGCCGAGCGCAACGTGGCTCGCACCATCCAAAGCCTGGTCAGCTCCCTAGGCTATCGTGACGTCAAGGTCACCTTCAGCGAGCGCGAACGTCGAGTGGAGTGACAGCGCGTGTGGGTGGTCGCCGTCGGGTGATCACCTCAACCGTCTTGCCGTTGCTCCCTTCTTTTCTTGCCCTTTTTCTCGGTGCTCGTTGCGGGTTCAGGCTGCTCGACGAGCTGCCGCAAGCGGTCGATCGCGCGGTCCCAGCCCGCCGAAACGCCATCGAGAAACGCGCGCGCCTCCTCGAGCCGCCGTGGCTCGAGCGCATACAGAACCTCGCGCCCGCGTTTTTCATGCGTCACCAACCCTGCTGACTCCAAAACCTGGAGGTGCTTCACGATCGCTTGACGCGTGACTTTCGCTCCGTTCGAAAGCACGGTGGCCGAGAGCGCTCCGTCGGAGCCGAGCTTCCGCACCAAGGCGAGCCGGTTCCGATCGCCTAGAGCAAAGAACACGTGGGCTGCTGCGTGCTCACGAGCCTTCGACATACTTCTGCAGGTTCTCCGCCTGAGCTGCCCATCCTCCCTCGTTCATACGGAAGGCGCGCTCGCGTCTGTGGGCAGGAACACGGTCGAAACCGGACTCTACGATGGTCAGCTGGGTGCCTTCGGCAACGGGTTCTAGGCGAAATTCCACCAATGTGGTGGGCTCGTTGTCGGGATCGGCCTCTGCATCGATTCCGTACGGAATCCAGCGAAAGCTCAGGTAACGCTCGGGCTCCATGCGTTCGATAGTACAAAAAACCGCGTTCGATTCGGGCTGCCGCAGCTTCGAAGGCGTAATGCCGAGGCTCTTTTGGTGAGCGATGATGGCCGCTTCGTCGAACTGACCGTCGAAGGTTCCTCTCATACGCCGGCCTGGAGCGAACTCGCCGTCGAGCCTGAACCCAAACCAGCGCCCAAACTCCTCCGCATTCGCAATGGCGCGCCACACGCGCGAGACGGGCGCACGCAGGATCACTCGCTTTTCGATGCTATCGGTCGATGTCATGTGCAATCTCCTGGTTGCAGGTTACGCGAGACCGAGCTCTCGTGCAACCATTTGGTTGCATTTATTTTTTGCCTCGCCCCTACCCGCGCGGATTGCTTGCCGGCTTCTGACGGGCGTGATTGG
>CBFGRJ010000107.1:0-19923 GCA_965651135.1 uncultured Myxococcales bacterium
TACAGAAGCCGGTAAGAAGCCGGTAAGAAGCCGGTACAGAAGCCGGTAAGAAGCCAGTATTGGTCCAAGCGAAGGGCCCTTCATTCGGAGCGCCCAGCTGGCGGGATGGCGGTCGTAGTAGGCTTTTGAAAGGGTTATCTCTTGGATAACCTTGTTGTCACAGCCATAACTCCGGCCCCCGTGGCTAGCAAGGTCCAAACCGATGATTCTGGGCAAACAGCGTGACCCGATGCTCACCACCATCCGGCGGGGTGGCACCCTGACCGATTCGCATCACCGTTTGCTCGCGCTTTGGGCTGCGGATTGTGCTGCACATGTGTTGCACCATTTCGAAGCGGCGCGACCCGGAGACGACCGGCCTCGCAACGCCATCGAGCTGGCTCGAGCCTGGGGTCGCGGCCAGATCACGATGACGCAAGCGCGGCGCGCGGCGTTTGCGGGAAAGGCCGCACGTGAGGTGTCGGGGGCGGCAAAGTTTGCGGCGCTGGCTGCGGCTCAGGCGGTCGTGGTGTCCCACGTGCCGGCGCACGAGCTTGGTGCGGCAGCTTATGCCATCAGGGCAGCGCGTGCTGCAGCGCCCGAGGGCAAGCAGGACGAAGCGGGGCGTCGCGAGTGCGCCTGGCAGCGGGCCCAGTTGCCGAGGCCGATCCGACGTTTGGTGCTGGAGGACCAGAAGAAGCGGAACGCCTTGTGCTGGTACGTGTTCGCCTGACTTGAGGGGCGCTCAGAGCAGTCCGAGGTGCTCTAGCAAGATCTTCGTTCCGAGGCCGATCAGGACGAGTCCACCGAACGCATCGAGCCGTCGGCCGAGCAAGCTGCCGAAGCGCCGCCCAGCCACGATGCCGAGCGCGCACAGGGCTGCGGTCACCAAGCCGATGCATGCCAGCGAAAAGGCCATGGGAGCACCCAACATCGGCAAGGTGATGCCCACGGCCAGCGCGTCGATACTGGTGGCGATCGCCAGCAGGAGCATGACGCGAGTGCCGAACAGCTCGTCGCACTTCGCCGCTGCGCAGCACTCGAGCGCGGGCTGTGACCGCGTTTCCCAGAGCATTTTTGCGCCGATGGCACCCAGCAGCCCAAACGCAATCCAGTGATCCCAGGCGGTCACCCAATGGCCGAAGGCATCACCGAGCAACCAGCCTAACCAAGGCATCAGCGCCTGAAACCCACCGAAGAACAGCGCCACTCGAATCACGTCGCGAAGGCGCAAGGCTTCCGCAGCAAAGCCTCGCGCCGCAGAGACCGCGGTAGCGTCCATGGCCAGCCCTGCCGAGAGCGCAAGGATCGTGGGTGCGTTCATCATTGGGGCTTCAACGAGGGGCGGCAACAGCGGCTATGAGCAGGAGCGTACCTCCGAGAACGTGTTCGGCCAGCTCTGGCCGCCTGTGGTCAGGTGTCTGCAGGCCGTTTCCAGAGCCGGCGAAATCTTTCTGAGCAAAAGCCCGACTCACAGACGACGAGTGGACCGCAATGCCATACTCCGATGCGCCACGCCGATCCTGCCTGGCTGACGCCCACATGGGCGGAGTGACAGGCTAATCCGGCACCGGGCCGCACGACCCACACGACCCGCACGACCCGCACGACCCGCACCGGATGAATCGGCCCGCGCGGCCGAGCGCCCATCGAGATCCGACGTAAATCAGCACCACTGATCCACCTTCACGCTTCGATACCCCCCAATCCCGTGCTCGGAGCAGAACTGAGCGTAAGGGGGTACGCGCGCTCGAACGTCAATCAGCACCACTGATCCACCTTCACGCTTCGATACCGTCATCCCAGGCGTTCACGCTCGGCCTTTCAAAAAAGGTGCGGCCGGCGGGTGCTCGAGCGGCGTGCCGCTATATTTTTTGGCGGCTTGCCAGCGCTAGGCAGCGCTGTCAGGCGCGCCGCTACCGGCGACCACGACTCATTCGGCGGGCGGCGGGTAACCGCGCTCCTCGGTCATCGACTCGATCCACGCGCGCACCATATCCACGCCAGCCTGATCGGCCACGTGGGTGCCTAGCGGCGGCATAGCGGTCTCCGAACCACGGAACCTCATGCGCGCGAGCACCAAGCTGCGCTCGGGATCGAGGGGGCGAAAATCGTAGTAGGGCTCGCTCGGCTGATCGGGCAAGTCGCTGAACATGGCATTGGGGCCCGGCAGCTGATTGATAGCAGACCCAGCACCCGTCGAGAGCACGCTGTCGAGCGCATCGAGCTCCAGCCGCAGGTATAGGCCGCTGGGGTTGGCAGCGGCATCGAGCGTGGTGTTGTGACAGCTCACGCCGCAATTGGCATGCAAATAGGTGAGCGCCGCGCGCTCGATCTCGTCGCCGGGCACGGTAGCCGCCAGGTGCGCCATGTCGAGCCCATCGAGCTGACCGGCATCGGCGAGAGCTTGCGCCGTCACACCGTTGGCGCCTGGACCCAGCATGATGAAGTCCCAGCCGAGAATGAACTCCTCACGACCGTTGTGGCACGTCTTGCATTGCTCGCGGCTCGGAACGCTGTGACCCGTGCCGAACAGGTCGTCGACACCCTCGTTGTGCTGATTGGCTACCGTCCCGGCCTCGTCCCAAACGTAGGCGGTGTAGAGCCAGCCGGCTTCCGAGCGCAGTAGGTAGCGCGTTTCGCCGAGTTTTTGGTCACCCTCGGGCCCTACGTAAAACTCTTTCCAGAAGCGTGTACCAACGGGAAAATCCCAATCGTTTGGGTTGGTCACGTCGATGGTGCTACCCGGCGGGAGCCAGACGTAGCGCTGCTTGCCAGCCCCATCGCTCCAAAGCTCGTAGGCAGGGGCGTAGGCTTGGACTCCGCAGCGCAGCGTGCGCATCTCCCAGTTGGAGTAAAGGCCCGTGCAACGCAGCTCGCCCGGCAGGACGGCGCCTTCGGGAATGGTGCAGTCGGCCGGAGCCACGAACTCATCGCAGCCCTCCCACGACGAACCGGTTCCGCCCGTACCGCCGCCACCGGTCGTTTCGGCGCTGGTGCCACCGCTGCCCGTCGTCTCTCCCGCGCTGCCCGTCGTGATCGTCGCCGTGACGGTGCTCGGCGCGCCGCCCGCATCGCTCGTGCTGGGGCCCATGGTTGCTGACGTTTGAGGAGCCCCCCCCGCGCCGGAGGTCACGCTGCCCATCGTGCTGCCAGTCGTGGTCGAACCGCTGCTCGGCGAGCTGAAACAAGCAAGGCTACCCAGCGCGGCAAGCGCTCCGCTCGCGAAAAGCAGCAGGCTTTGCCTGAATGTCTTCATTGGGCAGGGGCCGGCACAATCTTCAGGAGAGCGTTGCCGTTAGCGGGCAGGTAGAGCTCGCCATCGTTGCCCCGCACGACGGCGCCCACCTGACGCAGCTCGGGCGCGCCGCCTACGGACGTGAAGCAAGCCGCATTCGGCGTGTTGGGATCGCAGATCTTCTGGATTTCGATCACGGGGGAGGTCTGATCGCCGCATTGATAAAGCGCGCGCATGGGGCGGTTCGGATAGAATTCGCCGAACAAATAAGCTCCGTAGAGCTCCGGAATGGCACTGCCCCGGTACACAGCACCCCCAACGATGGCCACGATCAGGTTCGAGACACCGCCCTCACTTCCGTGAGCCAAATTGAAGATCGGCTCGGTACGTGTGCTGCCCGGGCGCAGCGGGGTGTTACTCTCGCACTTCCCCTGCACGGGATTTTGCTGAGTCCCCTCGAAAGCGGGCCAGCCGAAGTTCGAGCCCGGCGCACTCGCCGGCGCGTAGGCGATCGAGTCATGGCTCCACTGGCCCACTTCGCCGATGTAGAGGTCGCCGTTGGCTGGGTCGAAGCTGAAGCGGAACGGGTTACGCACGCCGTAGTGATAGACCCGCGGATCGCCGCTATCGGCAAAGGGATTGCCAGCCGCCGCGTACGGCTCCGGCTGTTTGGGATCGAGGCGCAAGATCTTGCCGTAGGGGGAGCTCACGTCTTGCGGGGTGCCCGGGCGCGCGTAGTTGCAGTCGCCGCCGCCGTCGCCCATGCCCACGTAGAGCATGCCGTCGGGGCCGAAGAGCGCGGTGCTGGCGTTGTGGTACTTGGCGTAGCTGAAGGTGTTGCCCTCGACATAGTCGTTGCCTCCCGGCTCCAAGTCGAGAATGACTTTGCGCGTGCTCGGATCGGCGACCAAGGGATTGTCCGCGGAACGCGTGTATTCGAGCACCAGATCGTGGTCGGTGTTGTCACTGGCAATCGTCGTCGGAATGAGCGTCACGTAGAACTTGCCGCTCTCGGCATAGTCGGGGGGAAACGCGATGCTGAGCAAGCCGCGTTCGTCGTAGTTCTGCGAGCCACCCGAGGGAGCGGAGTTGCCGAACGTCGAGTCTTGCACTTCGCTCGATACGTCGAGAAACGGCGTGGGCTGGAGGGTGCCGTTCGAAAACACGCGCACGTATCCGAGCGCATCGACCAAGTACCAGTCTTCCGATCCGGGCGGCTGGAGCGCGTAAACCATGACCCTCAGCTCATTGCTCTGGACCACCGTTTCCAGACCCAAACGCTGAATCGCGGGAGCAGCGCTGGCATTGCATTCCGGTACGCCACCCGTGCCCCCCACTCCGGTCGAGCTGCCGCTGTCAGTGTTCGTGGCAGCGGCACCGCCCACCGAGCTGCCACCGCCCACCGAGCTGCCACCGTCCGTCGCACTGCTGGCGTTGCTGGCATTCGCACTCATCGAGCTCACACCATTCGTCGTATTGGCAGCTCCCATGGAACTGCCATCCACCGTCGAGCCCGTGCCTCCCACGCCTGTCGGCGTACCGGTCGAAGGCCCACCGTTGCTGGTGGTTGCGACAGTCGAACCAGAGCCCGTAGCCCCGTCGCCCTCTTTGCTGGAGCAGGAGGCCGCGACAGCGAGCGCGGCGGCGGCCACCAGACCGACCGAAACGAGTACCTGATGCCGACGCGAGTCAAAAAAACGCAATAATGCTGCCATGGCGTGCTTATCCTACGTCGTGCTCTCACACGACCACCAGGTCGAAACGATGCCATGGGGGGTCGGGTCTGGCTTGTCATTCTTTGGCGGTGCGTGTGACCACCCCGTGCTTTGTTTTCAACCCCCGGCGAATTTCTCCGCGCTGGCGCGATCTCGGGGAAGGACCTCTGGACACTTTCTTGCGCGCCGCTGTGCTCAGAGTCGCCCGCAGCCATCGAGCGTCGTCAGCACCTGGCGAAAGTGTGCCGTGCCCCGCTCACTCGTGGGCACGCGCAACCAGACATTGTTCTGCGTGATGTTGGCGCCCTGCTCGTAATACTGCTTGGTCCACTGGTAGATGCGCTCGTTCTTGAGGTGATCGGTGACCCGCACCTCGGGCTTGCCCAGCACCGGCTCCAGGCACGTCGCGATGGCCTCCGGATTCGACAGATCGGACTTGCCCGTCGGATGCCATAGGTGAAATGTCGTGAGGCGCCCGTTGGGCTTATTCTCCCAATTCAGCGACACGCTGCCGAACCACGGGTGATCGGCGAGGATGAAGAGAGTCAAGTCGCTCACCTGGGTCGCTGCCGAGCCTGGTACCATTTCGTTGACGTGCGCTTCGGCGCGATCGACCGGCGTAGCGGGATCGATCTTGGCGATTTCGCTCAAGCGGTAGCCGACCAAGCGCTTTTGCGCGGCTTGGTCGAGCTGCGCTTTGCCGCCGAGCGCCACGTTGCCCATGAGCGCCCACAATGCTCGGCCACGTGCTTGCCAATCGACGCGTTCGTCCGCGCTCGGCGCGGCCCGCAGAAAGAAATGGCCGGAGTCCGTGTTGACGTCGAGACCGGCGCCCCCGCGATAGTTGACTCCCAGGTACTGGCCTTGCGCTCGGAAGTGCCGGCCGAAGTGGGGCTTCAGGGCGTTGCCTATGGCGACACCATCCACGGCTCCCTTCGACGCCAAAAGGTCCACGCGAACGATGTGGTTGCGCTCATCGTTCCAGGTGAACGCCGCCGTGTCGTAGCCGCTACCGCTCAGAAACAGGCGCGCCTGGTTTCGTTCGAGGGTCGCGCTCGGGAATGTCTGCTGAAAGGTCGCTTGCGTTTGCGCGAAATCGAGCTTGGCCACCTCGCTGGCTGGAACCCGCGCTGGTCCACCCACGCCGGCCAACACACCTTGCGGCGACGTCGAAGCGCCTCGCTGCCGCACGAATACGCCGATCGCCACCAGCACCACCACCAAGGCGATCCCGGCCACCCCTGCGATGATGGCGATGGCCTGTTTCTGGTGGCTGGGCGCGGGCACCGGAGCCCCCTGCGGGGCGCCGTGAGGTCCAGGACTTTGGAACTTGCGCGTTTGATCGAGCCGGTGGGCGCTGTTGCAGTAGCGACAGTGCACGATCGTGACCTGCTCCGTCACCTCGAGCGGAGCACCGCAATGAGTGCATTGGATCAACACCGCCCCACCATAGCGCGACCGGCAACCAACCGTGCGTGCCGATGCCCCTAGGCGCCCTGCGGGACACGGGGGGTCGAGCCCCCGAGATCCGCTCCTATTGCGCCAGCTACTGCAGGATGTCGGGCGGAGATCCGTACAGCGTCTCTCGCCACAGCGTGTAACCGATGCGGGAACCTCCACCGTCGAACTCCATCACGATATTCTTTTGCGGATCGACCTCGTGCACGATCGACGCATTGGAAAACGTGACGAGCGTGTTGCCGCCCGGGAGTCGCTGTACGTCTCCGAGGTTCGCGCTGTACTCACCTGCGTCGTAGCGCCACAGCTCTTGACCTGCGAGATCGTACTCGACGGCCACTGAATTGTTTTGCCCATCCCAGCCGTTGGCAAACACCACGATGCTTTCGTCCAACAAATGATGACCATGTTGGCGCCCGCCATATGCATCGATGCCGCCCTCCAAGATTTCCGAGATGCGCCACTCTACACCGCCCTGCCGATTCACGACCAAGATGTCTTGCTGCACATCGGAGAAGGTGTACACGTCTTCGGCTTGGGAGTAGCGGAGCGCATTGCCGTGACACATACCGCTCAGAAAGTCGTCGGATTCGAACACTTCCTGCGTCGTGCCGCTCGGATCGATCTCGAAAATACTGTCACAATCGTTCTCGCCGTACTCCAAGAAGGCCATGGTTGCGCCGCTCACCGGCGTAATGTCGTGTGAGCCCACGACCTCTCCATAGGTTTGGGCATCGAGCGTGTCCATGCTCACACGCTGCAACGGGCCACCCATGTTGTTCGGTGTGATCAGCCACATGTTCTTGCCGTCGGCCGACATGCGAGCGCGCGCAATACCGTTCGCACCGCTGTCGTACCACCACACGATCTCGCCATCGGCGTCGATGATGAACGCCACCGAGCTTCCGGACCCCTGCCAATACGAAGCCACGATGAATCCGCGTTCGTGGGCGGCCTCGTCGTGAATGGTAAAACCACCAAGCTCTACGCTATCGGTCGGTGGCCCCGTGTCTATGCTGTAGTCATCGCTGACGTACGTGGTTCCACCCGCCATGGCCACGACGCGGAAGTGATAGGTACTGGATGGCTTCATCCCCAAGAGTAGGGTTCTGAATCCCTCCGCGGTCAGATCCACCGGAGCAGCGGTGCCATATGTCGTATCGAGCCCGAACTCGATCGTGGCGCTGTCCACACTACCCAGCTCGACGGACCACGTCACGATGCCCACCGTGCCCGGTGCGTTCGGATCGACATCGCTCGCCAGCTCGGCCTCTACCGTGAACAAGTCTCCGCTCGGGACGACGCCCCCGGTCGTTCCCGTGGCGGTGCTTGTCTCCGTGCCGCTGCCACCCACCGAGGTGCTGCCCGTCACGGCGCTCGCGTCGCTGACTGACCCGGATGCCGTGGCGGTCGAGCTCCCAGTCGCCGTCGTACCAGTGCCAGTGGTGCCCATGCTGCCTGCCGACGAGGTAGCCATGCCGCCTGCACCGGTGACGCCTGCCATGGGCGACGTGGTGTTGGTGGCTCCTACGCTGGCGACCGAATCATTCGCAGGAGCAGGGCTCTCTTCCGAACAGCCCACCACGAACCCACTCGCCGCGACGAGCAGTGCTCCAGTCCGCAATCCGACCATTCTAGTGTGCATGCGCATTCTCCTTCAGGACTGAAACTCGGTGCCCGTTCGTAACCAAAAGCGCGGCGACCAAGGCGCCTACTTCAGTACCCCGCTGTTTTTGCGGCAGGCAGGCTCAAACCGAACGCTAATCAATCCATCTTCCAGCGAACAGTCACTTCGGCACACTGGCCTCATTCAGCCACTTCTTGTTCTCACCGCGTGCGCAAAGCGCAAACTCCGCCAACCGACGACATGAACGAGCAACAATCGTGCCGCTAGGCTGTCGCCCATACCTCCGAATCTGGGTGAACACCCACGCTCGTCGAAGCAACGCTCCCGGGGACACTCTGCGATCGGGGATCCGAATCCGGATTTGGCCCTCACCAAGCGCAAATCCGAATCCGGATCCTGCTGGCGGCACAGATAACCCCGCGGCGCGCCTTCACCCCGGACCCATGGGGCACGCTACCCCGGTACCTCCGAGACCGCAGTAGCCCCCTGGGTTCTTCGCCAGGTATTGCTGGTGGTAATCCTCCGCGTAGTAGAAGGTCGGCGCGTCGAGGAGCTCGGTCGTGATGGCGCCATAGCCGGCTTGCTCGAGGCTCGCCGCATAGGCATCGCGCGAGGCTTGCGCGAGCTGCTTTTGCTCTGCGTCGTAGACGTAGATGCCGGAGCGGTATTGGGTGCCGACATCGTTGCCTTGGCGCATGCCCTGGGTGGGATCATGGGATTCCCAAAAGATTTTGAGCAGCGTCTCGTAGCTGATTCGTTCGGGATCGTAGACGACGCGCACCACTTCGTTGTGGCCGGTGAGCCCCGAACACACTTCGCGATACGTGGGGTTGGGCGTCAGCCCGCCGGCATAGCCGACCTGGGTGCTGTAGACGCCGCTGGCCTCCCAGAATTTGCGCTCGGCGCCCCAGAAGCAACCGAGACCGAACATCGCCATGCGCTTGCCTTCGAAGCTGCCGGTGAGCGGCGTACCGAGCACGAAGTGGCGCTCCGCTACGGGCATGGCTTCGCTGCGCCCGGGGAGTGCTTCTTCTTTACGGGGGAGCTTGAGCTTGTTCTCTGAGACCCAACGCATACTGCCTCCGAATCTGGACTCAGCCGCCACGCATGCGCACCACGGCGGCCTTCACGTCTTTGCCATCGACGGCCAAAGCTTGGGACTTGAGGTGTTTCATGGCAATGCCCGTGGCTGGACCCTCCGCCTTGGCGCTCTTTATCGCGTCCTGGACCTCGCCGAGCGCCTCGACGATTTGGTCGACGCTCAACCCCTGGGGCAGGATTGATTTGAGGATTTCGATCTCTTGTCGGAGCACGTCGGCGCTCTCGGGGTCGGTGGTGAGAGCCAAGGACTCTTCGTTGGACTTGAGCAGCTTCTTGACGGCGGCAATGGCGGTCTGGTCCGTGACCGCTTCACCGCGCGCTTCGGCCGTCTGGATTTCGCCCAGCGCGACCCGGAGGATCTCCTTTTCGACTGTGTTTTTCGCCTTCATCGCGGCGAACATGCGACGCTTGATTTCTTCCGCTAGCATGGCTGTTCCTCTCGTGGGCACTCTGAGTGCGATGGCGCTGCTCGCGCCCCTTCGGCCGGCATTCCTGCTAGCATTGACTTAGCCATGGCACAAAAGCTCGTTCCACCGCATCAGGAATTGCCTTCCGATTACACGGCAGACGGTGAGGTCCCGGCGCTGGGTGCTCGTGAGCTCGCCCACTTGCGCGAGCGCACGCAGGCATGGCGAGCGGGCCCGGTCGCCCAAAGCCTGAGCCGCTTCCCAGCGCGCCGCGAACGGTTCACGACCAGCAGCGGGTTCGAAGTGCCGGACCTGTTGACCCCGGCGGACGTGCCCATCGACTACGAGCGCGATCTGGGTTTCCCGGGCGAATTCCCCTTCACGCGCGGCGTTCAACCCTCGATGTATCGCGGCAAGTTGTGGACCATGCGGATGTTCGCCGGTTTCGGAACGCCGGAACAGACCAATGAACGATTCCGCTATCTGCTGGCCGAAGGGCAAACGGGCCTATCCACCGCCTTCGATTTTCCGACCCTGATGGGTTACGACTCCGACAGCGATCGCGCGCTCGGCGAGGTAGGCATGTGCGGAGTGGCCGTCGATACGCTCCGCGACATGGACGTGCTGTTCGACCAGATCCCCCTCGATCAGGTCACGACGTCGATGACCATCAACGGCCCGGCCATCGTGCTGCTGTCGTTTTACATCGCCTTGGCCGACAAGCGCGGCATCCCCCGCACCGCCATCGGAGGCACCGTTCAGAACGATTGTCTCAAAGAGTTCATCGCTCAGCACGCCTGGCTCGTGCCACCGCGGGCCGCGATGCGCTTGGTGACCGATACCATCGAGTACTGCGCCAAAGAGGTGCCCCGCTTCAACACGGTCTCGATCAGCGGCTATCATATTCGCGAAGCCGGAGCCACCGCGGCGCAAGAGCTGGCGTTCACGCTCGCCGACGGCTTGGCCTATGTGGCCTGGGGCGTCGAGCGCGGGCTCGACGTGGACTCATTCGCTCCTCGGCTCAGCTTCTTCTTCGATGTGCACAACCACTTCTTCGAAGAGGTCGCCAAATTCCGCGCGGCGCGGCGGCTGTGGGCGCGGCTGATGAAAGAGCGCTTCGGGGCCAAGCTCGACGCCAGCCTCAAGCTCAGAACGCACGCGCAAACGGCTGGGGTCACGCTCACCGCCCAGCAGCCCTACAACAACGTGGCGCGTGTCGCCCTGCAGGCTCTCGCGGCAGTGCTCGGTGGGACGCAGTCGCTGCACACCAATTCGCTCGACGAAACCTACGCGTTGCCCACCCAAGAAGCAGTGACGATTGCACTGCGAACCCAGCAAATCATCGCGGAAGAGAGCGGCGTCGCAGACACCATCGATCCGCTGGCGGGCAGCTACTACGTGGAGTGGCTCACCCATCGGCTCGAACGAGAGGCGCTCGCCACGATCGAGCGCATCGATGCCATGGGCGGCATGGTGGCCGCGGTGGAGCAGGGCTACCCGCAACGTGAAATCGCACGCTCCGCCTTCGAGTTCGAGAAGCAAGTCAACTCCGGCGAGCGGACGGTGGTCGGCGTGAACCGCTTTCAGCAAGACGAGCCGGATCGCATCCCTACCTTGCGTATCGACGAGCAGGTGCAAAAAAACCAGCTCGCCAATCTTGCCAAAGTGAAGGCCGAACGCAGCCGAAGCGACGTGGAGCGCGCACTCGAAGCGGTGGAGCAGGCAGCGCGTTCGAACAACAACCTGATGCCCTCGATCATCGAAGCGGCGCGCGTCTACTGCACCGAGCAAGAGATCTGCGACGTGTTGCGCGCGTGCTTCGGCAGTTATCGCGATCCGGGGTTTTTCTAACCCTGCGAAATTCCTCTTGTGGGTGAGGGGCCCTGCCCCCGACTTCACTGCATCGCTGGGTTTTGAACTTTTCAGCAACTGGCTCCCTCCCGGGCCGAAAAGAACCACATGCCCGATCCGATCCAAAGCTGTGGTTACCATTCAGGCTACGACCCGAGCGCCGACGTGAGCGCCCCCCCGGCTTGCGATCCCACGACGACCAGCTGTGCACCACCGCCCGCTGGAAAGCCGGCCGTGGTGACGCTCGAGCCGATCGTCGTCGAAGGCGACGCGGGAGCACAGGCGCTGCTGAAACAGTTCGAGCAAAGCCAGTGCCAGAACGATAAGGGCGCGGCCGCTTTGGCCTGCGCCACCATGCTCGGAAGCGCGGCCCTAACCGGGCTGAGCGCACCAACGGGTGCCGGTCTTGTGTTGGGTACGTCGATCACCGTCGCCAACGCCATCAATTGCGCCCGACTCGTCACTGCCTACAACGACTGCGTCGATGACGTGCAAGCACAGCACGAGGCCGCGACTTCTTGTGAGGCGGACGGCGGGGTGCCCCTGCAAGGCGCCAGCGAAGGTGAGCTGGTCTGCCTCGTTCCCAGGTAGCGCAAGTCGATGGCACTCATGTCGAGCCAATGGACTACCAAGCCCCGCGTGCTGGCCACGGCCGTGCTTGCCGGAGTCATCGGCGTCTGCCTAACGGGGAGCTTCTATCTGATACACAAAGGCTGGGGTGAGCCGTTGCACCTAGCCGGCGTCCTCGCACCGCTGTTGTCAGCAGCTTTCACCTGGACGTTGATGGCGCCCGAGCGTCAGGTTCACCCCATCGCCGTACCGCTGAGCTTGTGGTGCTTGACCGCCACCGGCGCTGGCGCCCTCCCCTTCGGCGGCGCCGGTCACGAGCTGGCGCTGGTCACCGCAGCGCTGGCCTACATCGCCTACGAGCACGAGCGCCAGGGCTTGGCACGAGCGCTCACCCTCGCGCTCGGCGTGGCATTGGCCTGCCTGCAAACCCAAGCCGTGTACCAAGCCCAGGTGTGGGTGCAGTAGTGCCTCACCCCCATCCGCACGTCGAGGGGCGAGACCGAGGGGATGTTGCTTTGACCGCTCGCGTTGGGTGGTCTATTGAATGGACATCATGGGCACGAATGGGGCGACGCATGCGCTGGTGATATTGGGGGTTGTCTGTTTCGCTACGAGCAGCTGTGCTCCCGCCCCTGCTCCGCAATCCGCTGGGGTTGCGCCTCCCGTCGCAGAGGCGGCGCCCCCGACTGCCGACGCGACACCTCCACCCGAGAACCCGACCGAAGAGACCAGCCCTACCGAGGAGCTCAAGGGTGGCGAGTTTTTGTTGGTTTCGGCAGAGGGCCACGTGCCGGTTCCGGACGTACCCATCCAATTGGCCTTCATGGATGGCAGCCTCATGTTCTTTGCCGGCTGCAACAGGCACGGTGGAAGCTATCACGTGTGCGGCTCGCAACTGTGCCTCGACGGCTTGATGGCAACCAAGCGCGGCTGCCCGCCAGAGCTTATGGCCCAGGACGAGTGGCTCGCGGCGTTCCTCAACGGTAAGCCCGAAGTCGCGCTACGAGGTGGCAAACTCACGCTGAGCGGTGAAGGGGTCACCCTTGAATTCTTGGCTCGCGAAAAAGCCGATCCGGATCGACCACTCACGGGTCGCAGCTGGACCATCACCACGTTCCTCGACGATTTGGGGCAATGGAGTTTCGCGCTGCAGGCACCGCCGACCGTGGAATTTCTGGATGACGGCAGCTTCCGAGTGTCCAGCAGTTGCCTGACCGGGCAGGGTCGTTACGTGGCAAAGGAACAGACGCTGACCTTGTCGCAGGTCAACTACCGGGACAACATCTGTCCCACCGACAACGACCAAAAGGCACGCCGTTTCCTCCGCGACGTGCTGAGCGATGGCGAAGTCGAGTTTGCGATACGCGCAGCTCGGCTGATGTTGGCGCGAGGTAAGCTCGGGCTCGCGGGCTCGACCCAGTAGCTTGGTTCGAACGGCTTGATGCGAACGGCTTGGGCGCTCGGCTCGGCTTCAACGCCTGCGGAAGATGCAACACGTCAGCTGGCTTCCCGCCGGGTGGCCAACTCCGAGCTGATTTGGTCGAGCTGCTGCTCGCTGAGCGGGTAACGCGTGGCAACGAGCAGCGCAATGAACGAAAACCCTGCTGGCAGAATGCTCATCAACAGCAAAATGCCAAACAACGAGTCTTCGGTTTGCTCGACGTTGGCTTGATAACCCATCGCGGCGAACATCAGGCCGATGAAGTAGCCCGCCAAGGCGCCGCCGAGCTTTTGCGCGAAGGATGCGGCTGCGAAGATGAATCCGGTCGCCCTACGTCCAAATTTCCAGTCACCGTAATCGGCTGCGTCAGCGTACATCGCGAAAACCAGGGGTGCCTTGGGGCCCATCACGAAGTTGATGAGAATGTTCACGGTGAACATCAACCAGAGCGCATCTCTGGGGATCACGAAGAACAGCAGGGAAAGCACCGTCAGCAGCACCATCAAGATCACGAAGAGCTTCTTCTTGCCCCATAGCTTGGTCCAAAGCGGCGTACTCGCTGCTCCGAGCAGCGATGCAACCAGGCTGCTCGAAATAAATGAACCGATCAGGTCTTCCGCGTTGGCGTAGTACTTCATGTAATACGCCGTACTCTGGGAGCGAATCGATATGTTCAACATGACCAAAATGGCAAGGCTTGCCAGCACGAGCCACGGCTTGTTGCGAAACAGGTCCTGGACATCGCGCTTCACGTCCGGCTTCTGTTGAGCTGGAGGGCTGACGCGTTCTCGCGTGCCGAGAAAGCTCCAGGTAAACAGAGCGACTGCGCAAACCGCCCAGAAGGCGGCCGTCAACTGCCAACCCAACCGCGCATCGTCTCCGCCAAAGTACTCCACCAACTTGGGCGTGAAGTGCGTGGTCAAAATGCCTCCGCTGAACGCGCCAATGAAACGCAAGCTTGCGAGTGTCGTGCGTTCTTGCGTATTCGGCGTGATCACACCCAGCAGCCCTGAATAGGGCAGGTTGACGACGGTGTACGCGGTCATCATCAAGCTGTAGGTGATGTAGGCCCAGACAAGCTTGCCGCTGTCACTCAGATCGGGCGTGGTGAACGTGAGCACGCCTGCAGCGCCGAGCGGCAGCCCACCCCACAGCAAATAGGGACGAAACTTGCCCCAGCGGGTATTGGTCCGATCCGCGATGAGTCCCATGAGCGGGTCGTTGATGGCATCCCACGTCTTGGTCACCAGCAACATGGTCCCGGCTGCAAGCCCGGAGATACCGAACACATCCGTGTAGAAGATGAGCAAGTAGTAGTCGATGAGCTTCCAGTAGAAGTTCGATGCGACGTCACCGGCGGAGTACGCCGCACGCTCCGCGTGGCTCAGCTTGCCGTCTTGTCGTTGCGTGGTATCGCCGGTCAATTGTCCCCGGTGCGAAAGGTCTAGGCGCTCGGCGACTTGGTATGGCCGCCGCGCGCGGCTTGCACCTGTTTTGCCAGCTCGGCTGCTGCTTGGTCGAGCGCGAGTAGGGTGGCTCGCTTCGGGTCGGGCTCGCTGCGCGGTTTGAGCTCGACCTGGCCCTGC
Source organism: uncultured Myxococcales bacterium (assembly GCA_965651135.1). Classification (GTDB taxonomy): domain Bacteria; phylum Myxococcota_A; class Polyangia; order Polyangiales; family Polyangiaceae; genus JAICQQ01. The sequence continues at coordinate 14,974 of CBFGRJ010000107.1, forward strand.
TTCAGAGCGCGTTCACCCACGGTCACGCGCAGCGGGATGCCGATCAGGTCGGCGTCTTTGAACTTGCTGCCTGGGCGCTCATCGCGATCGTCGACCAGGACTTCGACGCCTAGGCTTTCGAGCTGTTGCTCGAGGTCGCTGACCGCGCGCACGACCGCTTCGCTGTCGCCGACTTGAACGATGTGCACCTGGTAGGGGGCTAAACTCATTGGCCAAACGATGCCGTTGTCGTCGTGAAACTGCTCGACGGCGGCGGCCACCAGGCGCGAAATGCCGATGCCGTAGCAGCCTTGCACCAAGGTGCGTTGCGCTCCGGCTGCGTCTAGGTAGCGAGCGCCCATTTGTTCGGTATAGCGGGTACCCAAAAGAAAAATGTGCCCCGCTTCGATGCCGCGATACAGCGTGAGCGAGGCGCCGCACTGAGGACAGAGATCCCCGTCGACCACTTCGCGCACGTTGACGACGTCGGCGCTGAAGTCGCGGCCCGGCTGCACGTGCTGCAGGTGATAGTCGGTTTCGTTGGCGCCGGTGATCGCGTCGCTGATGCTGGCGGCGTCTCGATCGATCACCAGTTTGCCTTTGTAGCCGACGGGTCCGGCGAAACCGACGCTGGCGCCGGTGGCTGCTTGGACCTCGGCCGTTTCGGCCATGCGCACCTCTTGAGCACCTACGGCGCGAGCCAGCTTGATTTCGTTGACGGCGTGGTCGCCCCTGACCACGACCAAAACGGGGCTGCCGTCGCACATGTAGACCAAGCTCTTCAGAAAGCGCTGGGGGGCGCTGTTCAAGAAGCGAGAGACCTCTTCGATCGTGCGCTGCTCGGGGGTGTGCACCTTTTCTGGCTTGGGCACGCTGCTCGGTTCAGGCCCTTGCGGCGGAAAGGGCGGCGTTTCAGCCACTTCGATGTTGGCTGCGTAGTCGCACTGTCGGCAGGCGGCGATCACGTCTTCGCCGCTTTGCACGAGGATCTGGAATTCGGCGCTCTTGCTGCCGCCCATGGCGCCCGTATCGGCGCTGACCATGCGGTAGTCGAACCCCATGCGATCGAAGATGCGGCTGTAGGCGACGCGCATGGTTTCGTACGAACGCTCCGCGGCCGCCTCGTCCACATCGAACGAGTAGGCGTCTTTCATCACGAACTCACGAGCCCGAAGGACACCGCCTCGGGGGCGCGGCTCGTCTCTGAACTTGGTTTGCACCTGATACAGGTTCAGCGGGACGTCGCGGTAGCTCTTCACGTCGCGCCGCACCATGTCGACGATGATTTCTTCGTGAGTGGGGCCCAGGTGATAGTCGGTCCCCTTGCGATCTTTGAGACGAAACAGGGTGTCTCCGAACACGTCCCAGCGACCCGATTCTTTGAAGTACTCCGAAGGAAGCAGGGCCGGCAGCAGCACCTCCTGCGCGCCTGCTCGATCCATTTCTTCGCGCACGATCGCTTCGACTTTGCGCTGCACGCGCAGCCCCAACGGCAAGTAGCTGTAAATGCCGGCGCCTACACGCCGCACGAATCCACCACGCATCAGGAGCACATGGCTCACGCTGGTCGCGTCGGCAGGCGCTTCTCGCAGCGTGGGAAACAGTCCACGTTGAATCCGCATTGGGTCCGGCTCGTACCATGGGGTGGTCGAGCCTAAAAGGCGCCGCACCCCGCGCTGCGCTGCCGGCGCAAGCTGTCCGGCCTATGGTCCAATAGACCTCGGTGGGCTTTCGACCCTGTCGGCGCTGATGAGGCCCTGGACAATTAATGAACGATTACATGCTATTGCACTATTGGCCTGATATACCTGACTTGTCAGACCGGAATTAGGGAGTACAACGGCGCAACGGACGCTTGATTATCGCGCGCCAATCGAGGAGTCAGAAGCAATGACCGCCGCCCCAACCAGCTGGAAACAGGCCCTAGAGGGTCGCATGCCCGAAGATCTCAGCCGCGAGATCGATATCTTCGAGACGCAGATAGAATTGAAAAAGAGCGGCAAAATCGGCGACAAGCTCTTTGCCGAGACGAGGCTCCGGCGTGGCGTCTACGGGCAGCGCTACGACAACGGGCGCCGGCACGACGGTGTGAAGACGCAAACGCTCGCTTATCCCTGCGGCGATATCACGAAAGGCGTCGACACGGTTTGGGATGCGCCCGGCATGATGCGCATCAAGATCCCACTCGGGAGGGTCACTCCGGATCAGCTGGACCTGCTGTGCGATCTCGCGGAGGAGTACTCCGACCAAATCTTGCACGTGACGACCCGGCAGGACATTCAGCTGCACTTCGTTCACATCGAAGACACGCCGGACCTGATGCGACGCCTGGCCTCGGTCGGCATCACCACTCGCGAAGCGTGCGGTAACTCGGTGCGTAACGTGACGGCGTGCCAATACGCCGGCGTGTGCAGCGACCAGACGTTCGACGTGACGCCCTATGCGCATGCTGCCGCCATGTTCCTGCTCGGTCACGATGACGTGCAAGATTTCGGGCGCAAGCTCAAGCCCGCCTTTTCCGGCTGCAAAGACAATCCATGCGGGCTCGTCACCTTCCACGACATCGGCTGCATCGCGCAGGTGCGTGAGGTCAACGGCACCTTGCGCCGAGGTTTCGAATTCTACGTGGGCGGAGGGCTCGGAGCGGTACCTCATCCCGCAAAACTTCTGGAAGAGTTCGTACCGGAAGAAGAGCTGCTGCCAATGATGCAGGCCGTATGCCGCGTGTTTGCCAAGCTCGGCGAGAAGGAGAATCGCTCACGCGCGCGCCTCAAGTTCCTGGTCAACAAGCTGGGGATCGAAGAGTTCAAGCGACTCGTCCTCGCAGAACGAGAGGGGTTGCGGCCCGATCCGCGCTGGACGGCCTTCCTCGAAGATCTTCACGCGCTCGACGAAACTCCGAAGAAGCCGGGTCAAGAGCTCGGCAACGCGCCTCGTTCGCCTGGCTTCGAAGCCTGGTATGCCACCAACGTGCGCCCGCAGGCGCAGGCGGGCTACTCGTGCGCCATCGTGACGCTGCCGCTCGGCGACTTCACACCGGAGCAGGGTCGCATCATGAGCGACCTGGCGCGCGAGCTCACGGGCTGCTCGCTCCGATTTACCGCTGACCAGAACGTGCTGTTCCGTTGGGTCCCGAACGCCGACCTGCCCGAGCTGTACGCCAGGCTGGAGGCGGCGGGCCTGGGAGCCAGCGGGGCGGAAACCATCACCGACATCACCTCGTGCCCCGGCACCGATACCTGCAAGCTGGACATCTCGTCCTCGCGCGGGCTCGCCTCCGAGCTCAGGCGCCACCTGAGCCTGCTCGAAAACGAATTGTCACCGGCCGCCCAATCGCTCCACATCAAGTGCAGCGGTTGCTTCAATTCATGCGGGCAGCACCACGTGGCCGACCTCGGGTTTCTGGGGGTCAGCCGAAATGTCAGTGGGCGCAGGGTGCCCCACTTTCAGCTGGTCGTGGGCGGCCAGTGGACAGAAAATGCGCGGTCCTACGGAGTCGCGATCGGTGCAGTACCCTCCAAGCGCGTTCCCGAGGCGGTAGACCGATTGACCAAAGCGTATGCCGAAGCCCGCCAGGGCTCCGAAACCTATCGGGAGTACGTCGAACGCGTCGGAAAGAAGGAAATCCGCCGCCTCATCGAGGATCTGACCCAGGTCCCGAGCTACGACGAAGATCCGAGCTTTTACTCGGACTGGGGCGACCCGCGGGAGTACACGATCGGCGACATGGGTGTAGGCGAATGTGCCGGCGAGATCGTGCCTTTCGTGGAGATGGGGCTGGCGGCCAGCGAGCGCGAGATCTTCGAAGCGCAGGTGATTTTGGACGACGGCAACCCCGCAGCGGCCGCCCAGCGCGCCTACGAAGCCATGCTTCAGGCCGCCAAGGCCCTGACCCGCGAGCGCAACGCCAATTTGGGCGATGACCCAGAGGAGATTGTCCGCGAGTTCAAGCTGCACCTATGCGATACACGGCTGTTCCACGACCCCTACGCCGGTGACAAGTTTGCAAACTATCTGTTCAGCGCCCACGGCAACGGAATCGCCCAGTCAGATAATGCCAAGGCTCACCAGCTGATCGAGGAGGCGCAGCTATTCGTAGAAGCGGCTCATCAATGCTATATCCGTAGTGCAGAAGCGGCCTCTGGCCGTACAGTATAGCTAAAACTCTCTGTTCCCACGAGGCCCCCGTTCATGGATGCACCCAAGCTTCAGGTGAAGCTATTTTCCGACAACATCGACAGTTCGCAGCTCGAAAAATTCATTCCGGTCTTCCATCGGTGGATTCGCGATCACGTGCTCGACGAACTGATGATCGACGTGGCCGATTACAGCCACGTGCACCACGGTCCCGGAGTGGTGCTCGTCGGTCACGCCTCCGACTACTACCTCGATCTCAGCGACGGACAGCCCGGTCTGTTATACAGCCGCAAGCGCCAGGCCCCTGAGCCCGGAGAGCGCTTGAGGGATGCGTTTCGGCGAGCCCTCAACGCGTGCCGCTTGCTCGAATCCGATCCCACCCTCAACCCCCGCCCCAAGTTCCGCTCGAACGAAGCCTTGATCAAGCTGCCCGACCGGCTCGACTTCAGCAATGACGATCCGAGCTTCGATGCACTGAAGCGCGAGTTCGAAACCTTCTTGGGTCAACTGTATGCGGGCGGCAAGGTAAAGCTCACTCGCGTCGGTTCCAACAAGTCACCCCTCAGCGTGCGCGTGGTCACCGAAAACGCCCCGGATCTACCCACGCTTCTGAGCCGCGTCGGGGGGCCCATCAACGTCACCGCCTCGACTTCAGCAGCCTCCTAACCCGCTATTGGGATGTTGCCAGAATAGACTCGGCCCCGGCCCGCGCTACGCGGCTTCGTTAGGCCCGGCCCGCTCGTGGTGCACTCGACACGAGGGGCGCCGGAATCAAAAGGTGGATCCGGTTTCGGATTTGCGCCCCTATGACGCCAAATCCGATTCCTGATCGAC
>CBFGRJ010000108.1:0-19871 GCA_965651135.1 uncultured Myxococcales bacterium
CTCCAGGGCAAACGTGGACGCCGCCAGCGCCAGCGCCAAGCCGCGGACTGCCGAAGCCGTCCGATAGCCAGTGAAAATCCATCGAACCCTCTTTTGATTCACCTGCCACTCACGAAGGTAGGGGTGGAGACATCAGCCGCACCGTGGTGGGCTGCATCGCTCGAGACGTGGGCTTATCACAATCCGGCTACTCGAGCCACTGACCCTCGTTTCTTTTGAGTCTTTGTGTGAGCGTGGTGAGCGAGGCTAGGGCTCGAGGCAGCGACCTCGCGTTGCGATGACCTGTGCGTAAAAGTGGGCGCTGTCTTTCAGCGTGCGCTCTTGAGAAGCGAAGTCGACGTGGACGATCCCGAATCGCTTGCTAAACCCGAGCGACCACTCCAGATTGTCGAGCAACGACCAAACCATGTAACCACGCACATCCGCGCCCTGTTCGATGGCAGCGCGTATCGCTCGCAAGTGATCACCGAGGTACTGGACGCGCAGCGGGTCAGCCACACGGCCCTGCCGAGCCACGGGAGGGTCGAAAAACGCTGCGCCATTTTCGGTCACGTAAAGTGGCAATTTGCCATAGCGCTTGTGGATTCCGAGCAGCGTCTCCGTAAGGCCTTCGGGAAAGACCTCCCATCCCGTTTCGGTATACGTGGCGCGCGGCTGCTTGACGGCGACTGCGCGCACGGGTCCTTGTCGCTCATCGTGACGGGTGACGCTGCGCGTGTAGTAATTGATCCCGAGAAAATCGAGGGGTTGATGCGCCAGCGCGAGATCGTCCGGCAGCCACGGCACCCAGGCGGGACCAAACACCTCGCGCAACTCTTCCGGACAGCGCCCGAGCAGTGCAGGGTCGAGATACTGAAGGTTCATGTAGGCGTCTGCCCGGCGCGTCGCGGTTTGATCGAGAAGGTCGTCGCTGGCCGGGTACTTCGGCTCCAGATTCACCGCCAGGCCGATCTCGTGCTTGCCGAAGGCGCGATAGGCCTGAACCGCAGCCCCGTGCGCGCGCATGAGATTGCGGGACGCGATCGGTGCTTCGAACAGATTGCGGTGACCGGGCGCTAGCGCACCATGCAAATACCCGCCGTCGACCACCACCCAGGGTTCGTTGAGGGTGATCCAGCGTTTCACTCGCCCATCGAGCTTCTGGTACACCGCACAGGCATAGTCGGCGAACCAATGAGCGATGTCCGGATTCAACCAGCCACCTCGATCGTCGAGTGCCGCGGGAAGGTCCCAGTGGTACAAAGTGACCATCGGCTCGATCCCACTCTCGAGCAGAGCATCCACGAGCCGATCGTAGAAATCGAGCCCCATGGGGTTCACGGCGCCCTTACCCTCGGGGAAGATTCGACCCCACGCGATGCTGAAGCGATACGCTTGCATACCCAACCGCCGCATCAGAGCCACGTCCTCGCGATAGCGGTGGTAGTGATCGCAGGCGACATCGCCGGTGTCGCCGCTCGGGCACGAGCCAGGCGTGTGCGTGAAGCGATGCCAAATACTCGGACCTGCGCCATCCGCGAGCGGCGCGCCCTCGATTTGATAGGCGGCGGTGGCCGCGCCAAACCAGAAATTAGCGGGAAATTCGTTTATGTCAGTCATGCAGCTCCACACTCGCTCTGCTGGGTCCAGGAAGTTCGAGCACGCTCCCGTTCCATCGAACGCGCGCACCGTTGACGCGCGCGACGCCACCCTTGCCGGCTAGTGGCCAGGGCAGCACGAACCCCCCAGGCGGGGTGGCGCCCCGCACCTCGAGCTCGAGGCGCTCTCGAACTCCAAGGCTATAGCTCAGGGAACCGTACGGCGTGCGCAGGTCTCGCACGGCTATTCCCTCGCCCGTCAACCACTGCGCCGGCAAGCCAGCAGCCAGCACTAGCGCTTGGTCATCGGCACGCAAATAGACAAAACAGTCGAGCGCCGCCCTAATGAAGTCCGAGGCAACCCAACTATGCGGCATGTCACCGATGAAGCGGGGTTCACGCGGGTTCTTTCCGATGACCTCGGCCCATTGGTTCCAAGCGCGAGGGCGGCGATCGTTCAAGAAAAAGTCGAGCAGCTCACCGGCTCGTTCGCGCCAACCGAGCCGCACGAAGGCACCGACGTTGCGGAGCTCGTACGGCGTGTACACGTCCCAGTCGCGCGCGCCGGCGTGGCGGGCAGCGAAGTCGCGATAGTAACGCTCGAACGTGGCCACCAGCAGCTCGTTTGGCAGGGCCGTTCTTTCGCGGCCAGGAGCCAGTGCAATGGTGGTGGACGTCGCATCGAAATCTCCACGATCGGCGGCTCCCGGCAGATAATCGATGCGGTGCTGTTCGACGCTGGCTCGGATCGAGGCATGCAGCTCGCGGCGAAATTCGTCCCGCTGGGCTCGCAGGCGAGCGGCCTCGTCGCGCTCGAGCACCTCTGCCAAAAACGCCGCATCTTGGTAGCCAATCAGCGCCCAAAAGTCGTCCCAGTACGAGTAGGCCGCCTTGTCGGAATAACCCTCGTGGCTGATGGAAGGCGGCATGAGCCCGAAGTACGCACGGCGCTCTTCGGTGGTGTTGCGTGCAGTGCGCTCGGACTGGCGCAGGCGCTCGAGGTACGCGGCGGCTTTGGCCACATGGGGCCACGCGCGCTCGAGTTTGGTTCGATCGTGCGTGAAGCGATACAGCTGGGCGACGAGGTGGATGAATTGCCCTGCGCTGTCGTTCTCGGGTACCGGATCGGCTCCGCGATGATCGACGCAGCACGGGATCTTGCCGCTTTCGTATTGGTACCGCGCATACCAGTCCAGGTACTCCTGCGCTACGGCTGAATGCCCGAGGCGCAGCAGCGCTTCGCTCATCATGACACCGTCGCGGATCCACGAACGCGCGTACGAGCGGGGACCGGGCTTCAACACCGGCCCTTCACGAGTCATCAGCACGTGCGCCAGCGCAGTGCGCAGCGTATCCACGAGCTCCTGCCCGGGTTGCGGAACGCGGATCTCGACGCGATTGAGCTTGTGTCGCCAAGCGCTCTCGACGCGCGCCTCTTCGCGCTCGAGCTCGGCCGACGACGGGACGCTGGGTCCAGAAGTCAACCAGCGGATGGCGCTACCCCGAGGCGGCAGTGCGATCTCGTAGACGAAAGCGGCGGATGCTAGTCCTGTGGGATCAACCACGCTTTTCACTGCTCGCCCAGCGCGGGGCACGGGTTTGGCCGGAAACCCGCCTTCATCGAAGCTGCTGAGTCCCACATGATCGGGCGCCTGCTCGGGTGTGATGAATCGAGCGCCGTCCGCGAGGAGCCGCCGGCCGTCCCACTGGAGGCGGTGAATGGCGCTGACTCCGCCCGCGAGATTCAATGACTGAGTAGGCGGATTGACTTGGAAGGGGCGAACGACGATCAAAAGCTCCAGGGTGAGTGGAGTGGCGGTGCGATTCGTGAGCTCGTAGCGGACGCGCACCACGGGCTTTTCTGGAGTACCCGCGGCAAAAGCCCTGACCTCTAGCTCCCACGCGCGGTCGCGCCAGGTCACGCTCGGCATGGGCAAGTAGCCGTCCGCCAACGTATGCAGGCGTTCTACGTCCGCCCAGGTGGTCAGCCCTTTGGACGCCACGAAGGGTTCGACAGAAACGCCTCCGCGCTCGAGCTCGACCGCACCGTCTTCCGATATCAACCCACTGTCGGCACCGCCATCGAGTGCCAAGAGTGTCCAATAGCTCTGCTCACCCACGTAGGCGCGCGGATATCGACCACGCGCTGATTCTTGAGCCACAGCGGTCGTGAAAGCATTCAGGCTGCCGCCAAACTCGAGCGACTCGACCTCCAGGTCCGCAACGCCGTAGTTGCTTGCGATGCCACGCTCGAGGCTCAAGCGGACGAAGCGAGCTTGCGACTCGGGCAGCCGCAGGAAGTCCGTGCCCCCGTCGCCATTCTGCACGCGCCGCACGCTGACCCAACGCTGCCGATCGCTCGAGAGCTCGACCTCGTAGTGGGTCGCGTGCGCGCCATTTTGCCAGTGCAGGGTCAGGCCGCCAAACTCCCGCTGGTAGCCCAAGTCGAGCTCGAGCCATGCGCGCCCCTGAGTGGCCTCGCTTTGCCACGCCGTATCCCGCCGCCCATCGACGGCCAACGCCGGGCCATGGCCGGACTGGCTATTGGAGGCAGTGGCGACCGGGGCAGGCGGCACGGCGGGAGGAACCGGAAGCTCACGCAATCGCAGATTGTCGACCGCTATCGACCCCTTGCCACCGCCGCTGCCCGCTGCGACGACCAACTCGAGCGAAGCTGTCTGGCGGAGCTCGCGCTGTTCGGTGGGACCCCACGCGAACTGCACCTGGCGCTTTTTTACGACTACGCGGCGCCAATCTTTCGAAAACTCGAAATCGGCCTGCCTGAACCACCAGACATTTTCCCCGCTCGCGTCCACGAGTTTCAGCTGAAGGTCGTTGGGCGGCGCATCGCCACGAAGCTCGAACGAAAGCTCGAAGTTTTGCGGCAGCTCGAGTGGGAGCGGACGCCATGCGCTCGCATGACCTCCGTGCCCCTGAAAATCGAACTCGAGCCCCAGCGCCCGGCCCTGCACGCCCTCAGCCGAGTCGATACGCGCACGCACACCGTCGGAGGTCTCGACCTGCCACTCACTCAGAGTCTCGAAATCATCGAGCAGCGAGTCTGCCGGAAGATCGGGCTGAGCGGGTTGCTCTGCCCAAGCGCCGGCCGGCGGATGCGCGCTCACCCCGACGCAGCCCGCGCCGCAGCCGAATAGCGTACACGAGAGCCACCGCGCGGCCCGGCGAGGCATAGCGAACGAGCTCACCCTTTCACACTCCCCGCCAACAGACCCTGCATGTAGTAGCGCTGCAGCGCCAGAAACAGCACCAGCACCGGCAGCACGGTGATCACCGAACCCGCCATCATGAGCTCTCGGTCCTGCACGTGCTCACGCGACAGGGCGGCAAGTGCCACGGGAAGCGTGCGGAGCTCATCGTCGGTCAGCACAATCAGCGGCCAGAGAAAGTCGTTCCACGAGCCCAGAAAACTGAACAAGGCAAGCGTGACGAGGATGGGTGTCAGCCCAGGCACGACGATGGTCAAAAACGTGCGCCACTCGCCGGCCCCGTCGATACGCGCCGCCTCCAACAACTCGTCGGGTATGGACAGCGCATACTGTCGCACGAGGAAGATGCCAAACACGCTGGCGAGCGAGGGGATCAACACCCCAGCGTAGGTGTTGACGAGACCCAGCTGCTTGAGCAACAAAAACAGTGGGATCATGGCTACTTGACCCGGAATGACCATGGCGCCCAACAGCACCCTGAACAACCGATCGCGCCCTTTGAAGCGGAGCTTGGCAAAGGCATAGCCAGCCGTTGCATTGAAGAACAACGAGAGCAGCGTGCTGAGCAACGCCAAGCTCAAGCTATTGAAAAAGCTGCGCCCCATGTCGGTGCGCTCGAACAAGCTGCGGTAGTTTTCGAACGTGGCCTGATTCGGCACTAGTGGCGGAGGAAAGCTGCTGGCCTCGCCGGGAGCCATGAGCGAAACCGAGAGCATCCACAAGAGCGGACACAGGCAGACGACGAGAGCCGCGAGCAGTGCGCCATTCACCAGCACGGATTGGAGAGTGCGGCTCATGTGGACTCCAGACGGCGCGCCACAAACAGCTGAATGCGCGTCACCACGAACATCAAGAAGAACAACACGAAGGCCACGGCCGATGCGGTGCCCAGGTTCCACCATTTGAACCCCTGCTCGTACATCAGGTAGAGCACGCTGGTGGTACTGCCGAGCGGGCCGCCCTGCGTCATGACGTACGGCTCGGCGAACAGCTGAAAGTAACCGGCCATGGTCAGAATGCCGACCAACAGCAACGTCGGCCCGAGCGAGGGCAGTGTGATGAACCACAGCTGCTGGCGCACGCTAGCGCCATCGATACGCGCGGCTTCGTACAAGCCCTGCGGAATGTTCTGCAGGGCGGCCAGGAAGATCACCATGTTGTAGCCGAAGTTCTTCCACACCGCGAAGAGCACGATCGCTGGCATGGCCCAGGTTGGATCTCCCAGCCAATCCACGCGCGGCAGCCCCAAGCCGCCAAGCACGTAGTTCACCAGCCCGTACCGGGTATGCAATAGGTACATCCAGATCACCGCCACGGCCACCAGGGTAGTGACCACCGGAGCGAACAGAGCCGTGCGAAACAGCCGCTTGAGTCGCGCCACGCTCGAGTGGAGCAGCAAGGCAGTCGACAGCGACGCGCCTATCGATAGGGGAACACCCACGACCACGAAGAACAAAGTGTTGTACAGCGCCTTGTAGAACAGCGGCGTCCGCAAGAGCTCCAGGTAATTCGCAAAGCCGACGAAGCGCAGGTGCTCGAAGCTCGCCAGCGCGTAGATGTCGAAATCGGTCAAGCTCAGCGCGAATGCCGCCAGCACGGGCAGCACGAAGAAGGCGACGATGACACTCAGCGCGGGCGCGACGAACCAAAAGCCGTGCGTGAATTTCATCGCTGTCTAGTCTCCTGAGCTAGGATCCAGCGTCGCTTGTCGAGGATGCGATCGCTCTTCTGATCGAGCTCGCGAGCCGCAGCGTCGACACTGATGAGCCCGCGCGCCGCTCGCTCGGCTACCTCGGCCACTTCGCTCTGAATGCGCTCCCATTCGGGGACACGAGGCGCCGGCTCCACACGCTCGAGCTGCCTGCGAAATGCGGCGACCTTCGTATCCAGAGCCAAGGGCGGGCCCTGCCAGCTGGCGCGCCGCGGTGGCAGATCGCCGCTATGCTCGTAAAAGCGACGCTGCACGTCCGGCAGCGCCAGGTACTCGATCAGTTGCCAAGCAGCCTGCTTGCGGGCTGAGCTTCGGAACACCACCAGACTGGCGCCGCCGGCCAGCGAGGCCCCAGGCCCGTCCCTTCCCGGCAGCGGTGCGGTCGCCCAGCGGTCTTCGAAGGCGGGAGGCAGGCGCCGCCGCAGCTCGCCGATTTGCCACGGCCCACTCACGAAGAATACGAAGTTCCCACGGGCAAACTCATCCCACAGGTTGGCGATCTGGTGGGTGCCGGCGGTGGGCGCCATACCCTGCCGGAACAGATCGACATAGAAATCGAGCGCCCGCATGAAACCGGGCCCCCTGAAGTTGCCGAAGCGCCCTCCCTGGCGCAGGAGAGATTGGCCGCCTTGTAGCGCCAATGCAATGAGCGGCTCGGGCTCGTTCAGCGGTAAGAACAGCGCGAACCGCCCGCGCTCGGCACGCGCTTGGATTCGAGTGAGCATCGCCTGCCACTCCGACCAGGACTCTGGAGGAGCGTCGAAGCCGGCTCGTGCCAACAGGTCTTGCCGATAAAACAAGAGGCGCGTGTCGACGTACCAAGGAACTCCGTACAAACGCTTGTCGAAGCGATTGGTTTCCCAAATGCCGGAAAAATAGTCGGCTCGTTCGATGATCGGCGACCGCTCGACCCGGGGATCCAACGGCTCGAGAGCACCAATCGTCGCGAATTCGGGGATCCAGGTGTTGCCCAGCTGCGCTACGTCCGGCGCGCTTTCACCGACCACCGCGGTCAGCAGCTTTTCGTGCGCGCTCGTCCACGGCAAGACTTGTAGTCGGACGCTTACGTTTGGGTGCCGGCGCTCGAACTCGGGCAGAAGCTTCGAGACCAGCTCGCCCTCCCTGCCGAAGGCCCAAAACTCGAGCACCACCGCGCCGCTCTCCGCTGGCTTGCAGGCGCACAGGCCCACAGCGACCAGCAGCACCGTACTCAGCGCCATGCCGATCTTCGTGCTGCTGTGCCGACCACTCATCGTTTTCACCCTGTAGCGAGCCGTTGACACGAAGCCGGCGCCGCTTGCTTTCGAGCTTTGAGCCCACAGGGCGCCAGCGCAATTGGCCGGGCGCATCGATCGCTCCGCAGGCGCCGGCATGTGGCAGTTCGCCGCGCTGTGGACGGTCCTGGCCCCCATCGACATGGCCGGAGCCGGCCTTATGTAGGCACAATGCCCCGCTTTCGCGTACTGGCAGCGTACGCCATCTCGGTCGGCGTGCTCCTGGTCATGGCCGCTCTCTCCCCAGCGCTACCCGCGTCGCCATGGTTCACCAGAGCCGAGGCATACCCGAAGCAATCAGCCTCTGACGCCGAGGGCTCCGACGAAGAGTGGCTCTTGAAGCACCAAGACTATGTGGCGCAGGCCACGGTGCTGGTCGCCCCAACCTCGTGCGCAGGGTTCGTCGCCGGCAAGCCGGATCAGGTGGTGACCGCCGCACACTGCATCCCGGTGGGAGCCAAACGGGTGGAGCTCAGGACCGACGGCAAGCGCTACAGCGCTGACGTCGACCGGCTCGACCGCGATAGCGACTTGGCCCTGCTGCGACTCGACCATCCATTGGCGGTGCTACCGCTCGTCCTATCGGCAGAGCTCCCCAAGCCCGGAGAACACGTGCTGTTCGTGGGCCGCCCCGACCGCTCCGAAAACGCTCGAATCGCCACCGTGCAAAAGCTCGATCGCTGCCCGTCTCTCCCCAAGGTCCCCAAGGCGCTCTTCACCGACCTGGTAGCAAAACCCGGCGATTCGGGTGCACCACTGGTGGACGGGCGGCTGCATGTCGTGGGCTTGGTCCACGGTGGCGCACGTTGCCACATTGCGGCCCCCGTGGCGCCGCTCGCCAGGCAGCTGGAGGAGGAGCGGCCGAAGCAGGACCTACCCGTGGAAGCCAACTGCAACGCAAACCGGGATGACGGCCCACCCCGCCGCTGCACGCACTCGGGGTAAGCCTATGGGCCCTGATCTCGTTCGAAGCAGCCTTCGACTTGCGGACCCTCGGGGTCGGGTTCACACGCTAAGGCTCGGCGAAACTCGGAGAATGTCACCTCACCGATGGCCCCTTCTTCGAGCATGCCCTCCAGCGCACCGATACAATAAAGCTCGCCAGTCGCTAGATCGAGGAACGCACCCTTTTCGATCGCGAGCCCTCCAGAATCGCCGCGGGTCGTCGTAGCCACCAGGAACGAATGCCCAATACGCAAAACGATGAGCGAGTCACGGTAGTCCTTTTCACCTGTGACTAGGCGTAGCTCTCGTGCCTCGAGCCTTCCGTGAAGCATGTAGCTGTCATACGTCGGATCGTCGCACGAGCTGCAGTAGGTCAGCGAGCCTTCGACCTTATCGCCACACGCTAGCGCGCTAAGATCCGTGAGTATCACATAGCCCTTTCCAGCGCTCGCGATGACCTGACTGTCCCCGCCTGCGCAGTATAGCTGTGCCGGCGCTCTGGGAAGCAAAACCAAGGTCCTATCCAGACTGCGCACCTCGCCTTCCTCGAAGGAGGCGCTTCCCTCGGCCCAGCCCGCAAGCAGACCCCCGTCAGCGACGGGCAGTGTCTGCGCTCCAATGTAAGAGCTATCCCACGACGTTTTCCAAATCAGCTGCTCATGATGCGCTATATCGAAAACCTCCCGGGTTCCTCCGTACGTGATGCGAAGCTCGGAAGTATCGCAAGATTCTGGAAGGGTACCCTCGAAGTGTACGACAGGCCTCTGGGATTCTGAACCATCCGTCGATGCTCCTCCCTCTTCAGTTACCGGTGAGTCGTTGTAGCCGTGCGTCGATTTGCCGCACGCAACGCACAGCGCCAATGCAAGGCTGCCAATCCCACGCTCGAATGCAGTCATAGCTAGTTAGATAGCGGATTGGCACTAGTCTGCGAAGCGCAGATTGTCGAGCGTGACGTCGAGCGCACAAGCGCCATCGGTCGGGCAATGGAATTGCCACTGAAACCCGATGAGCTCACCTGGGTCAGCCGGGCTGACAGGAGTGCCATCGACCAACTGAGCCCACGACACGCTGACCGTACCAGAGCTGCTCGGTACGGTGTACTCGGCCTCGTTGTTCTTGCAGCTCGAGGCGCATTCGCCGCCGTTGCTCGTCGACAGATTGCTGCTAGTCCGCGCTTGCAGCACCGCCTGACCCATCGCCCCGATGGCTCCTCCAATACTGAAGGCCACCCCCGAGTAGGCGGATGCGTCCACGCAGGCGTCGAAGTCCATGCCGAAACCGGCGTAGTTGTTGACGGTGCCGCTCAAGCGCAAGCTGCCGGATCCGTGGGTCACGCTGATGCTGCTGCCCGTGCCCGCGTAGGTGAACCACCCGCCGCTCATGCCATTTTCCCCGCTCCAGTTGCCGCTGCTGGTGCCGCTCCATTCGGAGAAATCGCAGATCTCTTCACCCTGAGGGTCGCCGCACCCTGACCCACCGCCGGTCGTGCTGCTGCCCGTCGTGCTGCTGGCTGTCGTGCTGCTGGCTGTCGTGCTGCTGCCGGTCGTGCTGCTAGCTGTCGTGCTGGTAACCGTCGTGCTGCTAACAACGGTCGTCGAGCTCTCGCCGCTCGTTGCCCCCCCGGCACCGCCGGTCGTCGTGTCGGTCGTGGTAGCGTTGCTGGTCGAATCACTGCTGGTCGAATCGCTGCTCGTTGCGGTCATGGTTGTCGCGGCGCTGCTGCTGTCGCTGGTGGCAGCGGTCGCGCTGACGTCCGTTCCCCCGGAAGTGGCCGTGGTGGTCGCTGCGCTGCTGAGCGCAGTGTTCCCCACAGTTTCCGACCCACTGCCCGTGCCCATGGCTCCACCCGTCCCGCTTGACCCACCGTCAGTCAGCCCATCCGTCGCGGTCGCTACATCGTAGCCGGGCTCGGTGACGGGCTGGGCACAGGCGTAGATGAAGCCGCCCGACAAGCCCAAGACAGAGCACCAACGGAGGGTCACTGCTGAGTAGGACGACGACATTGCTAGACGGCTCCCATGGCACCGACCTCGCCGCACACTTCCGGACAACGGCGGAGAATTCGGGCAACTTAGCTTGAACTAGAGGAGTGTAGCGCAAGCCTGGCCAGGCACCAATGGATTCGATTTTGGAGCGGGCTCTCGACGGGGAGCCAGGAGCGAAGGCACCAAAACCCGAGAAGGCGCTTGATATCACGCTCATTAACTGCTCATTACTCTGGGTTAGGTGACCAATGCTTGCGCGATATCAGATTCTGAGAGGCAAGCGAGAAGGCAGAGAGCCACTGCCGACCGGCGTACGCGAAGATACCCGCAAGCACACTCGCCACCCGCTCAGGCCCAGCGCGGAGCTGGTCGCGGCGTTCTTCGCCGATCCCAGTGAGCGCGGCTTTCTCGAGTTTCGCAAAGGCTACCTGGCGCTCCTTGCCGACCGGTTCGAAACCGAGCGCGAGCGCTTCGATCGGCTTGCCGAACGCGCGAGCCGACAAGCCGTGTACATCGGCTGCAACTGCCCAACCGCGCGCCAGCCCGAAGTGCGTCGGTGCCATACGAGCTTAGCCCTCGAGTTCATGGCGCAAAAGTACCCCGAGCTAGAAGTGATTCTACCGGATTGACGCTTCTGATACCCTGCTACCGAGAGACCCCAATGACAGCCGAAAACCCCGAACAGACCGAGAACGACATCATCATCGAGGCCTGGAATACGGTCTTGTTCGAGAAGTTCACGCGCTTCAAGCACTTGCTCATCGAAGGTCTGAGCGGTCACAGTGAAGAGCTGTTGCGGCGCGGGCTGCACCCAGCGGGAAGCCACGTGGTCGATATCGGCTGCGGCTTCGGCGACACGACGATACGCCTGGCGCGTGACGTAGGCCCGAAGGGTGAAGTCGTGGGAGTCGACTGCGCCGCAAACTTCATTACCGAAGCGCGGCGGCTGGCACGAGACCAGGGCGTTCACAACGCCCGTTTTCTCGTGGCCGACGTGCAAACGCAGCCCCTCGAGGGGCCCTATGACTACGCCTTTGGGCGCTTCGGCACCATGTTCTTCAACATGCCCGGCGCCGCCATGCGCAACATCCGCCGACATCTGAAGCCCGGCGGCAGGCTCGACATGATCGTTTGGCGCAAACGCGAAGACAATCCGTGGCTTCACGACGCGGAGCTGTGCGTCAAAGCACTGGTGCCGGTCGTCTCCCACGAAGAAACCGACCAAGTGCACTGCGGGCCCGGCCCCTTTTCCATGTCAGGTCCCGATCTGGTGAGCACCATGCTTCAGGCCGCGGGCTTTCACCGTATCGGCTTCGAGCGCTTCGATACGGACATTTGCATCGGCCGCGACGTGGATGAGGCCATCGAGTTTGCCATGGCGTTGGGGCCAGCGGGCGAAATCATCCGCTTGGCTGGCGCAGCGGGTGAAGCCAAGCTGCCGGAGGTGCGCGCAGCGCTGGCGCAGGTCTTGGCTCGCTATCGAAGCGAGCGCGGCGTTTGGGCGCCCAGCAGTACCTGGTTCGTGTCAGCGACGAATCCAGCATGACGCTCATAGTGACTCGGCGCGGTGAATGCCGATGGCTGCCCCCGCGCTTTCCCAGCACCCGCTCATCGCCCACGAGGCGATGGTGCCCGTGGCTCTCGGCCCGATGTGCCCAGCAACGGCGCGAAACGTCTGCGGGCTGGTAATCCCGCGATTCATCGTCTCGACGAAGTCGACTGGATCCGTGAACGTCGCGGTGCTTGCGTTGCGCGCTCCCAACACGGCGTACACGAACGACCCGGCAGCATCGGAGAAGGTCAGGCCGATACTCCTCAGACCGCCTGTGCCGCAATCGCTTTCCGTTGACGTCGTATCCATAGTGTGAATCGGTGTATTCTGATCCACGCCCGTCAGCTCGGTGACCTCGACACCAGCGAACCCCCACCCGCTCCCCGGCGTCAGCTGCACTCTCACCTGCTTGATACCCGGTGCGGGCAAGTCGGCATCGAGAACTACGTAAATGCCGGCCCAGCTTTCCGCTATTCCTTCACTGACGACCGGTTCGAGCGGAGCGCCGTCGTAGCGGACGTCGTAGGGCTCCGCTCGGGCAGCCACGCCGATCACGGCCAAGCGGTATTCTCCCCTGCTGCTTTCCAAAGCATGGTTGACGGTCAGCACGGTATTTGTCGTGCCATCCCAGCCGCTCGATACGGCAGTCGTGCCCGAATTGACGACCTCGATATCCAAGAAGTCGCAATGAAATCCGCCATCGCTCTCGCAAAAGGGCTGCGGAGCACTGCAGCTGTCGCCACAAGCAGAGCAATTGTCGGGCGTGCCAAGAGGTAGTGTACAGCCATTGCGAGGATCGCTGGAGCGACAGAAACCGGGATTGCAAGCGGGGGCGCATTCGCCTTCGTTGCAAGCGCGCACGTCGACATTCGTGGCGCCACAGCTTGCCCCACAAGCGCCACAGTGATCCGGGTCGCTGGCGGTGTCCGTCTCGCAACCGTCGCGCTCTTTGTTTTCGTCATTGCAGCTCTTGAAGCTGCCGGGGCAGCTGACCGAACACTGGCCCGCTACGGAGCACGCCGGCGTACCGCCGTTGGCGCCGCTGCAAGCGGCACGACAGTCGCCGCAATGAGCGGCGGTGGTGATGGATTGCTCACAGCCGTCGTCGGGATCATCGTCGCAGCTCGCGAAATTGGCGTGGCAATCCGGCTCACAGACACCTTGGCTGCAACGATTGTCGCTGTTCAGATCTTCGCATTCGTTGTTGCACGCGCCGCAATGTTCGTCGTCATCGAGCAGCGACGTTTCGCAGCCATTGGCGGGATCACCGTCGCAGCTAGCGTAGTCGGCGGCGCATACGGGCTGGCAGGTATCACCGTTCGCTCCCCCACAGGTATTTTTGGTAGTGCCCGAGCTGACTTGGCATTTCAGGCCGCAAGCACCGCAGTGCTCATCGTTGAAAGCAATGGAGGTCTCACACCCGTCTCCGCTACTACCCGCACCAGCATCCTGATTGCAGTCCGCCCAGGTGGCGTCACAGCCGGCAAAGTGGCAGGTCGAGTCCTTGCACATGCCGCTGCCGTTGGCGTATTGCTCGGTGCAATCGATACCCCCTTGGCCGCTGCACCCTCCGCAACGCTCTGCGTCCGTCGTCGTATCTACCTCGCAGCCGTTGTCGAACTCACCGTCGCAATCCGCAAAGCCCGCTTCGCAGCTCGTGATGACGCAAGCGCCGGCGCTGCAGCCCACTTCGGTCACGTTTAGACCAGCATCGAGGATTTCGCGGCAGTCGTTGTCACAGGCTCCACACGCGCGGGCGTCCAGGTAGAGGTTCCGCTCACAGCCGTTGATGACCGATTCGTCACAGTCCGCCCAAATGCCCGCCTTGCCCGAGTCACACGCAGCTACCGTACAAGCGCCGCCCGTACACCCCGGCGTGCCGTTGGGAACGTGGCACGTGTTGCCACAGCGACCGCAGTCGTCAATCGAAGTCAGGTCGTCCGTGCATTCACCATCTCCGTCGCAATCACCCACTGCATCGTCGCATTCCGTCTCACCACAGCCGTCGGCCGCGCCATCGCAGAACGCGGTCATACCGGCGCCGCTTGCTTCGCAAGCCTGCGAACATTCCTGGCAATGATCGACGGACCGATTCAGGTTCGCTTCGCAACCATCCGCGAGCTCCGCGTTGCAATCATCGAAGCCTTCGTCGCACTCGATTGAACAGCGGCCCGCGGCGCACTGCGCCGTGCCATTGCGGCCGGAGCACTGCTCGTGACAAGCACCGCAGTGATTCGGATCGGACTCGATGTCGGTTTCGCAGCCGTCTCCCGTGTGCTGGTTGCAGTTTCTAAAACCTTCCTCGCAGGTAACGATCAAACACTCGCCACCTTGGCACTGCGCCTCCGCGTTGCTTAGCTCGCAAGCGTGACCGCATTCTCCGCAGTGCTCGATATCGCTGCTGAGTGTCACCTCACAGCCATCCCTAGCGCTCCGATTGCAATCGGCCGTGCCGGTACCGCACAACAGCACGCAGGTCTTCGTGTCGGCATCGCAGTGGATGCTTTCGGTGCTGGCATCAGGCGGTGGCTGGCAATCCGCGGAGACCGAGCAGCGGTCCCCGACTTCGCAACCCGGGCAGCTGCCACCGCAGTCGATGTCGCTTTCGGTACCATTGTGGATGCGGTCGTCGCAGGTTGCTGCTTCGCAGATGGCGTCGTCCCCGCAGTTCAGGCTCGCGCAATCGGCGGCCTCGAGGCACGCTTTGCCGGGTCCGCAAGCAGGACAGCTGTCGCCACCGCAGTCGATGTCGGTCTCCGTGCCGTCGAGGATCTCGTCGTTGCACGAGGCATTTCTGCAGATGTTTAGCGTGCACTCTCCGTTGACGCAGTCCGAGGCGCTGCGGCAGGGCTCACCCACCGGGCACGCGTTGCAGTCGGGCCCTCCGCAGTCGGTGCCCGTTTCGTTCGCATCGGGAACGCCATTGTGGCAGTGGTCAGGGCCGCGCCCACCCTCGCCCGGTGCGCCAGCCGAGCCGCCCACGCTGGCCGTGCCACCACTGCCGGTGCTGAGCGAGCTCGCCGGGCGGGTTGCATCCGACGAAAGATCGAACTCGGGTGATTCGCAGCCGTACATCACGGCGCAGATAGCGACCCAAAGACTCGGGAGCCAGCTGCTCGATCGACCACCGCCGAGGTACGTCACTGTCGGACGCTAACATACGCTCCACCCGGGGACCATTGGCCGCCTGCGCCACGACTTGCTCGAAACCGGCGCGTGTGACGCGCTTTCGGCCAGAATGTGGCCCGTACAGCCAGAGCGGCAGCGTATTGGATCTTTCCCAAGTGCACACGGCGTTCGTTTAGCGCGGCGGAGTGCTCTCCGCCGCGTGCCACCCGGGGTTGCTGGCAAACGCGGCCGCACAAGTCAGTGAGCAAAACCAATACTCTAGGCCACGGTACCGCAAGCGCCCGGCGGCGCCCCTGCGATCGACCGGCTGCCTGCATACCGGATCGAGGGGTGTGTCGGTAGCGCCTACGACCAGACCCAACGAAAACAATGCCACTGCTTTGCGCACATTTTTGAGCAACACATCGCCGAGGGATGCCACCGGAATGCCGAGGGTACGCGCAGCATCGGCGATCGGCTCCGTACCCAACACTTCCCCCGCGTGGGCTTCCGCCGCTGCGCGTGCTGCAAGGTTGACCGCGGCACCGAAGAAGTCTCCCTGCCTTTCGACAGCCTCGCCGTGATGCAGACCAGCTCGCAACGAGGGTAAGCGTGCGTCGCGCGCAGCGGCCATGAAGATCCGCTCGACTAGATCGACCGCCTGCGACGGATTGGGAGAGGTCACGAGTACCGCGTCACCAATGGTTTTGACCAAGCGATCGCCCGCGCCGAGCGAAGCTCGCACCAGCTTGGCGAAACCGGTGGCCACGTCCGCCGCGTCCTCGTCCCCCTGCACCTCGGTCAGCGCGGTGAAACCTGCCAGGTCGATGAAGCCGAAGCTTGCCTTGATTCGGTTGGACGCCAAAGACACAGCACCGCCGCCAGCAAGGCGCCCTAAACGCCTAGAGGCCTCCGCAATTGACCAGCGCTCGCATGTACTCTGCAGCACAGGTGTCGTCGGCCGGTTCTGAACGCCCCGAATGATTGCATTCGAAAGCAAGCGTTCGGTTTTCGTACTCACATCGTAAGATCGCCAAGGTCTCCTCGTAGCAGTCTGCGCCCGGCTCGGGAAAAGGCTGCATCAAGCAGCGCGATTCGCAAAGCTCGCGAGTTGGATCACGATCGCACTCCAGGTTGGTTCGCGCTTCACAAGTACCCTCGCAGTACGTCCCAGGGTCGAGGGACTGAACTCCCGATCCGGTTTCGCCATCCGAACAGCTTACCCCCGGCAACAGCGCCAGGATACAAGCTAGCCTTGTCGGAAACGGCGTGAAGTTCGGCATCGGCTTGGGTCATCTCCTGTAGCACAAAGTGGGTCCCGGTTGGCTGGCAATGCGGGCCGGCCCACCACGCGATGGCCCATTTTCCACTTACCCCCGGCACACGGCTGAGCGATAAGGGGCACATGAAAATGCGCTCGAGTCGCAAGTTCACGGCGCGACGCTTGCTCGTGTCAGCTACCCTCGTGTTCACAGGGCTTGCCGCACTACCGGCCTGCAAACGTACGGCCGACTACGCACCCTACGGTGAGACTGCAGAACTTCCCGTTACGCGCGTGGTGCTGTATCAGAACGGTGTCGGTTACTTCGAGCGATCGGGTACGATCGACGGCAACCTCCTGACGATTCAGATCCACCCAACGCAGATCAACGACTTGCTCAAGTCGTTGACGGTGATCGATGCCGGCACCGGCCGCGCCTTGAGCGTGGCGCTGCCACTCGAGCAGAACGCCGATCGCATTCTGAATGAATTGCCCGAGCAAGTCCGAGAAGCAGGCGGCCTCTTGGAGGTGCTCAAGATTTTCCGGGGTGCGCACGTCGAAATCGACGGTCGCCTCGGGAGCGTCGAAGGCAGAGTCGTGGGGATCGAAAATCTGGAGACCGGCGCCGGAAAAGAAGTGCGCGCGGATTGGCGCGTGACCTTGAAGACCAGCAGTGATGAAATCGTGGTCTACCCCGTCAAGGCCATCACGAGCGTCGAACTGCATGACAAGACACTCAGCGTTGGGCTCGAGCGCAGCCTAGACGTGTCGTTGGGCGAAGGCGGCTGGAAACCGATTTCGGTAGCCATCCGCCTCGGTGGCAAGACGCCGCACCGGCTACTCGTCAGCTACATCGTAGAAATGCCACGCTGGAAGCCCGCCTATCGACTGGTGCTCGGCAAGGACGAAAAGTCGCTGCTCCAAGGTTGGGCGGTCGTCGACAACGTTTCGGGAGAAAGCTGGCAAAACGTCGAGCTCAGTCTCGTCTCGGGGGCTCCCATTTCGTTTCGGTACGATCTGCACGCGCCTCAATACACCGAGCGAGTGGACCTCACCCCGGAGCGAACCCCGGTAGCGGCCGCTCCTCCTCCCTCCGAAGCGCCGGGTTACGCGGAAGAAGCGGACAGCGACGATGATGCCCCCCAGGAGCAGGTCGCAGACGAGGCCACCAAAGACAAGAAGGCGAGTAGCCCGGCGCGCCGAGCGCGCCTGGAGGAAGAAGCGGCGCCCGGGGCAGGCTCGCCACCGTCGGCAGCTCCTGCGCCGATGGCGCCTGCGCCACCACGGCCGATGCCCGAACCGAACATCGATACTCTCGAGGCCCAAGGGCGTGAGGCACGAGCACGAGACGTCGGCGTGCTGTTTCGCTATGACCTTGCCGACCCCGTCACCGTTCCCGATCGTTCGTCCACGCTGGTCAACATCGTCAACCAACGTATTTCGGGAGAAGAGGTGGTGTACTTCCGGCCCGAGCTCATGAGCTCCCAGCGCGAGATTCACCCGTACCGCGCTGTCAAGTTTCAGAACGCAACCGGCTTCACCCTAGAGAGCGGACCCATCACCGTGTACTCCGATCGGACCTTCGTCGGTGAAGGCTTCGTCGAGCGAATGCAAGCCGGTCATACGTCGTTCTTGACCTTTGCCATCGACGGCAATGTGCTGCTCGACAGCCACGGTGGGTCGCGCGAAGAGGGTGTGCGCCTGCTGCGCATCGTAGACGGCCTCATCGTGAGCGAGATGCAGCGCATCGAGAGCACGACGTACGAAGTGAAGAATCGCCATGCCAAACCGCTGCGCGCCTACATTCGCACCCCCAAACGTTCGGGGTGGACCTTGTTGAACAAACCCAAAGGCACCGTCGAGACGCCGGACGCTTACGCGGTGCCCCTCGACGTCGGCGCCAAGAGCACCGCGAAAATTCAGGTCGAGCTGGCACAACGGGTCGAGCGAAACCTAGCGGTGGACTCGACCAGCACCATGGAGCTATTCCGCGCGTATCTGGCCGGCGGCAAGGTGCCTCCCGAGATTGCCAAGCCCCTGAAAGAAGTCGTGGCCCTAAAGGGTCAGGTGAACGACAAGCGCCAAGAGGAACAGCGCATTCGTGCTCAACACGAACAGCTGAGTCGCGATCAAGATCGGGTGCGCGCCAATCTCAACGTTTTGCGCAAGACGCCCGGCAACGACCAGCTCCAAGCCGAGTTGGTCAAGAAGATCGCGAAGCTGGAAGCGGACCTTGGCAAGCTCTCCGGGCGCCTAGTGGAGCTCTCCGAAGAAATTGCCGAGCTCGAGGCGCGCATGAAAGCGATCATCAAGGGCATAAGCTTGGATGCGGCCGCCGCTGTCCAGTAGTGCACCGGTGTTAGCGGCGCACGGAAACATGCACGTGCGAGGCGTTTTCGAAGTACACCCAATCGAACCCTGATTCGATGGCCAGCCCGGCGACACGGCCGAGCTTGCCCGTGTCCCTGTCGGAGGTCGTCAGATCTGCCGCGCGTCCTTCGTAGTGAACACTCTTGCTACCGTGTTCGCCGTTCTCGTCCCAGGCTTCGGTGACTCTCAGGCGTACCTCGGGCCACTCACGCTCGACCTTCGCCGCAAGCACGTGCAGCTTTTGCCTGAGCCTTGCGCTCATCAGCCGGTCAGCTCCAGTACCCTCTTCATCCTTGTAGACGATCAAGGGACTTTCGCTGCGCACCAGGCGCCGAAACCCAGGATGCTCACGCGTGATAGGAGCTCGGATGGCACCGACCACTTCGGCTTCTGCACGTCCCGGAACCGCTTGGCCAGGGTGCAAACGCTCCGCATGCCGGCGCTCTTTCGAGAGTGAGGGCAGATCATGCGGGGTACATGCGAGCGCCAAGCCAATCGAACAGACAATCGTGAAAGCTCTGGAAAAAATCGGTTCGATCGCGTCGCACATGCGAAAGCCGCAGCATATCCCGCACGAGCGGAGCTGGGCCAAATCGTGCGATACGTTGCCTGGTTATCTGCCTGTCGGTCACTGAAAGCTTGACCAGCATGAAGTGTGACCTATGCCGACCGGCGCGGTCGGGGCAGCGTTGATCTTCCGGCCCGATGCCGATGCGGTAACGGATAAAATCCTCTCCCAACCGCGCAATGATGTCCCCAACCCCGTTGTGCCCCGCGGCACTGCCCCGCAGGCTGATTTTGCACCGGCCAAGCGGAAGGGTATATTCGTCGCAGGCCACCGCCATCTGGCTGGGATGC
>CBFGRJ010000109.1:0-19684 GCA_965651135.1 uncultured Myxococcales bacterium
AAGTCTGCGCCTGGGTGTTGGCGTCCCCCGAGTTGAAGACGGCATCGCAGAGAACATCCCCGCCGTCATCGACCACGACGAGGCGGCCTTCGGATTCGATTTCACGGCGTAGGAAAAATTCGTTCTCGCAGCGTTCTTGAGCGCGTTCTAGTCCGTGGCTTGGCTCGGGCGTGGGGCTCCCGCGGTTCGAGGTCGACCGCAGCGGCCGCCTAGCGTACTGTGCAAAGAGTGGGACGGCTCCTGTTGCGCACATCGATCGGCACGCACCTCGCGTGGTCACTCTCCGTAACCCTGCTCGCATGCGGCGCGAGCCAGGGAGCGGCTACGGGGTCGAGCGGCGCCAATTCGGGTAGCGGCGGCGATTCGAGCGGTGAGACTGGGACCGGCGGACGGGACACGGCGGGCGCGTCGAGCGGCGAAGCGACGGCCACGGACGGCACGGGCGGCATGGGCGGCATGGGCGCAGCGAGGGGTGGACCCGCGGGCTTGGGAGGCGCAAGCTCGGGAGGAGCAAGCTCGGGCGCTGGCGATTCGAGCTCGGGCGGAAGCGCGGCGGGTGACGCGGTCGGAGGGGCGTCGGGCGGGGGAGGCAGCACTGGCGGTGATCTCCCCGGCATCGACAGCGTCAGCCGCGTTACTATTCGCAGCAAGTCCGCCAATCTGGACGCCAACACCGGCGAGTGCTACGCGGCGGCGCCCGGCTTCGAAGACGACGCAGCCTGGTCGAGCTGGAGCTTCGAGCGCGCCACGAACACGTTCGGGTGGGAGTACTGCAAGGGTTACCCAGGGATGTGGGAAAGCTCGTCTCGCGTGCTCTCGGACGCGGAAGCGCAGGGCATCCTCAACGCCCTCACGCTCATCGCCCCGAGCGAGGGAGGCCGCTGCTTCTCCGATGACAGCCAAGCCGAGCTCGAGCTCGAGGTCGACGGCGTCAAGACGCTCTATCGTCCCGACACGGGTTGGTGCGGCTCGGAACCGGACGGCGTCAACTACGTGCGCGGGATGCACTCGCTCTGGGCGTGGTTCGAGACCCTCGCCGACCCGTTCGTCCTCCCCGCAGCGCCCGCGCAGCTGACGCTCTACACCGGTGAAATCCCATCCGGACCGTTTCCGAACGCCGAGTGCTCAAAGAATCCGCTTCCGGTCGAGTACGAGCTCGACGTCCAGGCGCGGATGCTGAGCTGGCGCGGCATGAGCTCGGAGTCGGACTCGGGCGGCACCATCACTTACTGTCCTACCGAGACGCGCCTGCTCGAGAGCGCAGAGCTCGACACGGTGCTGGCCGCCTACGAAATGCTCGCCCTCGGCGCGAGACCCTGCGATGCCCTCGAGCGGCCCCCGTCGTTGGACGATCCCCGCGGTCAGATCCCTTGGATGGAGGTCGCCAACGAGACCCTCGTCGACGAAACGGACTCCTGCTACGGCGGCTCGTCGCGTCCCTACACGATCGGAGTGGCTGCGCTGGCTCGCGTGGTAGCGGCCTTGACCGAGTAGCGCCGGGCGATGAAGGACACCGGTCTGGGCTACTCCGCATCCCCGAGCGAGAAGTTCTCGATCAGCCTGTCGAGCGCTAGAGCAAGCGGAGGTCTCAAGGCGGTCCCTGCGAACGAGTCGGCCAGCGTGCGTGCTACGAGGCTCGTTCGCCGATAGTTTCTCCCGCCGCCGAGCGCGAACAGCTCAGCGCACAACTTGGTGGCCTCCTGGCTCACGTAGGTTTTGGTCCGCAGCACGCGCGCGGCGTAGGCGGCTCCCGCGTGGGGGCGAAACCCTTCCGCCGTCTGCAAAAGGTACGCGCGCATCGCCTCGTAGCGCATGGTCGCCTCCGCCAGGCGCAGCCTCAGGGCTGGCGATTGGGGCGCCGGTGACGCCATGGCACGCAGAATCGCCTTCGCACACCCCAGCGGGATCGCAGCGAAGAGGCAGAAAAAGTACTCGAGTGGCTGGACCAAATGGATGAAATCTGGGAACGCCATCATCTCCCGCGCGCGCGCCGCATCGTAGCGCACCGTTTGACTCTCGGTCGGTCGCATCCCGAAGCCATCCCAGTCACTCGAGACCTCGACTCCTTCAGAGGCGACGTCGACGAAGAAGAACTCGACCACGCCGGCACCGGGCAGATCGTCGGCGCTTACTTTCGCGGTCGAAAAGAACGTGGCTGCATTCCGCCCTGCGGAGGCCAAGATCTTCTCACCCGAGAGCGCGAACCCTCCGTCGGGCTGCCGTGTAGCCACGGTCTTCGTTGCCGCCAGCGAGCCTCCGGCACCTTTCTCGCTGTTACAAGCTGCGTAGAGGCGCCCCGCACGGTAGTCCGCCGCCACTCGCGCCGTCTGCTCCGCGAACGCCACCCGATGTGCGTCGGGCACGACACCATCGTCCAGCCCGTAAATACCCGCGAGCCCCAAGGGCATGCTCGCAATCAGCGCCACCGACGGCGATACGGACGCGATCGTTTCGACGACGCTCACAGCCTCCACCAGCTTTATCCCTCGCCCTCCGAACTCCTCGGCGAATGGGCCACCGATGATCCCTGCTTCGTACAGAGCCCGGATGCTTTCTTCTGGATATGCCTCGGGATGGTTTCGCTCGTGGCTGGCGATGAGGGGCAGCAAGTCTTCGAGCACGAGACCTAGGGGCCTAGACATTGCTCTATTGAGAGCCGCCAGCGTACCGTGTCAAGCGCCTGGTGGGTGACTCGTTCCAGGGCGACCGTTTCGCCGTTGAGAGCTCAGTCGGGTCGAACGACAGAAAACAGAACGGCGTCGGAGGGTTGACCCCGCACCAGGGTACGCTTCCTCAACACGGCGTCGCGATGAGCCCCGACTTTTTCCGCAACCCGCTGACTACGGATGTTGTCGATAGCCGCCACGATCTCGAGACGGTGAAGAGGCGTGTTCGAAAAAGCCCAAAGGATCAGCTGACGCACGGCAGCGGGTGCGATTCCGCGACCGGCAGCACTCGAGCGCACCCAGTATCCAAGATTCGCAACGCCCATGCCGCGGTTGATCTGATTGATGCCGCAACCTCCAAAGTACCGCCCTGCGTCGTCGACGATGGCGAAGTCGTACATCGTTCCCTCTCGATGACCGTCGAGTGTCGTCTGAATCCACGTCGCAGCGTCGGATTCGGCGTAGCTCTCGTGGCACCATGGCATCCAGGGCGAAATGTCAGCCACGGACTCCAGCACGGCAACCGTCATCTCGGAAGCATCTTCGAATTGGTACGGCCGAATGTACACGGAGCTCATAGTGTGGGTCTTCTCAACGTATCGGATTCCAGCGGCGCGGTCTAGATCAACAGCGTGTCGTGTCTGGTGAGAACGCGATGGTCGAGAACCTGGGATAGGCTCGAGCCCTGGTCATCTTCATGCGATCGACAAGCTCGCTGAACCTTGCTATTGTGGGAACAATTATGACCACAAAGGCCGTTGGCATTCGCGAACTGAAAGAACAGGCACCAAAGCTAGTGCAACGAGCCGAAAACGGAGAACGCACCGTAATCACGCGCCACGGGCGCCCAGTTGCAGTCCTGGCACCCGTTACCGAGGCCGAGTCAATCCATGCTGAGCGCCCGCGCGCCCGAGCATGGCAGCTAGAGCGCGAGCAATTCGAGCGGCTTCTGCCTGAGCTCGAACGGCGCTACCGCGGTCGGTTCGTGGCTCTCCTCGGCGGAAAGGTCGTCGATACGGATTTGGATGCCACCAAGCTATTTCGGCGTGTGGCTCGTGCCTCGGCCGGGCGTGTCTTCTTCATCGGTGGCGTCGGCATGACGGACAGCTTCGTTGATATGCCGGGATTCTCCCTGGAATGAAGAGCTCGTACTCACGCGACTTCTCGCCACCCGCGCCGATGCTACTCGTAGTCGTGCGATCGCCCGGTGGCAGCAGCACGCGACACATCGAAGGCAAGGTGGACACCGGAGCGGACATCTGCGCACTGCCCGACAGCGTCATCACAGATCTGGACTTGCCGCCAGTTCGCACCGTGCGCGCCGCGGGCTTCGCTGGTGTGCTGCAGGAAGCGCTGCTATTCCATGCGGATCTCGAGGTTGCTGGGCGACGAAACAAACACG
This sequence comes from uncultured Myxococcales bacterium, assembly GCA_965651135.1. Classification (GTDB taxonomy): domain Bacteria; phylum Myxococcota_A; class Polyangia; order Polyangiales; family Polyangiaceae; genus JAICQQ01. Next base: position 4,069 of record CBFGRJ010000109.1, read on the forward strand.
TAGAAGCGCTGAGCACGCGCCGCCCGTACGCCATCATCGGACGAAACATTCTCCAGCAGTTCACTATCAGACTCGACGGACCAAAGAGCACTCTGACGGTCACACTGCCGCCGCGCCCGAAGCCTCAGCGCGGCTAGCATCTAACGAGGCTGCGCCTCAGACCCACGAGGCATGTGGCATGCCTGACCTGACACCGCATCGCTTGTCTTGACTCGACTTTTTGACGCAAAAGTCCATCCCCATCCCTGCCCTCGTCAGGGTCTCTAGCCTGTCAAGCGCCGAGCGATTTCACGATGCGCTTTTGAAACACCAGAAATAGGAGCGCTACTGGTAGGGCGCAGAGCACGGTGCCGGCCAAGATTTCGCCCCACGGGATTTGATATTGCCCGCGGAACAGGGCGATGGCCACGGGCGCGGTGCGCTGGTTGCTGCTAATGGTGAACGAGAGCGCGAACAAGAACTCGTTCCAGCAATAGATGAAGGTCACGATGGCGGTGCTGAAGATGCCGGGCAATGCCATGGGGATGACGATGTCTTTCAAGACGGTCCAGCGACTGGCGCCGTCGAGTAGCGCGGCTTCTTCCACGCCGCGCGGCAATTGCTTGAAGTGGCTGACGAGGAGCCACACGGCTAGCGGCATGGCGAAGGTCAGATAGGGCAGCACCAGTCCTGCTTTCGTGTCGATCAGCCCCAGCCACTTGAGCAACAGGTACAGGGGCGACACGATCGAGATCTGCGGGAACATGGCGACCATCAGAAAGAGGCCGGAGAGCAGGCGGCGTCCGAAGAAGCGCAGGCGCGCCAGCGAATAGGCGGTCATGGAGGCCAACGTGACGCAAAGCAAGGTGGTGAGGCTGCTGACCACTAGCGAATTGAGCAGCGGCTGATAGAAGCTGCGCTCGAGCAAGATCGAGCGATAGTGGGAGAAGGTAAGCCGGATTGGCGCGCCTCCAAACAAGGCCGCCTCGTTGAGCAATGAACCTGCCACGGCCAAGACCAAGGGGCCCACGAACAGCAACACCGCACACCACGGGAGCCAAGCGAGCGCGCGCTTCATCGTTTGCGCTCCATACCGATCACCGCCAAAAACAAGAGCGCGATGAGCCCTGCCAGGGCGGCGATCAGGACGCTCAACGCGGCACCCTGTCCGAAGCGCAGGTGGCTGAACAGGGTGGTGAAGGTGTAGAGCGCCAACGGTTCGGTGGCCGTGCCGGGGCCCCCTTGGGTGAGAACGTAGATGAGATCGAAAACCCGGAGTGCGTCCAGACTGCGGAACAGAAGTACGACCAAAAGCGCGGGCCTCAGCTGGGGCAAGGTGACGTGAATGAACTGGCGAACCCGATAGGCGCCGTCCACCGCTGCCGCCTCGTAGAGCCGCCCGTCGATGCCCGCTAGTGCTGCCAAGAGCAGCAACGCGACGAACGGTGTGGTCTTCCACACATCGGCCAAGATCACTGGCACCCAGGCAGGCCCTTCTCGTGTCAACCATTCGATGGGTGAATCCGCGAGACCCGTGGCGTAGACCGCGACGTTCGCGAACGACTCGGGGCCCTCGAACAAAAATCGAAACACCAGGCCTGCCACGACGGTGGGTACGGCCCAGGGCAGCAGGGTCAACGGGCGCGACAGACCCGGCGCGAGGCCCTGCCCACGCAAGAGCAGCGCGAGCCCGAGGCCCAGTACGAGCTCGAGGCTGACGCTGGTGGCAACGAAGAACAGTGTGCGCCACAGGGCTCCCCAGAAGTGAGGTTCGGAAAGCAGCAAGCGGTAGTTCTCGAGGCTCGGACCGCGCGCATCTTTCCACGGCAAGCGCAAGTCCAGGGGGAACAGGGACTGCCACAGGGTTGCGCAGAGCGGTAGCAGAGCGACGGCGGTGAGCACCAAGAGGGCCGGCGTCAGCATCCACCACGCGCTGGCTGCTTCACCTGCGTCGCCCTGGCTGTGGGTGGAACCGGAGCCCGTGCGCCGCGCCAACCAGCGCCAGGCGAACACCAGCGAGGCGAGCACGAGCAGGCCGAGCACAGGTAGGCCGAGCCAGGTTGGGGCGCGCTCTTGCTTTGGGGGAGCGCCAGAGGCGAATCCGCTCTCAGTCAGTAGCGCCTCACCGCGCTGCTGGGCGTCGGCCAGGGCACGGGTGCTCGCCTTTTGGCCCGACAAGGCCCGATGTAGCTCCACCTGCAAGATGCTCGACAGTTCGCTGTACAGTGGGTGAGGGGGGCGAGGCTTGGCGCTCCTGACGATGTCGAGCAGGCGTTGGGGTGGCACGCCGAACGCGTGTTCGAGCTCCGGGTCGTCGAACAAAGCCGGGCGCGGCGGGAGCTGTCCGAGCAGGGTGGCGCGCTCGCGCATCTGTTCGGGCGCGGTCAAGAAGCGCACGAGGGCCAAGGCCGCTTCTGGATGTTCGCTGTGGCGATTGATGGCGAGCTGCGCACCGCCGAGCGCGGCCGTTGGGGTACCCGTAGCGGCGGCGGGCATGGGCATCACCCCGAAGCGCCCGCGCACGCTGGAGTCTTGGCTTTCGAGCAGGCGGTGGGCATAGGGCCAATTGCGCATGAAGAGCGCGCGACCATTTTGGAAGGCGAATCGCGTTTGCTCCTCCTGCCAGCCGAGCACCTGGCGCGGTACGGCGCCTTGGTCGAGCAGGTCACGCATGAACGCCAGCGCTCGTCGGGCTTCGGGCGTGTCGAGCGTCAGCTTTCCAGTCGGGCTCATGAGCGTTCCCCCGAAGCCGCCGAGTACCTCGATGAACGTGGTGACCAGGCCTTCGTAGCGTGCGTTCTGCCAAACCAGGCCATAGTCCAGCTCTGCAGCGCGCGCTCGCCGAGTGGCCAGCTGCTCGAGCTCGCGCAAGCTCGCAGGAGGTTTGCTGAGCAGATCCGTCCGATAGTAGAGCATGCCCACGTCGACGAACCACGGCAGCGCCCACAAGCGTCCTTGGTAGCGATTCGCCTCCAAGGTCGCGTTCAGAAACTCACCTGGGGCGGGTTCGAGGGCGGTGAGGGGTAAGAGCCACCCTGCAGCCGCAAACTCGGGCGTCCAGATCACGTCGAGCTGCAGGACATCGGGGCGAGTGCTCGCCGCGTTCAGCCATTGCACGTAGAGCTGATGGCGCTGGTCGGCAGCATCGGGTGTTTCTTCGAGGACCACGCGCACGTGTGGATGCTCGGCGTGAAAGCGCGCGAGCTGCGCGGACAAGAGCGCGCCTTCACGCCCGACGCTGCTCGCCGACAGGGTAAGCGTCGTGCCCGTCTGCGCCCCCGGCGCGCAACCCAGTACCGCGCCCAGACAAACGACGAAACGAGCCAAGGCGGCAAGAGCTCGGCGCATGCGTCCTCGTTAACGCGAGCCGCGAGCGCTGCCAACCCGAGGCGTTTTGCCTCGACCGTCCTGCCCTGAAAGCGGTTCTCAGATGCTCACAGATCGAGCGAGCGCGCGTGCCATTCCTGCATGCTGCGCACGCCGGCGACGTCCCCGGGCTTCAAGAGAGCGCGCACCTCCAGCGCATCCACCAAAGCCAGGGCGGCTGACATCGTGGTGAAGTACGGGATGTTGGACAAGAGCGCGTTGCGTCGGATCGAGTAGCTGTCTCGAATGGCCTTGCTGCCTTGAGTCGTATTGATGACCATTTGGATGGTGCCTTCCAACATCGCATCCACGACGTGCGGGGACCCATCGAGGACCTTGTTGACGACGTCACAAGGAATGTGCGCCTGAGCCAACGCCCTGGCCGTGCCTCGCGTGGCCACGATGCGAAACCCTAGATTGCGCAAGCGACGGGCGACGTAGCAGGCTTGCGCCTTGTCCTCGTCTTGCACGCTGATGAAGGCACGGCCGTGGTCGGGTAGCGCAAACCCAGAAGCAGCCAGGGACTTGCCGAACGCCAACGCGACGCTCAGCGACACACCCATCACCTCGCCGGTGGAGCGCATTTCGGGACCGAGTATCGTATCGACCCCCGGGAACTTGTTGAATGGGAAGACCGATTCCTTGACCGCCACGTGCGTGGGCAGCACGGTATCTTCCACGCCGAGCTCGTCCAGCGTCTTGCCGACCATGACCTTCGCGGCGAGCTTGGCCAAGGGGCGCCCCGTGGCCTTGGCGACGAATGGAACCGTGCGAGAAGCGCGCGGATTGACCTCCAAGACGTAGACGTGGCCGTCTTTCACGGCGAACTGCACGTTCATCAGTCCCACCACACCGAGCTCGAGCGCCAAGGCTCGCGCGTTGGCTTCGATCTTGGCGACCAGGGTAGGGTCCAGCGAGTGCGGCGGCAGCACGCTGGTCGAGTCCCCCGAATGAACGCCGGCTTCTTCGATGTGTTGCATCACTCCGCCGATCACGCAGCGCTTGCCGTCCGCGACGCAGTCGACGTCCACCTCGATGGCGTTCTTCAGGTACTGGTCGATGAGCAGCGTGGGCTCTCGAACGCCGTCGTCGTGTGCCGCGTCCACTGCCAGCCCGACGTAGGCTTCCAGCTCCTCGTCCGACCAACAGATCATCATCGCGCGCCCGCCGAGCACGTACGAGGGGCGCACCAAGACCGGATAGCCGATGCCTTTGGCGATGGTCCGCGCTTCAGCCACGCTTTTGGCGATGCCGGCCTTGGGACGCTCCAGGTCGAGCTTGCTCAACAGTTCGTCGAAGCGCCGGCGATCTTCCGCGCGATCGATGGCGTCGGCCGGAGTTCCGAGTAGGCGAATACCGGCCTTGGCCAGGGGTACCGCGAGCTTGAGCGGAGTCTGGCCACCGAACTGCACGATCACGCCCAAGAGCTCGCCCTGACGCGCTTCTTCTTCGCAGATGCTCAGCACGTCTTCCAGCGTCAGCGGCTCGAAGTACAGGCGATCGGAGGTGTCGTAGTCGGTCGACACCGTTTCTGGATTGCAGTTGACCATGATGGTCTCGAGCCCCAACTCGCGCAGGGCGAACACCGCATGGCAGCAGCAATAGTCGAACTCGATGCCCTGCCCAATGCGATTGGGACCACCACCCAAAATGATCACCTTTTGCGCCGCACTGACCTCGCTTTCGCTCTCGCTTTCGTAGCACGAGTACAAGTACGGTGTATGAGCCGGAAACTCCGCGGCGCAGGTGTCGACCCGACCGAAGACTGCGCGAATGCCGAGCTCATGGCGGAGCTCGCGCACTCGATCTTCTGTCAAGCCTTTCAGCTGGGCGATGTGCGCATCGCTGAAGCCCAGACGCTTGCTCTCGTACAGCAACTCCCTCGTCAACGTGGAGCTCTCGATGCGCCGCTCGTGCTCGACGATGCGCGCAAACTGGCTGATGAACCACGGATCGATCTGGGTCAGCTGATGGACCTTGCTTTCAGAGATGCCTGCGCGTAGCGCGTCACCCACGTAAAACAGCCGGTCGGCAGTGGGCCGCGCGATCACTTTGTACAATGCGCGCACTTGCTCGTCGCCTTGGGGAGGGGGCAGCGTAGGCTTCGGCAGCTGTGTGGGCGGAGCATCGCGGGCCAGATCGCGATCGTCGTTCTTGCGTTCCGCCAGCACGCGATAGTCGACGCGATCCATCAGCGTCACGAAACCCTGCTTGCCCGTCTCGAGTGAGCGCGCGGCTTTTTGCAGCGCCTCGGGGAAGGTGCGCCCAATGCTCATGACCTCGCCCACGCTCTTCATTTGTGTGCCGAGTCGGTCGTCCGCACCCGGAAACTTCTCGAAGGCGAAGCGCGGCCACTTGACGACCACATAATCGATGGTCGGCTCGAACGCCGCGCTGGTCTTGGTGATGTCGTTTTCGATCTCGTCCAGGGTCAGACCGACAGCCAGCTGCGCCGCGACCTTCGCGATCGGGTAGCCGGTGGCTTTGGAGGCCAGAGCGCTCGAGCGCGACACTCGTGGGTTCATTTCGATCACGAGCACTCTGCCGGTTTTTGGATCCACCGCGAACTGCACGTTCGAACCACCCGTCTCCACGCCAATTTCACTCATCACCGCGCGCGCAGCGTCGCGCAGGCGCTGGTACTCGCGATCGGTAAGGGTCATGGCCGGAGCCACGGTGACCGAGTCACCGGTGTGAACACCCATGGGATCGATATTTTCGATCGAACAGATGACGATGAAGTTGTCGTTTTTGTCGCGAATGACTTCGAGCTCGTACTCTTTCCAGCCGAGCACGCTTTCTTCGACCAAGACTTCGCCGGTCGGCGATTGACTGAGAGCCCAGTGCACCTTCGCATCGAGCTCCGCCGGACTGTCGACGATCGCGCCGCCGGCTCCGCCCAGCGTGAAGCTGGGTCGCAAGATCACCGGATAGCCGGTCATTTCGACGACGGCGCGCGCTTCGGCAATGGAGCGAGCATAACCCGACTTCGGAGACTCGAGCCCGGCGCGCTCCATGGCTTGCTTGAACAATTGCCGGTCCTCGGCCTTTTGGATCGAGTCGACCTGCGCTCCGATGAGTTTGACGCCGTACTCCGACAATACGCCCCGCTCGTGTAAGCTCAGCGCCAGGTTCAGCGCCGTTTGCCCGCCGAGCGTCGGCAGCAGAGCGTCGGGCTTCTCGCGCTTGATGATCGCCGTCAGGTGGTCGACGTCGAGAGGCTCGATGTACGTGCGCCGTACCAATTCCGGATCGGTCATGATGGTGGCGGGGTTCGAGTTCACCAGCACCACGTCGTAGCCCAGAGTGGTCAATGCCTTGGCCCCTTGCGTGCCGGAGTAGTCGAACTCGCAGGCCTGTCCAATCACGATGGGCCCCGAACCAATCAGCAGTATTTTCTTTATGTCTTGTCGGCAAGGCACGGCTGCCCGGGGCCTTAGCACAGGTTGGTGGCGCGCTTCGGTGGAAATCACGGAGCCGCGCTTTCGCGGCCATTTCGCTCGGGCTGGAACCACGAGTCTACGAGGTGGCGGCGTGCGGCGCGCAATTGAGCGATGCGTGAACCCCGCGGCATGTTAAAAGCTAGTCGCATGGGAACGCGACGAGCTCTGCGCAGGCGGCCTTGGGCACGGCGCCTTGCGCTCTCGATTTGGGTGAGTCTGTCGTTGACGAGCTCTTGGGTATGCGCTCAAAGCAAAGACGAGCTGGCGCGCAAGCATTTCGAGTCGGGCGCCGCCTACCTTCAGCAAAGCGACTACGAGAGCGCGCTCAGGGAGTTCGAGAACTCCTATCGCCTTTCGCCGCGCCCGGAGATCTTGCTGAGCATTGCCACCGTGCACGAGCGAACGGGTGAGCTCGGCAGCGCGGTAGACGCTTTGAACCGCTACCTGGAAACGGCCCCGAACGGCGAGTACGCCGAGACGGTGAAGCTGCGTATCGAAAATCTGCAGAAACGCCGCGAGGAGGAAGAACGCGCGCAGGAGCCGCCCGCCGAACCCGTGCCCGAAGCGACGCCGGCTCCTGCCGCTCCGGCAGCCCCGGCTCAGGAAGAGCCGCTGCCGGCTCCAGTCCCAGCGCTGAGCCCCCAAGAGCCCAATCGGCTGCCGGCGTACCTTGCATTGGGCGGCGCGGGTCTGTTCGCGATTGGCGCGACCGTGACGGGAGTCATGGCCAACGGCAAGTACGCCGATCTAGAGGACAGCTGCAAACCCCATTGCACCGACGATGAGATTTCCGGCTCCAAGAATCTAGCGTTGACCAGCACGGTGCTCACCGCGGTGGCCGTCGTCGGGGCTGGCTTGGGTGTCACCTTGTGGTTCAGCGCCGACTCGGGGAGCGAAGCCGTAGCGGGGACTGTGCCGCTGGTTGCCGTCAGCAGTCACGGCAACGACATTGGTGCCCAAGCGCGCTGGACGTTCTGAGCCCATCTAGTTTGATCGAGACTGGATTTTTCTGCCCTCGTCGAATATCTTCAGTCGTTCGAGGGCCGGCTCATAACGCTCGCTTGGTCACGCCACTGACAGCCCGTCTCAGCACCTTGTGAACGGACCAGGCCGGCTCGAAACGGGCCATTCCTGTCTCATTCCGGGGCGCTTTCCCTGAAACGTGGACGTCGAGGATGGCGATTAGACCGGGTACTCCGAATGGTTCTACTGTCTTGGCAGCATTCCTGCTGGGGTCACTGGGGCTCTTGCCCCTGTCCGCCTGCTCGGACGCTTCGGGTGACGAAGACGACGGCGAGAACGGGGTAGCCGGGCACCCCACCATCGATTTGGACAGCACCAATGGTTCCGGCTCCGGCAATGGCTCTGGGTCGGGAGGCTCATCGAGCAGCAGCGGTTCGTCGGGAAGCTCGTCGAACACCGGCAACGAGATCATCGGTACCAACGGCACGCCGGGTTCATGCGAAGCACTGCAGATCGAGAGTGGCTGCGTCGGCGAGCTGTACGAAGGCGAGGTGATTCCTCTCGACCTCTACGTGATGTTCGATCAGTCCGGTTCCATGGCGACCGTGATCGACGAGGACACGGGCGAGACGCGCATCGACGCGGTGTCGAAAGCCATGGAAGAGTTCTTGCTCGACTGGCGCAGCGCTGGCATCAGCGTGGGGCTCGGCCATTTCGGGCACATGCCGCTCGGCGAAACCTCCTGCAACGAGGACGACTACTCGCGCCCGCTGGTCCCGATCGACCTGTTGCCCGATCACGCCAACAACGTGCTGGGCGCACTGATGAGCCTCGAGCCCACGGGCGAGACGCCCACCGCGGCCGGCATCCGCGGGGCCTGTGCCGTGACCGCGCCCTGGAGGGACGAGCACCCCGGCACGGTCGTCGCCAACCTGCTGGTGACCGACGGCGAACCCAAGGCGCCAATCACCTCCAAGGAGGGCACTTGTGACCCCACGCTGGAAGATGCCGTGGCGGCGGCGGCGGAGTGCGCAGAAGCGGGTGTACCGACCTACGTGCTGGGCGTCGGACCTTCGCTCGACAATCTGAATCAGATCGCCGAAGCGGGTGACACCGGTTTCGCTCATTTGGTGGCGCAAGACAGCAGCCAAGGAGTGCTGGACGCGCTCAACGCCATCCGCGGCGATGCTCAGCTGCCGTGCGAGATCGACATCGTACCGCCCACCAACGGCAGCAGCCTCAGGTACGACGAAACCGACGTCGTGTTCATGGACAGTCAATGCGTCGTGACGCGTATCACGCGGGTGGAAAACGCGGCCGACTGCAGCGATGGCGCCGGAGGGTGGTACTTCACCGAGGAGGGCGAGCAACGCAAGCTGCACTTGTGCGAGCGCACATGTGCCGACGTGCGCCTCCCGGACACTCAGTTTTTCTATTCGGTCGGCTGTGGCATCGACACCATCTACTGACCTGGGCCTGGAACCAATGCATTGGCAGACGAGGTAGAAACAATGACTGGCGCAACACTGAGACATTTGGGAATCACTTCGTTGGCACTCGTCTTGTCGAGCCTTGGCGCTTGTGGCGGTAGCGCGGAGTCGTCCTTCGGCGATGGCGCCGACTCGGGTTCCGGCGGCTCCGGTTCCGGGGGCACCGCCAACTCCTCGGCTGGTGACGATTCGGGCAGCGACTCGTCCAGCTCGTCCAGCAGCGACGGCAACAGCACGTCTAGCAGCGACGGCGACAGCTCGAGCTCGGGTGGCGACGGCGACACCTCGTCTTCGGCGGGTGATTCCACCAGCGGCTCGGGCGGTTCGAGCTCATCAAACGGCACGAGCTCCGGAGCGTCCGGTGGCGTGACTGCCCCCATCATTCCGGGAGGCGGCGAGAACGCAGCGCCCCTTGGGGCAGGTTGCGGTCCGGAGACGGCTTCTCAATGTCACCCCCCAGGCGGCGATTGCGCCGGAGCGGGCTTTACGGACCACGAGGTGAAGAGCGCTGGAGCGGTGTGCTTCTTCGGCGAGGGCCACGACGTGCCCTCCGCTACCGTCGAACACATCACCGAAGTGGTCGACGGTCAGGAGTACATCCACCTGCGCGTGACCTTCGATCCCGACTTCGTAGACACTGCCTATGGGGAGTGCTCACCCGATACCGGGTGGCCCAGAGTACGGGGTCACTGGTTTTCCGATCTGGTCAAGAGCGACCACGTGGAGCTGATCCTCTCGAGCTGCGCAGGCGACGTGGCCATGCATTTCAAGCTCGATTTCATCAGCGAAGACGCTGGCGCCCCGTGTGGTTATGGCTCGCTCGGCGCGATGGGCGGCGACGGCACGATGGTGGTCGGTGATCCCGACCACATTTTGGCGGCCACCTCTTCGCTGGATCGCAACATGAACGGTTGCGGCTATTGTGACGATGTCGATTCGCCGTGCACCGATTCGAGCTACGCCCCCGATCCCGAAACCCCCGAATGGGATTTCCGCATGGTGTACGAAGTGTGGCTCGATCCCGCGGCGTTCGGCAGCGACGGCTTCTGCGACGTCGATATCGACTATGTACACGCCTCGCCCGCAAAGAGCGCGGAAGAAACCATCATCGTCGAGCCCAAAGACTGTCCGCCGGGCGGTGGCACTGGCGGGACCGGTGGGACGGGTGGCAGTGGCGGCAACGGCGGAAATGGTGGCAGCGGCGGCGGCAGCGGTGGTACCGGTGGCGAAGACTGCCCGCCGGACTACGAGCTGATCCTCACCAGCGAAGGCGAGTACTTCTGCGAAGGGCCCCCGGGCGACGATGGCCTGTGCCCGGACGGTTACGTGATTGACCTGACGAGCGAAGGCGAGCGCTGCATCTCGGAAAATCCGGTACAATGAGCCCGTGCGCTCCGTTTTTCTCATAACGGGAGCTGTCGCCGCCATTGGCGTGAGCCTGGCGTGTTCCAGCTCCTCCGATTCCGACGACGGCGATCCGGGCGACGGCACGAGCTCGAGCGGGGGCATCATGCTCACGACGACTGGCGGCCAGGGGCCGAACAGCGGCAGCGGTGGCTCGTCAGGCGGCAAGACCGCGAGCACCACGACTTCGGGAGCTGGGGGTGACGGGGGCGGGACCGCCAACACTGCAGCCGGCGGCGCCTCCACCGATGGCGACATCAGCTCTGGCACACGGGGTGACGGGGGCAGCCCATCGTTCCCCGAACCCCCCGCTTGCCCCAGCCCCACTTGCCGCGCGGGCGACACCGAGCTCAGTTGCTGTGCGCGCGAGGCGGTGCCCGGTGGCTCTTTTGCGATGGGGCGCAGCCAGAGCGGCGGCGACGCGTGTCCGGACGCTCAGAGCTGCCCCAGCGCGGAAACACCCGAACATGACGCGACCGTATCGGGGTTTTCCATGGACGTGTTCGAGGTTACCGTGGGGCGCTTTCGTCAATTCGTGGAGGCATTCGACGATCTGGAGTTTGCGCCGGGTGCGGGAGCTCATCCGAGTATCGCCAATAGTGGTTGGCGGAGCGCCTGGAATGCCGAGTTGCCAGACGATAGCAGCGCGTTCGAGGAGCTCTTGTCTTGCGATGCCGATGCCAGCTACACCGCCGAGGCTGGGGACAACGACACCCTGCCGATCAACTGCGTCACCTGGTTCGAAGCCTTCGCGTTCTGCATCTATGCTGGGGGCCGTTTGGCTACCGAGGCTGAATGGGAGTACGCTGCCGCGGGAGGGGACGAAGAGCGCCTGTACCCCTGGGGCGACTCGGAGCCGAGCATGAGCACGGCGCGCTTTTACCCTCAAGATTTGGACGCTGTCGGCAGCGCCTTCGAGGGCGCTAGCCGCTGGGGCCAGCACGACTTGGCGGGCAACGTCTGGGAGTGGGTGCTCGACTGGCTCGACACCGGTTGGTATTCGGGAGCCGGTAATCCGTGTAGCGACTGTGCAAACGTGGGTGAGGGCTCGTACCGGGCTTTGCGCGGAGGCGCATATTCTTTCGAAGCGGTCACGCTACGCGCCGCTACACGCAGTGCCGATATGCCCGATGTACGCGAGCCCTTCATAGGCGTGCGCTGCGCTTACGATCGCGACGACTAAGCGCTTCGCGCTTCGCCCAGATGGTCTGCCTTTTCAGCGCCGCGCTGCCCCATGGGTTGGTCGGGGCCGACGGTCGAGTCGATTTTGGTTTGGGCCTCGAGCTCCGCGTTGACCTCCGCGCCGAGCAGCAAGGCAAACGACGAAAGGTAGAGCCATAGCAACAGCACCATGGCGCTGGCCAACGGTCCATAGGTCTTGCCGAAGTTGCCGTAGTGCGACGCGTACAGCGAGAACAAAGCAGAGACGATGATCCACAGCGTTACGGCGATCAGCGAGCCCGGCGTCACCCAGCGCCACTTCGGCGCGGCTCGGTCGGGAACGAAGTGGTAGAGCACCGCCACGCCCACCAGGCCGAGCAGCACCAAGAGCGGCCAGCGCAGCCAACTGAGCAGCATGTCGGTCGAGCTGGATAGCCCGACGACGTCCAGCGCGATAGGCAGAACGGTGAGCAACCCCAAGGCTACGACGACGACCACGATGAACCCGAGCGTGAGGCCCATGGCGAGGATGCGCGACCGAATGAATCCGCGCTTATCGACTTCGTCGTAGGCGATATTGATCGCAGTCATGGCGGAGGCAGTGCCGCTCGAAGCACTCCACAGCGCTGCCAGTAGACCCAAAAGCGCGGTAAATCCTAGTGTTTTTTCGCGAGCGTTCACGGCCCCGCGCAGAAAGTCCAAGAGCAGCACGCGCGCTTCCTCCGGGAGCAACGAGCTGACGCTGCTCACGTGGGCTTCGATCTCTGCGGGATCGAACAGCAAGCCGTAGATCGAGACAAGGCCAATCAAGCCCGGGAATATCGCCAGCATGGCGTAGAAGGCGACGGCAGCGGCGGTCAGCGTCAGTTGATCGCGCTGGACCTCGTCCTTGGTTCTCAAGAGAACGTCTTTCCAGCCTTTGAGTGGAACTTGCCAAGGACTCGTCGCGGTGCGACCGCGCTGGGCCTCCGCGTCGTGGTCCGCTAGCTCGGAGCCGTCGCGGGAGGACGAGGGTGATACAGCGTGTTGCATGACAGGTTGGCGGCTACAGCCGGCGTGGGCCTTGCGAAGATGATGCCAGCGCCGCGGACCGAAAATCGGCTGTAGTTGAGGCGCTCCGCTCGGCGCGTTAGCGCCAGGCCTGCCACGGTTGTGTCAGGAGCGCACCGTGAGTGGCAAATTGTTCGTGGGATGGGGACGGCAAAAGACGAGCGCGTGAGGCTCGTTTTAGGGTGACTCCTGCTTGGCGCGATTCGTGCAGCCGGCGTGGCGAGACGAGCCCCATGACGCAACACGCACCTCCCGATGAATCTCGCTCGTCACTGAAGGCGAGGCTCGCTCGTTACCGAAAGAGTCTCGCGGCTCGCGCCATGCGGCTGCGAACCGCGATGAGTCGCGATCGCCAGGGGCGCCGCCGCAGGCTCTGGCCATACATCACGGCGCTCGTCGTGTTCTTGGCAGCTTACCCGGTGCTAGTGACGGCCGCGCTTTGGTTTGGCTTGGTAGAGAAGGCGCTGGCCAGCGAAGACTTGAAAGTCGAGATCGACAACCCCGCGTGGACCATTTGGCCGGGGCGGCTTCACCTGGGTGCTGTGCGCGTCTACCTGAACGGCGACGTGCAGTTCATCCTCTCTGCCGAAGAGGCGCGTGCCCACGTTCAGCTGTTGCCGCTGATGAAGCGGCGGTTTTACGTGTCCTCTCTGTTCGCAAAAAACGTGAGCTATCGCATGCGCATGCAGGTCGAGGACTCGGAGCTGAAGTCTCCTCGGGTCGCCGCCTTTCCGCCACTCGAGGGCCTACCCGGGTCAGCTACCAAGCGCGAAGAAGAGGCCGAGCAGAGCGAGGCTCGGGAAGGCGATTGGACCGTTCAGGTGGAGAACATCGACGTCAAGGTGAACGATCTCTGGTTCATGGAATACCACTACGTGGGCGACGGCCGCCTGCGAGGCGGATTTCTGCGAGGTCCAGATGTCCTGCGGGTGGATACCTCGGTCCAAGATCTGGGGCCCGGCGATCTGCGGTTTGGGGAGAAGCAGCTGATCGCCAAGAATTTCCGCGGTCAGGTGCAAGCCGAGATCCCGAAGATGAATCCAGGGGACTACTCCGGTACCCAAATTTTCGAATTCATCGATGCCACCGTCACGCTCGATGCAGACGTGCAGACCCTGGAGCACTTGGGCGCTTACTTCGATGGGCCAAAGGTCAAAGGCGGAGCTGGTCCGTTTCGAGCTAGAGTCGGCATGAAGAAGGGGGCCCTCTCGCCCAAGACGCTCATCAGCTACGCCACCAAGGAGGTCGGCGTCGCCGGCACAGGGTTTGGGGTGAAGAGCGATTGGAAGCTCACTTTCGAGGTCGCGGATACCCAAGGCGCCCAAACCGCACGCGCCGCCAATCCAAGCATTCGTTCCGCCAAGCGGTCGGCTGGCGCCGATGACGGCCGCTTGCGCCCGCGGCTCGAATCCAGGGCGGACATCACCTACGTCTCGCTGGTGCGCCCCGGCGGCAAGCCCTTCACGATTCAAGTTCACGGCCACGAGCAGGTCGCCACGCTCGACTCGGCCAAGATCAGCGACGAAACCAAGCTGCACAGCGCCCACCTCGGGTTTCCCAAAGTGATCACGACCGATCTGGATGACCTCGATGAGCTGACTTCGAATGGCTCGAAGCTCAGCGCTGACAGCGGCAGCGCCCAAGCCAGCTTGGTGCTGGATTGGGACGAGAAAGGTTGGTTCCAGGGACCGCTGGGGGCGCGCCTGAACGAGGCCAAGCTTTCGTTCGCAGATGTCTCGCTGAGCGGCAATGGCCGCCTGAGCAGCCATGTCGCATGGCACCCCGCAACGATGACGACAGTGCTCAGCGATGTCTCGGTCTTGCTTAGAGACGTCGCCGTTCGAACCGGTGGCGAACGCGTCGAAGGCTGGTGGATGAACCTCTCCAGCGAGCGGCTCCGCGCCGTGGGCATGCCCCCAAGGGAGGTCACCACGGACTTGTCCATCGCGGCCAAGGACGCCGAGCCGGTCATCGAAGGGTTGGCGGAGAAAGACAAGATCCCGGACATCGTGGCGAAGCTTACCAGCTTGGACAACCTCAAGGTTCAGGCGAAGCTGCGCAAGCGAGGCAAGGTGCTCGATGTCATGCTCGATACCTTGGAGAGCGACGTCATCGACTTCAGTGGCCGCGTCTTCATGAATGGAAGGCAGAGCTTGCTCGCCCTGCTGGTCGGCGGCGAGGCGGTGTCCCTCGGCATCTACAAGCGTGGAAAAGAGACGGATTACGGGTTGATGGCGGGCACGGCATGGCTGAACGACAAGCTCGAGCGCTTCCCGCCGCCCGAAGATCAGGTGCGTGGACAGAAGCCATGACCCAAAGCGGGGCCCGTGCCTGCGGCGAGCTCCGCATCGGCATTTCTGGGTGGCGCTACCCGAGCTGGCGCGGCGCCTTCTACCCGCCGGGGCTACCGCAGCGCCAGGAGCTTGCCTTCGCAGCCCAGCGCATGAACAGCATCGAGATCAACGGGTCGTTTTACTCGCTCTTGCGACCTGAGCTGTACGCTGCCTGGCACCGGGCCACGCCCGACGATTTCTCGTTCGCCGTCAAAGGCAGCCGCTTCATCACGCATATGAAGAAGCTGCGCGGGGTAGAAACGGCTCTGGCGAACTTTTTTGCATCGGGGGTGTTCAACTTGGGCCACAAGCTCGGCCCCTTCCTGTGGCAGTTTCCCGAGCAGCTCGGTTTCGATCAGCGCTTCGAAGCCTTCTTCGAGCTGCTCGGGATCCAACCGCCAGAAAGGCCGGGGGTCGGCCAGCTTGG
>CBFGRJ010000110.1:0-19545 GCA_965651135.1 uncultured Myxococcales bacterium
CCACACGCCCGGAGCTGGCCAAGATGCGCTCGACGGTGGCGCCGGTACGAACCTCCACGCCCACGCTCCGGCTGGCAGCTCTGAGCCCCTTCGCCAGCTCGTGAATGTCGATGACTCCACCCGTTCGACTGTACAGCCCGTAATATGGCTGATTCAGCGTCAGCCCTTCGAGGAGCTGAGCGACCTGCTCGGGTGCCAGAAGCTCGCAATCCACTCCAAGCCTGCTCGCGCTCTCGAGCGTCGACCCGAGCTCGTCCGCCGCGGGGTGCAACAACAAGAGTCCGCGCGCGTCAACCAACCTGGCTCGTGCAACGAGCTCGAATAGACTCCGACTCTCCAGCGCCAAAGCTGCCAGCTCCGCATCGGCTTCGAGCGGCCGGAAGATGGCTGCATTGTGGCCGGAAGCATGGGTGCACAAGAGCTGTTCTCGCTCGAGCATCGTCACGCTGGCGAGTCGCTCACGAGCCAAGTTCCAGGCCGCTGACAGTCCGGCAATGCCCCCGCCGATCACCACCACGCGACGCTTGACCGTCACCCGCCCCACCCTGCCGCTGTCTGCCACGGGGTCGAGCCGCCACCGACCGGAATGCCAGCTCCGCAAAAAAAGGATGAACTTCGCATACTTGGATCCCATGTCCAGCGCCGCTGGACGCCCTGGCGGGGCTCAGGGAAGCCCAACCCTGCCACACTGGGTCCTGGCGCGCCCCCGCTCGGTACACCAGCGACGCGGGGCACTCGGTTTATTCAATAATTACAACAACTTAACCGCGAAGCGGGCGCCGTGAAACGGCCTGCATCCGTTCAAAGGTGCGTGATCGGTCGCGCAGCACGCCGGCATTGCAGGTGGTTCCCGTTCCGTACATCGAGAACATGCCGTGCTGCCAGCTGCCCGATGCGCTGCACGAAGCACGAGCGCGCGCTAACATACGCATACCCACTTCGAAGCACCGGCTCAAGGCCTCGGGGCTATCGCCCAAGAGCGACTGGGAAAATTCCTCACGCTTCGTCTTGTCATGCGCAATCGTTTGTCGCTCTTGTTCTGGGATCCAGCTTGCAAGATACGGAGCGTCGCGTGCGTCCAGCTGCATGAGGCATGCCTCGCCCAATGAGCCACGCCCTAGAGGGCCTCGCCCGAACTGAATGTCTTCTCGCAAACCAGACTCATGAAGCACTACCGTCAGGGCCGCCAATGCCAACTGCTTGGTCGAACCTGGCCAAACGAACTTCTCACAACCATTGCCATCACAATGGGTCAAGCGCGAGGCGGTGTCGGCCAACACATCGGCGATCACGGCGTATCGCTGCTTCGCCTCCGTTGCCGACTCCGCTCGAACCCACGCTCGGCGCGTAGGCGACCAGTGTGGTGGCCGACACGCCAGCCTCGGTTCATTGCACAGCGGTTTGATTTCGCATTTCGGCGCTGACCGATCCGAGCCGCACTCCGGCATGAGCTTCAACGAATACGGTGAAGCGCCCGGGGTTGCGAACTGAATGGCCAAGTTGAGTACTAGGGCCGCTAGGGAAGACTCGCTCAAGGCAACGGCACGGTAGCAGTCGATTTCCGATTGGCAATGGTCGATTCACTTCTCATGCAGCGGGGCTGTGTAACAGCGCACACACATTATCTGAACCCAGCCAAAAACAAGGCGATTTCTAATTCTCGTCATATCGAAACAGAAACAATTGGAGCGCATCGATTGTGAACTTCTCTCCACACAGTACCAAAACGACGCAGTCTCAAGATCGACACACGGCGCCAGCCGCCTCTCGCTCACACGTCGACTTCTGGCCGCGGCGAGCACTCCTGGGTAAACGGAGATCAACGAGTCGAGACCGCCATGTTCGAGGGCGGCGCACAACTCATGACTCCATCACAATGCACTGCGACACTCTGAATGACGCGCAGCGCTCCACGAACAGCCGCCTTCTGCGCTTCGACGTCGTTGGCTGCCAGCGCCCGATTGCGTCGGCACATGGTGTTGCATCATCGACCGTTCGTCACTCGCGCGGAGCGTGCGGCGTCCGACACTTCACGCGACGCGCCACACGAGTCGATGACCGCGTGTCGGCGAACGTCATCGACGGTTCGGACCAGCGACGAACCCATGCTCTACTCACCACGGCATACCACGACCTGCGAGACGCCCCCGCTGCTCGCCAGACTCACGAGAACCAACGCATCCATCCATGGCATCACGCTCCAAGCGCATCGCCCGAGGCACTCGGTTCTGGAGCACTCGTTCGGACTTCGGATTGTCTGGCTGTTCCCTTTAGCTCCGGGGCTGTTCTCCAACCTGGCCCGGCAAAGCGCGGTCCCGTGCGGGCCGGTTCACTCGCGCCCGGCGGCCAAGGTCAAAAGGCAACAAAGTTCCACCGGGACGGGAACGAGACCGGCGATTTTGGCGAATAAAACCGCTGAAGTGGCGGCGCCGAGTCCCGCTTGCCCAAGCGTGTTCTACGATGACGTGTACCTGTTCACGCCATCGATGACCAGCGTCGCCAAACTCCTGTTCCCCACGGCAAAGCTGCGGCTCGATACGCGTGCTTTGAACGAGACTCTCACGTTCGCCTTCGCGACTGGTACGACGGGCGAAGCGCTGGAGAGAATCCTAAACGGGGCGGCGACAGGTTCATCGCTCTGGAAGGCAGACTGCTTTGCCCACGACCTTTTCCTCGATGACTTCGTCAAGCGTTGCCTAACAGCACCCATCGATGGCGAGCCGCGCAAGTTTCACCGCGCTCATCTCAAGCGCGTGCTCACGCACACGCCGCCGGATCGGCGAGTCGTAGCTCACCGCCAGGAGATACTCAAAGAGCTCACGGAGCGCCCCGACCTGGTTCGCAGCTGCGAGCGCGCTTGGCTCGCCATCGAAGACTTCAAACGACTGCTCATCTCCGCAGAAATTTCCAAGCGCATGGATAGCGTGCATCGTCAGATGGAGATCTTACGCTCCGCCAAAGCGAGCCTCGACCTTCTGGCAACCAGCTTCGAAGCTGCAGAGAGCGGTCTCGGGTCGATTCATCACTTCGGCGCCGAGGTGCTCGCGAGCGACAGTTATCGCAATTTGCGAGATCTTCTCGACTACGAAGCGCATCTAGCCACGGTCGACGTGCGTTTGCGCCTCGGCTTCGACGGTCAGCTGCGCAGCTTCGAGATCGTGCGCGCGTCGGAGAACGAGGCCAATCCGTTCTACAGCTCGCCGTTGACTCGCTTCTGGACCAAGCTCCGGATGCTGTTCAGAGGCTACCGGGCTCGAGAGCGGGAGGTCTTGGGTCGGCTTTTGTATGGAGTGTTCGATGGTATTCATCGCTACCTGGTCGGCCTGCTGCAGATTCAGCTCGAGCTCGAGGTCTTTCTCGCCGCGCTTGCGTTTCGGCGTGCGGCAACGAAGCGTGGATTGAGCGTCTGCCTGCCCCATTTTGGCAAGTCGGATGGGCTGAGCATCCGGTCACTCTTCAATCCCTTTCTGCTGTTGGAAGAAGACCCTCCCGTCGCTTGCGATATCGAAGCAGCTTCTGGTTCGATCGTGGTGATCACGGGCCCCAACTCGGGGGGCAAGACGCGGCTGCTTCAGGCGCTGGGCCTTTGCCAAATGCTGGCTCAGGCGGGTCTGTTCGCGCCTGCCGAAAGCGCCACGTTGAGCTTCAGCGAAGGGCTCTTCGTCTCGCTGATTCACGAGACTCAGGCGGACGCGAAAGAGGGGCGCCTGGGCACCGAGTTGCTGCGGATTCGCCGGTTGTTCGAGAACCTATC
Source organism: uncultured Myxococcales bacterium (assembly GCA_965651135.1). Lineage (GTDB taxonomy): Bacteria > Myxococcota_A > Polyangia > Polyangiales > Polyangiaceae > JAICQQ01. Next base: position 3,755 of record CBFGRJ010000110.1, read on the forward strand.
GGTCGGGAGTCTCGTCTTGCTCGACGAGCTGTGCAGCGGCACGAACCCCTCCGAGGGTGAAGAGATCTTCGAGCTGGTCGTGTCGTTGCTGGCGGAGATGAAGCCGGTGGCCTTCATCAGTACCCACTTTCTCCAGTTCGCAGCGCGTCTGGCGCGGGAGAGCAAAGGAGGAGCGCTGCGGTTCTTGCAAGTCGACCTCGACGACCACCTCGAGCCCACCTACAAGTTCGTAGAAGGCGTTGCTTCGACGTCACTAGCGCAGCAAACGGCGGAGAGGCTCGGCGTGACTCGCGATGCCCTGCAAAAGCTGATGCGCCAACGACAGCAAGAATACGCGGCGCGACACGCCGCTCGCGAGGCCGCGACAACACAAGAGCTGGCTTCGAGCGCGACGCCGATGCCCTTCGTCGCATCGAAGCAGAACGGCGCTGGCGGAGGCCAGTGACCCGATGCGCGGTCAGGTTGAGCCTTGGCGCCCTCGCCCCCGCTCGAGACGCTCCTCGAGCTCGGTCAGCGCTCGGATCAGGGAGGCGCGCCCGCCCTTCCCCGCAAATGCCACCGGAGTGTGCGAGTCACGAGCAGCAGCAATCACCGGATCGGTGTGCTTGTGTTGCACCAGCCTGTCCAAGATGACGATGGCACCGACCCGACCTTGCCGAATGCGTTGAGGTAGATTGCCGATCGCGTGCACGCCGTCGCGCTCGGTGTCCACCCATTCGGTGTGTGCCTCGAGAACACGCGGGAACGCGTCCGTTCTGCGGCGGCCGGCCAGGGCTCCAATGACGACCAGCCTGCGATCCACACAATGCGCCTGAAGCGCCGGAAGCGGCTTGAGCCCTGGGGCTGTGCTCGGCTCATCCTCGTTCGGAGTATCCTCCACCGGCTCCGCTGGTGGAGCAGCGCTTGCCCCGGCCTGTGGCTGAGGTGAGTGCTCGAGCTCGGGTAACGTGGCGACGAGTCTATACAGCTGTTCAGCGGCTTGCCGCGGGCTGAGCGGCTCGAGCCTCGGCCGGCTGAGCGCATGCTCCACGGCAAAGTCATGGGCGATCTTTGCCTCGGCGCTTTTCTGGTAGGCACCGAGCGCTCGCTCGATGGCTCGAACGCGGTCGACCAAATCCGCACGCCTCGCCTGAAGACTCGCCCTGAGCTGATCCAAGATCTGGTCCAGAGGAGAATCCGGCATGCCACGGAGTGTTTCACGACCGTCAGCTCCCGGCCAACTCCCGGACGAGTGTTACCGAAACTCTCGTCTGGTAGGCTGCGACGCCTCCCCGAAATCCAGCGACAGACCATGAAGTATACGAGCATCATCGCTACAGTTGGGCCCGCATCTTCGGACATAGAAACGCTCTGCGCCATGATCCGCGCTGGAGCCAATTGCTTCCGGCTCAATTTTTCGCATGGCGATGCCGAATCCATGGCACCGCTCTTGGCGACTGTACGAGAAGCCGCGCGCCTCGAGCAGCAACCGATAGCCGTGCTGGCGGACATCCAGGGTCCCAAGCTGCGGGTGGGGCAACTGCCCGATGCGGGCGTGTGGCTGAGCGACGGGCAGCCGTTCGCGCTGGTTGCAGACGAGGTGCTGGGCGACGAAAGCCGCGTCCATGCAAGCTATGGAAACCTCGCCTCGGATCTCGAACCCGGTGCGACGGTCCTGTTGGCCGATGGCTCGATCGAACTGGTCGTGGAGCGTATCGATGGCAGGAACGTCCACTGCCGAGTGGTGAGCGGAGGCAGGCTCCACTCGAGGAAGGGGCTGAACCTGCCCGGCAGGTCGCTCAGCATCGCCACGCTGACCGACAAGGACTTGCGCGACTTGGCTTATGTCTCCACGACCGACATCGACATCGTCGCCGTCTCATTCGTTCGCAAGGCGGACGATCTGCATCGGGCACGCGAAGCCCTGAAAAGTCCGCGACGCCCGTTGATCGCCAAGCTCGAAAGGCCCGAAGCGCTGGAGAATCTGGAAGAGATCCTGGAGGCTTCTGACGGTGTGATGGTCGCTCGGGGCGACCTGGGCGTCGAGCTCAGCTTCGAGCGGGTACCCATCGTGCAAAAGCAGATTCTACGTCAAGCGGTAGCGCATGGCTGCCCGGCGGTAGTGGCCACGCAGATGTTGGGGTCCATGGTGTATGCCAAGCGACCCTCGAGAGCGGAAGCATCCGACGTGGTCAACGCCGTGCTGGACGGTGCGGATGCCGTCATGCTGAGCGAAGAGACGGCTACCGGAGATCACCCAGTCGAGGCCGTCCAGGCCATGGCTACGCTCTGCATTAGCGGAGAAGCCTACGAACGGGAAGGTCATCGCCCTCGGGTCGACGAGAACAATCAGTCGTTTGCGGCCGGTGCTGCCAGCGCGGCGGTCAGCGCAGCAGCACAAGTGGGAGCCCGCGCGATCATCACGCTGGCTGGGTCGCGAGCCAGTGCGCTTCTAGTTTCCAAGTGTCGACCGCCGATTCCCATTATCGCCATGGCTTCGAGTGAGTCGACGTTGCGTCTGCTCAATCTGCTCCGAGGCACTTGGCCGGTTGCCGTACCCAAGGATTCGGATGTCGAGACTCAGCTCGAAGAGGCCGATCGATACTTGCTATCGAGGGGCTGGGCAAGAGCAGGAGAAGTGGTGGTGATGGTGGCGGCAATTCCCCTCGGCGCTGGACGCGAGACAAACACCATCAGGTTCCACCGAGTACGAGCCAGCCGATAGCTCTAGACTACTTGCGACCGCCGAATTCGCCGAACGGACTGCTGGCAGCGGCTTCGGTCTTCGTAGGGCTCTCAGCTGCTTTTCGTGCCGGAGGCTTGGCAGCCCGACGCGGTGGTCGCTGCACGGGAGCTCGCTTCACTTGCGCGGTCGGCTTCGCAGCATCCTGGCTCGACTTTTCTTCTGGGCTCTGTTTCCCTTCTGGGCTCTGTTTTTCTTCCGGGCCCTTGGGCTCGTCGGCGCTCGCTGAAGGGGCTGGCGCCTGCACCGCCGGTTCACTCGGCGCACTCGACTCCACCGCATGCTGCGGCGGCGACACCTTCGGCTCGGGCGCAATATCCAGGGCAGGTTGCCTGGCCGCCCCCATGGGAGGCGCCGGCACTTCTGCAGGCCCTGTCAGGAACAGCGCAGCGCCCGCGCCGAGCGCGGCCACTCCGATCAAGAGCGCAGCGAACAGGCCCAGCCGACCGCTGCGGCGCGGCCCAGAAGTCTGCCCGAAGTTCACCTGCGTGGCGTTGGGCATCTCCGCATCCGGCAAGCTCACCCTGCTCTGACGCGACCCCTGGAGCGTGATCGCCTCGTGCCCCTGCAATGTCCGGCCGGACATCGACTCATCTGCCTCTGTCGCGGTCAGCGCTGCCGGCCTCTGGCTGGCGGTAAAGCGGCTGTTGGAGAGGCCCGCCGCCGCGAGCACTTTGGTGATCCGCTCGACGTTGTGGCGCGCGCGATGGGGAGCAAACGGCAACAGCTCCATGGCAAACTCGGCGATGCTCGGAAAACGATCCGCCGGGCTCTTGCACAGGGCTCGCGCCACGACTCGCTCGAGCGCCACGGGTAGGTCCGGGCGCCGCGAGCTGAGCGGTTCGTGCTCCTCCAACAGTACCTTGGCCGACAGCTCGGGCACCGAGCTCGCAATGAACGGCAAACTGCCGGTGACCATCTCGTAAAAGATCACGCCCAGCGCCCAGATGTCGGTACGCAGGTCAACGTTCCGAGTCGAGCGCATTTGCTCCGGCGACATGTACAATGGAGAGCCCATCATCGAGGAGGTGCGTGTCAGCGAGTGGTCCTTCTGTGTCTCGGCTACCTTTGAAATGCCAAAATCGAGCACCTTGATCCGCACGGAACCATCGGGCTGCTGCGCCAAGAACAAGTTGGCCGGCTTGAGATCGCGATGGACGATGCCATGAGAGTGGGCTTCGGCCACCGCTTCACACGCCTGAATGACATAGAGCGCGGCATCTTCGACGCTCAGTACTCCGTCTCTCTCCAAGATTTGCGCGAGGTCCGCCCCCTCGAGGTACTCCATGACCATGTATGGAGAACCGTTTTCGAGCGTACCAACATCGATCACGCGCGCGCTGTGATCGCTTTTGATCTTCACTGCTGCGCGAGCCTCTCGCATGAAGCGAGAAGCAGCCTCGGCGTGTTCGGCATATTCGGGCAGCAGGAACTTGATGGCGACCCGGCGTTCGAGCCGCGTATCCGTAGCCTCTACTACCACCCCCATACCACCGGTACCGATGGTTCGATCGACCCGGTATTTGCCGGCAAGGATGGTTCCTGCTTCGATTGGAGATCCCACTTTATCCTACTTTACGCGTTCGGCGCCTCAGCTTGATACCTTCAACCAACTCGCTTCGTTCTGCAAGCAGCATGGAGCTTATACGCTCCAAAGGGTGGGATGGTTTGCGCTGCTTCTCGTGAAAGTGGCAGGTACGCCTCCCGCACACGACCTCCATCCAGGGCAACCACGCAAAGCCGCGGAGATCGCCAAGGCACGAAGATTGCGCGCGGGCGCTCCACGGCGCTCCGGGGGCCTTTGGGCTTGACCACCACAGCATGCTGGACGGAGTTCGGTCTGGGCAGGTGCAAGCATTGCATACGTATATACGAATATTCGCATATTCGGAATCAGGATTGACCGCCTCGGCACCCGAAACCAGGATTACCCGCTGATTTCGCTATGTCAGGCGCTCGCCACCTCGAGGTTTACGGGCTCGCTCAGCTATTCAAGGGGCTTGGGGACGAAACCCGCATGCGCATCGTCGCCCTTCTGTCTCACGGGGAGCTGTGTGTGCGGCAGATCATGGATGCACTCGGGCTGACTCAGCCGACGGTGTCTCGTCATCTTTCCGTATTGCGTCACGCCGGAGTCGTCGAGACACGACGCAACGGCGCTTGGGTCTACTATCGGCTCTGCAAGCAAGAAGATCCGGCTCGCCAGGCCCAACTCGTCGCGCTGACTGAAGCGTTCGGCACGCGTGACCAGTTGCGCAAAGACGTGAAGCGGCTGATGCGCACCCTCGGGCCTGACGGTGGCAGCCCGCCCAGCTCATCTCGTTGACTCTGGATCACCGCTTTTGTCCGGATCGATGTGCACCGAGCAGCGGCTCACGTCGAGCTCCGCTTCGACGCTCCGGCGCACCGCTTCACCGATGTCGTGGGCCTCACCCACCGTCAAGCTCGGATCGACGGAGATCTCCAGGTGTGCGTGAAGCTCCGTGCCGACGTAGTGAACGCGGAGCCTCGAGGCGGTCCGCACTCCAACGACCCGGCGCGCCAACGCCAACAGCTCCTGCTGGCGCGCCAGGGGAGGCGCCTCCCCCATCAACAGCCGCACATTGTCGCCCGCCAGCCTCCAACCTGACCAGCCAATCACCAACCCCAAGGGCAGCGCCAGCCAGGCGTCGAGTTGAGGGGCGCCATGACGAGCTGCAAAGAAGCCAACGACCGCCACAGCGCTGGTGAGCACATCGTTTCTGGCGTCGACGGCGAGCGCGCTCATCGCGGGTTGCGATCGGGACGAACGCCGCCGAACCACGAGCCAGACGCTCGACTTGAACGCGATCTTGACGGCGAAGCACCACAGGATGAATGAATCGAAGCGTACGCTGGGACCCTCGATCAGGGCGGACAGCGCCCGGTGAACCACCTCGACCGCCAGCACGCCGGTCAAAACGGCGGTGACCAGAGCGCCGAGGGGCTGAGCTCGTTGATGACCGAAATGATGATCCGCATCTTCTGGTCGGGCGCTGACCCGAACCGTCCACGCCAATACTGTGGCGGTGACTACGTCCAGCGAGCTATCCGCAAACTGCGCAAAGGCCAGCTGACTGCCGTAGAGAATGTAAGCCGCCAGCAGCGCCACGCTGAGCGCGCCGCTGCCCGCCAGCGTGGCCAGGGTCACTCGAGATTCCAACGACGACGTCACGAGCGCTTGATAGCCGAGCACCTCGGCTCGGGAAAGCTCTATCGCGGAACCTCACGAAACCAGAGAGGCGCGCGACAAATCGAACCCCACATGACCCACGCAAAGATAGCAACCGACCCTAGCAGTGAACGTTGCGATTGTTGCTTCACGGAAGACGGGAAGATAGGAAGATTTTTTATTTGGACCCGAGCAGACCATCTGCTCCGGTTCTCACCCAAGAAATTTTCCTTACCGTCCCCCCGCCTTTTGCGTTTTTTCAGCCCGTTGGAAGGGCTCATCGAGCTCACTCAACGCTAATGAGACATGCACCCCGAGCAAGCCCACTCGCTCGCCAAGCCCAATCGCCAAGCCCAATCGCCAAGCCCGATCGTGCAGTGGGTCATCGATGGGTGATCGCTCAGGGCGCGTTTGCCGTGGGCCGTTTTGCCTCACCGGGGTCCAAAAGTCGCCACGCCGAGCCGGGTTCTACGGCAGATCGACTGTTTCCCCGCGGTCTCGTTCGTCGGCACGGCATATGCCTCTGAGCGGTCGCGCTCGACCAAGGGTGAGCGCTTTGGCGTCGTCGGCGTGAGCTAGCCGGCCAACGCTCGAACCATCGTGACCAGACGCTACTCAGAGCAGTGGTGATCCAGCGATCGAAACGCCACAACGGAGGTAATCATGAAACGACCCATCATTCTGCTAACGACCGGCATGTGCCTGGCACTGACAGGCTGCGACAAGGACTCCGACCGAGGCGAGAGGTCTCCCGACATCCGGGCTGCAGAGCCAGAAGAAGAGGTGACCCGCGACCAAGGGACCATGCCACAGGAGGACACCGCACGAGAAGGCACGGCACGGCAAGGGACCCCATCAACGGACAACATGCCAGTTGAACGAGAGGCGTCCGAAGCATCGGACGAGGCGGCCGAGGCGCGACAGTTGGTCAAGGATGCGGCAGCAACACTGGGCCAAATGAAAAAAGATTCGCGCTTGAAGGAGCTGATCAGCCGCGCCAAGGGCGTGTTCATCGTGCCGAAGTACGGTCGAGGCGCCGCGGGCATCGGCGCTAGCGGCGGTGAGGGCGTGCTCGTGACACGCCAGCAAAACAACTGGAGCGATCCCGCATTCTACGATTTGGGCGGCATCAGCGTTGGCGCCCAATTCGGCGCCGAGGGAGGCGAAATCGCCATGCTCTTGATGAGCGACGACGCCGTCAACGCGTTCAAGCAAGATAGCCAGTTCTCACTCAACGCAGACGCCAAGCTCACCCTGGTCGATTACTCGGCGCTTGCGGAAGCCACCACGCTCGGAGACGACGCCGATGTGGTGTTCTGGTCCGGCACGAAAGGCGCCTTTGCCGGAATCAGCCTGAGCGCTACCGGTATTTCGTGGGACGACGAAGAGAATCCTGCCTACTACGGCAAACCTGTCACGGCGAATGACGTGCTGACCGGTAAGATCACAGGGCCCAAGGGCGAGGTCCAGCAAGCCTTGTCCGGTCTCTGACACCCGCTCACCAGGGCGTCCCGTCTTCTCCCCGAGCCGCCGTGCGGCCGCACGGTCGCGGCGGTCTCGGGGACTTTCTTTCCAACAGCTGCTCACGAGATTGGCCGCATGGCCGCTCCTTAGAACGACAGCTTTCCAAATACGCCGCTCCCACCAGCGGGCATCACCGTGCTGGGATTGATGTCGCCTGATGTAGGCGGCATGGGAGCGACCCCTGGTGAAGCGCTCCCGCGAACCAGCCGGCATGCTGGCGCTTCCAGGACACCTACGGAGAAAACATGACAAAAGCACCTTGGCTCGTATTCGGCGCGCTGGCCCTTGGCGGCCTCGTTTCCGGGGCTTGCGGCTCGGACGACGATGACTCGAAGGGCTCGGGCAGCCCGACCAGTACATCGAGTGGGGGTCAGCCCAGTGGGGGCACGAACAGTGGTGGTTCCTCGAGCGGTGGCTCTTCGAGCGGCGGCTCTTCGAGTGGCGGCTCTTCGAGTGGCGGCGCATCCACTACAGACGCTGGCGGAACGGCCGGTGCAGGTGGCGAGGCTGGTGAAGGCGGCATGGGTGGGGCTCCACCAGAGCGGCCCAGCTGCGAAGACATCCCGAGCCGGGCCTTCGGCGAAGAGTTCACGGTTTCGAGCCCCGACTTCGGAAACTGCGAGCCCATGCCCGAAGACACGACGTGCGACGGCAAGCCGTTTCCGGAGAGCGTCTCGCCCGAGGTGACCTGGACCGAAGGCCCCGAGGGCACGCTCAGCTACGCCATTACCTTCACGGACGTGACCATCCTCGAAACCCGCGATCCGAACGCCATGGACTACAACCAGGGCTACCACTGGGTGATTTGGGACATCCCTGCGGAGACCCTGAGCATTCCTGCAGAGCTGAGCTCGGGCCACCTGCCCACGGAGATCGCCGGCGCGCGCCAGTTCTCGCCGTTCAACGACTACGGCTTCATGGGCCCCTGCCCCAATATGCCTCCTCCGGAAGACATGGATGATCCCCCACCCCGCAACAACGATAGCTACTCGTTCACCGTCTATGCGATGCCCACGGAAACTCTAGAAGTCCCCGCCGGTATCGAAGGTTGGAGCTTCGTGCGCGTGATGGACGAGTACCTGAAAGACAACGCGCTGGCTGCCGCCGAATACCGCGGGACGTCCAACGCGCGGGCCAGTGTGATCCTCGACGGCACGTTCCCTCCCACGTTCGACGTTCCTTGTCCGAGCGAAGGCCCGCAACCTGAAAACTGCCTGACGGGCCCCTGATCGCTCTTCGAGCCGCAGTCGCCCGGTGGGGCTCAAGCGACTAGCTTTTGCCCCACCGAAACTTCGGCGTTCGCGGTACTCGACCACAGGCTCTGAAACAGTTTTTGGTCCTGCATCAGAAGGTCGCGCAGCTTTTCTTTACCCTGCGCCAAGGTCTTGCCCTGCATTTTGTAGTGAGCGCCGGAACGCTCGAGGATCCCGAGAGAAGCGGCAACATCGACTAGGTCTCCTACGACGTCGATCCCGGTCCCCCAGCGGATGTCGAACTCCGCCTCGGTGAAGGGTGGTGCGCATTTGTTTTTGACTATCTTCACCCGTGTGCGGTTGCCGACAACGCTGTCTCCCGCGGTCGTCTTACCGATGCGTCTGACGTCGAGCCGCACGCTGCTGTAGAAGCGCAACGCTTGACCCCCGGTCGTGGTCTCCGGATTGCCGAACACCACACCGATCTTTTGGCGCAGCTGGTTGATGAAAATGAGTGTGGCGTTGGAACGTGCCACGACCCCCGCCACCTTGCGCAACGCCTGGCTCATCAGCCTCGCGTGCAGCCCCATGTGAGCATCGCCCATGTCTCCGTCGAGCTCGGCCTTGGGCACCAGCGCCGCCACCGAATCGACCACCACCAGGGCCACCGCGCCAGAGCTCACCAGGTGCTCGGCGATATCCAGGGCCTGTTCACCATTGTCGGGTTGCGAGACAAGTAGCGTGTTCAGATCGACGCCGAGCGCCTTGGCATACCTGAGATCGAACGCGTGTTCGGCGTCGATGAATGCGGCAATACCGCCCGCTCTCTGCGCCTGAGCGATGGCGTGTAGCGTCAACGTGGTCTTGCCGCTCGACTCGGGCCCGAAGATTTCTACGATCCGCCCGCGCGGATAGCCGCCCACGCCAAGCGCGCGATCGAGCGAAAGCGCGCCGCTCGGAATGAACGGCATGCGCTTGGTGGCCGCAGCGTCGCCCAGGCGCATGACGGAATTTTCACCATGTTCTTTGTTGGTGCTGGCCACCAGCGAATCGAGTTTTTGCATGTGCTGCGAGTCGGAGATCTTCTTGGTTTTCGTTTCGGTCATGTCGTCACCTATTGGGTTACGGGATTGGTTTCGATTGAGTTCGTTGCCGGCGCCATCACGCTTGGATCGAACAGGCGCCCCTGAATCCCCTCCGCCAGATGCTCACGGCGGACCTCTTGACTGCCTTCTAGGTCCGCCACCGTGCGGGCTACGCGCAGCACCTTGACGAACGCGCGCGCGCTCAAACCCAACCGACTCACTGCCTGCTCCAGGGTATGACGCGCTTCGGGTGAGCGCGCAGCGGACCGCAAATCGTCGAGACTGAGGGCTCCGTTGAGCGGGCTGGACACGAGCCCAGCCTCGAACCGCTCTTGCTGCCGTTGCCGCGCCGAAAGCACGCGCGCCCGTACTTCGGCCGAGGATTCCGGGGTTCGGTCGCCCGTGAGCGACGAGAACTCCACGGGAGGAACCTGGACATGCAGGTCCAGTCGATCCAAGAGCGGGCCCGATAACCTGGAGAGGTAAGCGCGCCGCATCTTGTCGCTGCACCGGCAGCGGCGGCTCGGGTGCTCGTGATAGCCGCAGGGGCACGGATTGACGGCCGCCACCAAGAGTGGGCGAGCCGGATAGGTGGCGCGGGCCTTGGCGCGCACGATGCTGACCACACCGTCTTCCAGCGGTTGGCGCATGGCTTCCAGCGCGCTGCGGCGAAACTCAGCCAGCTCATCTAGAAACAGCACACCATGGTGTGCCAGCGTCAGCTCTCCCGGTCGCGGCACCTCGCCACCGCCCACGAGACCTGCCTCGCTGATGGTGTGATGAGGAGCGCGGAACGGTCGCTGGTCGACGATGCCTTTGTGGGCGCTGACCAATCCGGCAACGCTATGAATCTTGGTGGCCTCGATCGCCTCGTCATAGCTGAGCAGGGGCAAGACCGACGGCAAGCTGCGAGCCAACAGCGTTTTGCCGCTGCCGGGCGACCCCACCATGAGCAGGTTATGATGGCCTGCAGCCGCGATTTCGAGCGCCCGCCGAGCTCCGGATTGGCCGCGAACCTCGCTGAGATCCGGACACCGGCCCTGGTAGGCTTCGGGGTTGAACGCGGTGGCCCCTACCTGGGGCAGCGGCCGCTCACCGCAAAAATGCGCAACGATGTCCTCGAGGTTGGAGGCCGCGCGCACGACGATCCCTCGAGCCAGTCCTGCCTCCTTACGGTTCTTTTCCGGCACGATCACCTCTCGCTGCCCGGCGTCACGAGCGCCGTAGAGCGTGGGCAGCACACCACCCACGGGTTGCACTCGTCCATCGAGCGACAGCTCGCCGACGAGCAGCGTGTCAACGATAGCGCGAGGTGGCACGCGTTCGATGGCGCCCAGCACACCGACGGCAATGGCGAGATCCAAGGCTGCGCCCGTTTTTTTGATCCCCGCCGGGGCCAAATTGATGGTCAAAGCATACGCGTCGAGCAAGATACCCATGCCCGCAAGAGCGCTCGACACGCGCACTCGCGCTTCTCGCACGGCTGCCTCGGCCAGCCCTACGAGCTGAAAGCAAGCGGGACCTCTAAAGCAACACACCTCGACCCGAATCGGATAGGGCTCGAGCCCCGCAAGCCCTGAAGCGTGAGCGGTCGCCATACCCAGAGGGCGCCCCATGATGGTAGCGGGTGCCGAAGAATGCATGGCTCCGGGGCTGTGCAACGCGCATGCCCTCTCGAAAACAGCGCCGATATGAGCATTCAAACACGGCGGCCGGCGGCGAAGCACTGGCGCGCCGGCGGCGGCCTCAGCCGCGGTCGCATGACGTCACCACGCCATGGCCTGGCCGAAACGATCGACGAACGTCGGTCCGGCATGGCTCTCGCGTTCAGCCAGCGTGGACAAGATGGCCTCGGCCGACTCCTCTGGAGAGAGCGTCGCTTGCTGGCCACCCATGTCGGTGCGCACCCACCCCGGATGCAGCGCCAGCACCTGAATGCCCGAATTCAACGCTCGCTCCCGGTTGGCCAAAAGCTTGGCCAACATGTTGAGCGCAGCCTTCGACATGCAATAGCCATATTCGCTTTGTCGCCAAGCATCCTGAATGCTGCCCGCCTCGGATGAAATGAACACGAGCAGGGCCCCCGGCGCGAGCAGCCGCCGAAAATGTTTGGTGGCTCTGGCCGCTCCCACGACATTCACATCGAGCGTCTCGAGCAGCGCCTGGGGATCGAGTGCCTCGATATCGGGCTTGTCGTGCTCGAGATGAATCGCGGCATTGTAAATGAGCACGTCCACCAAAGGACCACCGTCGAGCTCACGAGCCGCGCGCTCGAGCTCGAGCTCCGAGCGCACGTCACCGATCAGTGCTCGGAATCGCTCGGGCTCATTTCGAATCAGGGTCTCCACCTCACCGTCACGGCGCCGAACCAGACCCGTCACGCGGTACTTTTTCGCCAGCGCCAAGCGGGCCAGGGCCAGACCGAGCCCACGGCTGGCGCCCAAAATCAACAGGTGCTCCATGGGCGCATGCTCGGTGCGCGCGTCCGGCTCGTCAAGTCGTTCGGGTCATACGCCGAAACGCTTACAATGCGGCCATGGCAACCAAGAAGACCCCACCCCCTGCACCGAGCGCCCGCGAGCTACTCCGCCGTTTGGATCGGCTCGGCAAGCCCAGCGCAACCAAAGTGCATGGCAAGGTCGAAGTCGATCACGGTCAGACCGGCCGCAAACTCCACAAGTCGTAAGAAATGTCACGCCGGCCTCGCGAGGGCCTACTGCTACGGCATCGTGCACCCCTGATGGACTCTACCCGCCGTAGCATCATCCACGCCGCTCTGGTGCGGCTCGCCGATGGCGATCGTTCGGCCATCGAGGTGCTGCTGAGCGAGCTGTGGCCCGTGCTCTTGAGCTTCGCGGAACGGGGTGTCGGCCAGCGCGCAGACGCAGAGGACATCGCCCAGGAAGCCTTCTTGAAAATCTGCTCGCGCAGCGCGGACTTCGATCGCACGCGCGACGGTCTATCGTGGGCGTTCGGCATCGCGAGCTACGAAATCAAGACGCAACGCAAACGCCTCCAGCGCCGGCGCGAAGTTTACGATCTAGGCACGCTCGAAGGTCGCATCGAAGAGGCCGCTTCGCAAGAAGAGCGCCTGATTGGGCGTGAGCTCGCCATGACTCTGAAGCACGCACTCGGCGAGCTCACCGAGGCCGATCGCGTGGCGCTCGGGTTCGCGCCAGCTACCGAATACAAAGCCGCAACCGGTCCTGCCCAACGCAAACGCAAGCAGCGCGCCCTCGATCGGCTTCGTGGATTATGGAGGAGCCTTCATGGTGAACCTTGAGGAATTGAAAATGCGTAGCCTGCGCGCCTACGAGCTGGGACGCTTGCGAAGTGCGTCGCGAATAGCCTTTTTGCTGATACCTTTGATAGCGCTTTGCTTGGTCGAACGGCGCGGACGCGAAGCGAGCACCTGCACCGCGCTGGTTTTGCTGGGGCTCGCCGTCTGGCTCAGATGGCGTGACCGGATCGGGGCCGAAAACGTGACCACGGGCCTTTTGGCGGGCAGCTTACCTCTGGCTTCCGGCCTCTTTCTCGATAGCGTGGGCGTCGAGTGCAGCCTGGCCGGGGGCTCCGTGTTCTGCAACGGGTTCGCCCTCTTGGTGGGAACCGTCGGCGGCGCGCTGATCGGCCTACGCGGCCGGCAGCGTCGGGAGCGCCTCTACAATTGGCTCACGGCCGGAAGCATTGCCGTGCTTTCCGCAAGCCTCGGCTGCATTCGGCTGGGCGTAGTTGGCGTCGCAGGCGTCATCGCCGGTGTGGCGCTCGGTAGCGTCGCCACGGCCGCGGCCAAGAGCCGTTGGCTAAAGCCCTGATCGGCTCTGACCAGCGACGAATCGAGTCACAGCTACGCCGTTCGGGCCTACTGGGTGAAAGGAGAACACCGGCATGACCCCACCAAGCATTCCCATCGCCTGCGATCCGTACGCCGTCACACAACACGAGCGTGCCAAAGCGCTCGAGCTCGGCCTCAACGTGATCCGCCGTTGGCCCACCAAGATCGAAGAGCTCACCGATGGCTATCTCTTTCACTACCAGGGCGACCCGCAGCGCTGGCTCGAGCTTGCGCGGTTCGTGAACAACGAAACACGCTGCTGCCCCTGGGCGTCGTTCGCTCTCGAGCTCGACGCCACGGAGGCAGGCAAACCCAACTCTCTGCGCTTGCGCATGACAGGCCCTGCAGAAGGCAAGGCGCTGCTCGCGCAGGGCTTCGAGTACCTCGAGCAACACCACGCCGAGCTCCAGCCCGAGATCGACGCAGGCTCAGCCGAAGCGTTCGTCCAAGGCTGGGTAACCCGTCAGCGAAGTGCTTGAGGAACGCGGGGTTGCCGCACGCCATTGAATACTGAACATATTTCCAGTATTCAATTCACATGGCCCTCACGGCGCCGCGGATTTGCTGCCTCGACCTCGACACCTTCTTCGTGTCCGTCGAGCGGCTGCTCGATCCCAACTTGGTCGGCAAACCCGTGGTGGTGGGAGGCTTACCCGGCCAGCGCGGCGTGGTCACCGCGGCCAGCTACGAGGTGCGCGCCTTCGGAGTGCGCTCCGGCATGTCACTAACCCAAGCCGTCAAGCTCGCGCCTCATGCCATCTTCTTACCCACGCGCCACGGCATCTACGGAGACTACGCCAAACGCGTACGCCACATCGCCGAAAACTACACACCCGTTTCACAGGTCGCGAGCATCGACGAAATGTTCCTCGACTTTTCCGGATGCGAACGCCTCTACCACGCCCCCGGCGATAATAGCCCCGATGCCACCATCGAACGCGTCGTGCGCCAACTCACCAGAGAGATCCAACAGCGCACCGGCCTACCCGCAAGCGTCGGCATCGCGACGAGCCGCTCGGTGGCCAAAGTTGCCAGCGGCTTGGCCAAACCCCAAGGCGTGCTGCTCGTGCCCGCAGGCAGCGAAGCCGCGTTCTTGAGCCAGCTTCCAGTGCGCAAGTTCCCGGGCATCGGACCCGTCGCCGAACAAAAGCTCCACGCCCACGGCCTGACCACGCTCGGACAAGTCGCCGCCGCCCCACCCCAAGTGCTGCAGCGCATCTTCGGAGCCTGGGCGCGGAGCATTCAACTCGGCTGCCGCGGTCAGGGAGCCCACGAGCTTGGCCGCGAGCGTCCCGCCTTCCAAGAACACGATCCCACCGGCTCTGCCATCGGCAGCATCTCCAACGAGCGTACCTTCCGCGAAGACGTGCGCGACCCTACGCATATCGACCGCATGCTATGCGCGCTATGCGAACGAGTCTGTTGGCGCGCTCGCAAACGCGGCGTCAAAGCCCGCACGGTCACAATCAAGCTTCGCTACGCCGACTTCCATACCCTCGCGCGCTCACGCACCCTCACCCCCACGCATTCCGAGCTCGAGCTCTACCCCGTGGTCCGCGATCTCTTCCAGCGCGCCCGCCGCCGAAGACTCCCTATTCGCCTACTCGGCGTCGCGCTCTCGAACCTCGGCCTCTACAACGAGCAACTCTCGCTCTTCGACAACCACGAAGCCATGCACAGCGCCGTCGACTCGATACGCCAGCGCTACGGCTACGATGCCCTGCGCCGTGCGCTCACGGTGTCCGAGCGCCGCCCAAGCCGGGCTCTGCGATCGTAGCCGCCCTGCTTCGCGAAGCCGCGGACCGGCTCCGGCGAGCAGGCTCCGCGCGCCACGCGTCCAATCGCACGAAATATCAAAACTGCACGGTTTGCTTGCGCTATTGCTGTGACCACTTGCTGTGAACACTCACGTCAACGGAGACACATACCCATGAGCAATTCTTTCGAAAAAACCTGGGAGACGTACGTCGCGTCGTGGAAGGCGCCAACCCCCGAAGCCAAGCAGCGATTGTTCGAACAGGCGTTAGCCCGTGACTGCTGCTACACCGATCCGCTCACGCAGGCCAAAGGCTGGGCGCCACTCATCGCTTACATGGCGGAGTTTCATCGACAGGTTCCCGGAGGTCATTTCGTCACCAAGCGCTTCATCGTGCACCACGACCGCAGCGTCGCCTACTGGGACATGTGCAACGCCGCTGGCGAGGTATTGGGAGACGGTGTCAGCTTTGGCGAATACGATGAA
>CBFGRJ010000111.1:0-19449 GCA_965651135.1 uncultured Myxococcales bacterium
TGGGGGGACCTGTAAGGGGGAGAGTGGGGCGGCGTTGATCTTGACGGTTGGTGGTCGGGCGCTACCCGGAGTAACGGCTCGTCTTCTGGAAGGATAGGAATTCATGAACATCTCACCTGTGACACTTTTGCTTACCGCGTTGGGTGCCGCGCTTTTTTCGGGTTGTATGCACAAGACCGAGGTGGTGGCCGGCTCGGGGGCAGTTCCCACCGATGTCGTGGTGGTCGTCGGCGAAGGTGAAGCCCGCGGCAAGCCCGACGTCGTCAGACTTCAGTTGGGGGTCGAGGCGCGCGCGCGCGATGCGAACGCAGCGGTCGAGTCGGCGAACCAGCAGATGCAACGCTTGATCGACGCGCTCAAGCAATCCGGAGTGAAGCCCGAAGATCTGCAGACTCGCGACTTCAACATCCATTCGGAACAGATCGACCTCGGCGTGATGGAACCCATGACGAGCAGCTCCGAGACCGCACCGGTGCCTCTCAAACCCGGCGCGAGCGCCCGCGCTGAAGTCGCGCCGGCTCCGCACCCCGGGCCCCCCGAAGGCCGGCGACGGACCGAGCTCGTGTACCGCGTTTCCAACATGCTGCAGGTCACCTTGCGCGATCTGAGCAAAGTGGGTGAAGTGTTGAATCAGGCGGTCTCGGCGGGCGCCAATCAAGCCTGGGGTGTCTCCTTCGAGATCGACGACGAAAAGCCGTTGACGCAGCAGGCCCGCAGCGAAGCCGTCGCCAACGCTCGCAAACAAGCCAGCGAATTGGCCCAGCTTGCAGGAGTACGTCTCGGTCACATCGTCTCGATCATGGACGAAGAGGCGGGTGGCTTCGTGCCCATGCCGGCCGTAGGTCTCGCTCGCGCCGAGATGAGCAAGGTGCCCATCGAAAGCGGGCAAATCATGGTCAGGCATCGAGTGCGCGTAGTCTTCGCGATCGAACGCGAAAAAGAGTAATCTCGGGGGGCCACTGCGCTCCCGATGCAAGTCACTAGCGAAGTCGTTCAGCGAGCACGCGAAGCGTTACGCGGACGCCTTCGTTCGACGCCGCTCTACCGCTCACCCGTACTCAGCCGTTTCTGCGGGTTCGATCTATTCTTGAAGTGCGAGCACCAGCAGGTCACGGGGAGCTTCAAAGAGCGGGGCGCTTGCAACCGGCTGCTCAACCTCAGCGCGGCCGAGCGCTCGCTGGGGGTGATTGCCGCATCTGCCGGGAACCACGCGCTCGGATTGTCGTATCACGGAGAGCGCTTGGGCATTCCCGTGAGTGTGGTGATGCCCAAGCTCGCGCCCATCGTGAAGGTGAGCCAATGCCGCGCGTACGGGGCCAAGGTAGAGCTCGCCGGAAGCAACTTCGAGGAGGCTCGCGCTCGGGCTTTGGAGCGAGCCGAGGCGGAAGGACTCTGCTTCGTGCACGGCTTCGACGACGAGGCGATCATCGCTGGTCAGGGAACCGTGGGGCTCGAGCTCGTCGAGCAGCTGCCGGAGCTCGACGCGGTGTTGGTTCCTGTGGGCGGTGGCGGTCTGGTAGCCGGCATCGCGGTGGCCCTAGCGGCCGCACCGAACATCGAGATCATCGGCGTCGAGTCGGAAAGTGCTCCCACCTTGACTCGGGCTCTCGAAGCGGGAGCCCCCGTGAGCGTCGAAGTCAGACCCAGCTTGGCTGACGGGTTGGCGGTCGGCAAGGCCGGTGCCCTCGCGTTTGCGCTTTCGAAAGACCGCATCTCCAGAGTCGAAACCGTGAGCGAGCCGGAGATCGCCGCGGCCTTGGTTCGCTTGATGGAGGTGGAGAAAGCCGTCGTGGAGGGGGCCGGAGGCGCGGCGGTGGCCTACGCTCTGAAAAGGCCCCAAGCGCTGCAGGGCCGCAAGGTGGCTGCCATCCTCAGCGGCGGCAACATCGATCTGAACATGATCTCGAGAATCATCGAGCGTGGGCTTGCTTCTGCGGGGCGTGTGTACCGCTTCTCGGTCGAGCTGGAGGACCACCCCGGGTCGCTCGCTTCGCTGCTCGGAGTAGTTTCCGAGCTCGGTGCCAATATTCTGCAAGTCCAGCACGATCGCAGCTTCGCGCCAGCGGATGTAGCGAAGGTCAGCGTTACGGTGGTGCTCGAGACCACCGATCATGCACATATCGCGCGGGTGCAGCGGGCGCTGGCGGACCGCGGTTGGGGATGATCCGAGCGCTCGGCCCGATGCTGGCGCTGTCCGGCGTGGCGAGTCTCACCTACCAGGTGACCTGGGTCCGGCTTTTGGGGCTCAGCATGGGCGCGAGCAGTGCGGCCGTGAGCACGGTGGTTGCCGCATTCTTCTTGGGTCTCGGCCTTGGCAGCTATTGGGTCGCTCGCTCGAGGCGCCTGCTCGCGGACAGCTTCAAGAGCTATTTGATAGTCGAGGCGCTGATCGGCGTGTCGGGTTTGGTGCTGCTGCCGGTGCTGCTGCACCTAGATCACCTAATGGCGCTGGCCCCTTGGTTGGGCGCGAGCCTCGTCGCGAAATTCGCCGTCTGCATGACGCTCCTCTTGGTGCCGACGCTGGGCATGGGTGCGACGTTCCCCTTGATGGCACATACTCTGGCCGGGCAGCAGCAGTCCATCGGCACGAGTTTGAGCGACTTGTACGGATTCAACACGATGGGTGCGGTGCTGGGCGCGCTCTCGAGCGGGTTCGTATTCATTCCGTTGCTGGGATTGAACGGCGCTAGTTTCGTTGCCTGCGGCTTCAACCTGCTCGTGGTCGCGATTGGCGTCGCGGTGCGAAGGCGTTCGGGGTCACCGGTCGCGCTGCCAAGCGCCGCTCGGCAGCGCGGCGCGCCGCGCCTCACTCGGGTTCGATACAAGGCGCTGGGCGTGCTCGCCTTGACGGGCTTCGTGTCGATCGCCGTCGAGGTGGCGTACACCAAGTACTTGGTAATGTTCGTCGGCACGACGATCTACGGCTTTTCGGCAATTCTAGCGGCCTTTTTGCTCGGCATAGCGCTGGGCTCGTGGTCGCTTCGCCGCTACCTCGACCGCTGGCCAAGGCCCGAGAAGCAGTTGGTGCTCGGCTTGTGCGTGCTCGGTTTGTGTCTGCTCCTCACGCGCAGTGGTCTATCGGTCATACCCGGTGCGAACGCGTCCCTGCTCGAGGCGGCGGCGTCACCGACTGAAGTCCACCTTGCGCGCTATGCTTTGGTCTTTGCGGTCGTGCTGCCTTCGACCTGGCTATTTGGAGCGCTATTCCCGCTGAGCTTGCGTGTCTATTGCGGCGAGCGCCAAGAGCTCGGAAAAAGCGTGGGGCGAGCGTATGCCGTCAATACTCTGGCCGGCATCGCCGGTTCGGTCATTGCGGGATTTTATTGGCTACCGACGTACGGCACGCCGCATTTGTTGACCTGGACGGCCGCTTTGATCTTGCTCTCGCCCTTCGTCTTCTGGTCGGAGCTCAGGGAACGCTGGGCGCTGGCCGTGCCGGCGGCTTGGACCTTGGGGGTCCTGCTCTTGTGGTGGCTCCCTGCTCCCGACTATCGAAGCCTGCTGGCAGCCACTCGACTCGACCTCGCAGCGTCGAAACGTGATCAGCGCAGCGTATTCATGCGTGAAGGTAAAACAGGCCTGATCAGCCTCGAGACCAGCAATGGTCGTGACTTCAAACTCTACAACAACGGGTTGAACGAGTCGCGCATCGATGCGCGCGATCCGTTCAACGCTTTGCTGATGGAATCATTGCTGGGCATCTATCCCTACCTTCTGCACGAGAATCCGCGCTCGGCGTTCGTGGTGGGTCTGGGCGGCGGAGCCACCATGCGCGCCCTCGAGTTCACACACATCGAATCGCTGCGAGTGGTCGAGCTCGAACCGTTGATGCGAGACGCGGTGCTGAGCGTGCTCAGCCCAGACGCCGCGGGGTTTACGGACCCTCGCTTGACGTTGACCTTCGACGACGCGCGCAGCACGCTGCTCATGGAACAACAGAGCTACGACATCATCGTGTCTCAGCCCTCGCACCCGTGGCGCTCCGGTGCGGCAAACTTGTTTACCCGGGAATTCTTCGAGATCGTCGAGTCGCGGCTGAACCGGGGCGGAATCTATGCCCAGTGGTTGGCTCTATTTCGCATGGACGCCGACACGTTCCGCTCCATCGTCCGTGCCTTCGTCGACGCGTTTCCAGAAGCTTTCACCGTCGCCCATCCGCAGCACGGTGACGTGCTCTTCATTGGCTCCAAGAGCAGCTTGAAGTTCATTCCGGAGCGCCTCTACGTTCGCGCCAAAGAGCCCTCGGTGGAGCGCCTATTCAGGCGGTTAACGGTTCGCGATCCGGTGCAACTCTTGCAGCTCTTTGCTTTGTCCAGAGCCGAGATGCTCGAGCTGGCCGAGGGCGCCCCCATGAGCACCGACACGAATCTATTGCCCGAGGTGCGCTTGGCGGGTCTCTTGGAGAATCCCAAAGGGGATCGTGCGGTGCTGCCGGCGTTGCGCCGCTTCGCACGTTTCGACGTGCTTCCCTACATGGATCCGAGCGTCCAGTCGCAATGGCTTCAGCAATTGATTCTGGGCCTCAATGGGCATGGCGAAAGAAACCTGGCTCAGCACGGGCTCCGCCAGCTACAAAAGGTAGATCCGCAGGCCAGAAGCAGGTTGGCGCGGCTGCTTCGGCGCAAGTGAGCACCGGGCATGTTCTCCGCTGCGTCAGGGTCTGCTATGGTGGGCTAGGTGGCTCTGGTTCACGATGCCAGCCTGCGCTTTTCGCGACGGGTCAACGACTACGTCAAGTATCGCCCTGGCTATCCAGACGAGCTGGCGCGAACGTTGCGACGCCGTGTGGGTTACGACTCCGAGTCGGTGATCGCCGATGTGGGCTCGGGCACGGGCATTTCGACCCAGTACTTCCTGGACCGTGGCAATTGGGTGTATGCGATCGAGCCAAATCCGGACATGCGGCTCGCGGCAGAAACATGGCTGGGCGGCTACGTCAAGTTCCGCAGCATTGCTGCGCGCGCCGAGGCCACCACGCTCGACGCCGGCAGTGTCGACTTGGTGGTGGCTGCGCAGTCGTTTCATTGGTTCGACAAAGACGCTGCCCGCCGCGAGTTTCAACGCATTTTGCGACCGGGCTCTTATGCTGCCCTGGTGTGGAACGAGCGCAAGCTGGATGCGTCGCCATTCTTGCGTGCCTACGACGAACTGTTGTTGCGCTACTCGGACGACTACGCGAGCGTGCTTCAGCGCTACGCAGCGGCCGAAGCCGCGATGGAACGGTTCTTTTCGCATCAACTGTGGGGGATTGACGAGTTCGCGCATCATCAGAGTCTGGATCTCGAGGGCTTTTTGGGCCGCGCGCTTTCGTCCTCTTACGTACCGCTTCCGGAGCACCCGAATCATGCCCCGCTGGTAGCGGCGCTGAAGGCATTGTTCCGGGAGCATGAACGAGGCGGCCAGGTGCGCTTCGAGTACGCCACGCGCCTGTTTTGGGGCAGGCTGACGTGATGCTACCTGTTGTCAGGCTTGGTTCGAGGCTGGACTTCGGCCGGTGCGGGTCGCACCACTGAATAGGGCGGCACGGACTCGGTCACCACCGCGCCTGCCATGATCTTGCTTCCTTCGCCGATGGTGATCGGACCGAGCAGGGTTGCACCGGGTCCCACGTGTACGTTGCGCTCGAGCTTGGGTGCACCAGAAACGCGAGTCTTGGCATCGATGCCTAGCCCCAGCGTGATGTTCTGAAACAGAATGCACTCTTCACTCACGCTGGCAGCTCGGCTGATCACGACTCCGTTGCCGTGAATCAGAGTCACGCCCGGGGCAATTTGAGCTTCCCAGTGAATCTCCGCGCTATAGAGGTGGCGGATGAGGCGTGACACCACCTGGGGAGCGATCGGAATTCCCAGGTCCTTCAAGAGCTGCATGATGCGGACGGCGACGGCCATTTGGTAGCCGATCATCGTCACCATGTTGGGCAGCATTTTTTCGGGGCCCAACACTTCGTTCTGGTACTTCTGGCGCCGCTCGCGAATCCAGTAGTGGTCTTGCCTGACCGCCTGCGAAAACCGCGTGAAACTGTCGCGAATCTTACCCAACACTCAAGCCTCCGGAGAACGCCGCTTCGTGTAGCTGACCAATTCTTCTAGCGCGGACTTCAGGGAGCCGGCGTCCTCGCGCACGCCGCGGAAGTATTCGATGCCGTAGGCAAGCGTGGTAGCAGCAATGGCCACGCGCTCGAGGCTCAAGCGGTCGAGGCGGCTGGCAAGGTTCATGGTGCCCCGCGAAAGCTTTGGAGCAAGCCAAGGCGCTGCGAGCACGCTGAACAAGATAGGTCGCGACAAAGGGCTCACGTCGAACAAGAAAGCCCACGGATTCGCTGCGATGAATTCGGGATGCTTCTTGCTGATGCGCGAGTCCCAGAGCCCATACTTGAAACCGCGCTCGAGCCAGACGTCGACGTTGTCGTGGTCCGAAAGGTGGGTCGTTTCTGCTTGGGCGCAAAAGCGCAGCTTGGCCCCGGACTTTTCGAAGCGGATGCCCAGCTCGCGGTCCTCTGAACGAGGCAGCGTTTTGTCGAAGCCTCCCACGGCCCAATACAAGGCGCGCCTGAAGGACACGTTACCCGTGCACAGGTGGGACCCACGAAATGCGTAGCGGCCGTTTTCGTAGTCCGCCACGGTCTCTTCCAGCTGCTGCGCGTGAAAGCGTTCGAACAGCGGCATGCTAGAGACCGAGGGCGCCGTGCGGATCAAGCCTTGCACGACCTCTGCGCCTTCATCGTGTGCTTTGAGGTGGCTGCTCAGGAAATTCGTGGGCAAGCGCATGTCATCATCGACGATGACGATAATCTCGCCTCTGGCCTGCTCGATGGCGTGGTGCCGTGCTGCTGCAGCACCGGCATTGTCCTGGCGCAGCAGCCGAAAGTTTTCAAGCGCACTGAAGTCACTCACGAACTCGGCTGCGGGTGGACTTGACCCATCATCGACCACCACGACTTCGAATTGGTGGCGGTCCATATCTTGCCGGGCCAGATCTTGGAGCAGCTCTTTGAGCAGTGCTCCACGGTTGTAGGTGGCGACACAGACCGAGACTTTCATCGGAGTCTAGCGAAGGAGGTAGAGGGTAGAGCGTAGGGCTTGAAGACCGAACACCAGCGCCGCGTGCCACTGGCAGGCGACCAGCTCGACCCATACCTGACCTGCCGGACCGGAGCAATGGTTGCTCTTCTATGACGAAAAGGCCTAAACTGTCGGCCTGTTCGGTGCGGTTCGTGTGGGAGCTGCGCCATGTCACAACGCCGGGAGTCAGGTGCGAACCGCAAAAGTGCCCGACAAGTTCGAACCTCTATTCGAACAGGCTCAGCAATATGTGGCCGAGTACTTTGCGAATAGGACCGAGCAACCGGAGCGGGGAACCATCGAGCTGTCGGGCCAGCGCTACATGTTGGTACGCGCCGGCGCCATGTCGGTCGAGTTCTTCGAGATGGTGCGCGGGTTGTACCCGGGCGACGACGAGCGTGAGGCGCTTTCGGTGGCCCGGAGCCTGTTGTTCGACATCGCTCACGCGATGGGCCTGGCAGACGCCAAAGTGTTCGCGGCTCGCATGGGCATGGATGACCCGTTGGCCCGCCTCTCCGCAGGCCCGATACATTTCGCACATGCGGGTTGGGCGTTCGTCGAGATTCTCGACGAGAGCAATCCCACGCCCGACGAAGATTTCTATCTAGTTTACGATCATCCCTATTCGTTCGAGTCGGACTCATGGCTTTCGGCGAAAAAGGCGAGCGACTCACCCGTGTGTGTGATGAGCGCCGGCTATTCGTCAGGGTGGTGCGAATCGAGCTTCAGGCTCGAGCTCGTGGCCAGCGAAATCACCTGTCGGGCCAAGGGCGACCGGGCGTGCCGCTTCATCATGGCTCCGCCTTCGCGCATCGAAGAGCGCATTAGAGCCTATTTGCGGCGGCACCCCGGCATTCGCGCTCAGGTGACCAGTTTCGAGGTGCCGGGCTTCTTTGCCCGCAAACAGGCGGAAGATGCGCTGAAACAAAGCCATGAGCAGCTCAAGCGAGCCAACGAAGAGCTCGAGCGCCGAGTGCGCCAGCGCACCCAAGAGCTCGAGCAAGCCAACGCGAGCTTGGAGCGGGACATCCAGGAACGAATGCGCACAGAGGAGGCTTTGAGCGCCAGCGAAGAGCTGAACCGGCGCATCGTCGACGCGTTGCCCGGGGGCCTGGTTCACGTGCTTGCCGATGGCTCCATCGTCCACGCTAACGCGGAGGCATGCCGCATGTATGGCCTTTCTTACGACGAGATGGTCCAGCGCTACGCGGTCGACTTCGAAACCATCACCTATCACGAAAATGGTCAGCCCGCGGTGGTGACCGATTTCCCCGTGACGCCAGCTCTCGCAACCGGAAAACCGCAGGGACCCAAGGTGTTCGGCGTGCGCCGCCCTTCGGGCGAGCTGGCCTGGGGACTCTACACGGCCGTTCCGCTGTTGGACCGCAAAACCGGTGCAACCACCGGTGCGATCGTCACCTTTTTGGACATCACCGAGCGTAAGCGCGCCGAGCAAGAACGACGGCGTCTCGAGGCCAAGCTGCTGCAAACGCAAAAGCTCGAGAGTCTGGGCGTGCTGGCCGGCGGCATCGCCCACGACTTCAACAATCTTTTGGTCGGAGTCATGGGCAACGCAGCTCTGGCCCGCGAGCTGTGCGAACGCGGTTCCGAGCTCGACGAGCTATTGGTGGCGCTCGAGGAGGCGGCCCAGCGGGCGCAAGACCTCACCAGGCAAATGCTCGCCTACTCCGGCAAGGGTCATTTCCGGATCGAGCGCGTCAACCTGTCCCACGAAGTATCGCGCATGGTCCCGCTTCTGAACGCATCGATGCCCAAGCGAGTCAGCATCGATTACGAGCTGGCTGACGCTGCTCCCGATATCGACGTCGACGTGACTCAGCTGCGGCAGGTCATCATGAGCTTGGTGACCAATGCGGCCGAGTCCATCGAGCGCTCCGGCAGCGTCCGCGTCGCTACGGGTGCCACGCACCTGACCGAGATCGATCTCACTTCGTGCACTCACGGCGAAGGCGTGTTGCCCGGCGACTACGTTTACGTGGAGGTTACCGACACGGGGCTCGGCATCAGCGAGGCGGCGCGCGGAAAGATCTTCGACCCCTTCTTCACCACCAAGTTCAGCGGTCGTGGCCTGGGGCTGGCTGCCGTTTTGGGGATTGTTCGGGGCCACCGCGGCGCGATCCAGTTGCACAGCAAACCGGGTGCGGGCAGCCAATTCCGGGTTTTGTTTCCCTGCGCCAGCGTGAGGCTGGAACTTGACGCTCGCGCCCAGTCGCTGTCTCACCCCAACGCGCAGCGTTTGTTGCTGTTGATCGACGACGACGCTGCGGTGCTCGCCGTGATGAACAAGACACTGCAAGCGGCGGGGTTCGAAACGCTGTGTGCTTCGAGTGGCCGCGAAGGCGTGCGGCTCTACGAGCTTCACCACCGGCGGTTGGCCGCCGTGATTCTCGATCTGACCATGCCCGACATCAGCGGCACCGAAGTATTCAGCGAGCTGAAGCGCATAAAAAGCGAGATTCCCGTAGTTCTGGTCAGCGGCTACGCGGAAGAAGAGGCTGCAGGTCGCTTCGCGTCGCGGGGGCTGGCGGGCTTTCTCGCCAAGCCGTTCACTCCTGCGGAGCTGCGTAAGATCGTAACGCAGGCCATCGAGTCCGATTGAGCGCAATGCGCGGCGCCCTCGGTGAACCGCTACATGGCGAGGTAGCGGGTCTCTGGATTGTCTCGCCGCCAGATCACACTGTCCATGAAGTAGTGGTGCAGATTCACGAACGTAACGAAGGCAGCCAGGAATGGCGTCGGCCCCAGATCACCGAAGCTCGTGTTACGCGAACCTCTGACCACTTCATCGAAAAACCACGGAGCGCCGTGAAAAAGCAACCAAGCGAGCGCGATGGACGAGACCGCCAGCCAGCCGAGCCTCGTGGCCACCGGACCCTTGAAAAGCGGTGGACCCTCTTGGCTCTTCGCCTCGTTACGCTTGAGCATCCAGACGAAATACAGGTACTGCACCGAGTGCAGCGCGGGGATCATGTACACGAGCAGCGGATCGATGCTCGAGTAGACTACCCAGAGCCACACCGTAATGAGAAAGCCGCATAGGGCTGCGACGGGTGGCAGGCGCCGCTCGCGGCGGAAGTGGCCGACCAAGGCCCAGACGAGCCCGAGCGTACTGAAGCAGAACAGCGCGAAAGTGAAGGCCTCGAGCCCCTTCGGGTGAGGGAGCGAAGTGAAGATGACCCCATGCTCCATGTATTCAGTGCCGGGATCGACGGGGCTTGCGCGAGCGTAGAGCCAACCTGCGAAGCAATGACCCAAGAGCCAGCGGCGCTCCGAGCGGGTGAAGCGAGTGCCACGTCTTGCCGACAGCACGGAGAGGACGCCGAAGCCCTGCTTGACGTAGTGCCAGCCCACCAGGAAGAACATCAGCTGCATCATCAACCCGAGTGAGTAGGCAGATTGGCGGGCGATGGAGACTCCTGCCCAGGTGATCAGCACGATGGGCACGACAAGCCCAGCCAGCCAATAGCGCAGCCGTTGAGAATGTGAGAACTCCGTTCCGAACGCGCGCTGACCCGCGTTTCGATAGAACAACAAATAGGTGACCGAAAAGTGTGGGTCGTTGATGACGTAAGCGGCGTGAAAGCACAAAAATCCGACGGCGAGCTCGGCGTCGTCCAGGCCGGCGACCAATTGCAAAATCCACGCGAGAGGCAGCAAGAACAAAGTCGCCCCACCCACCAGCAAGAACTCGACCAAGGGCCTTGGCGCCAACGAATCGCGTTCGGTGCGAACGAACAGCGAGGGAGTGGCGCTAGTCATCGCGAGCAGGGTAGCACAGGCTTCTGCGCGATCGCTCCAGAGCTGGGTAAATCTGTTAACTAACACATCTCATCGTGAGAGCTTCGATGCGTGCACGCACGGAATTCTGACGATTCGAGAACAATCTAGCGTGAGCTGACACGACTCTAATCGAGGGCTCGCGAGCGGGGGGGAACTGGGCGAGGAGAATGTGGCGTGTTATCAACTTGGTTCCCCGACCGCGCCGCAAAGCCCTCTCGGAGTCTCTTCAAATGCGTAGGTTCACTTATCCTGTCGTTCTGCTCAGCGCTGGCCTCGGCTTTGGTCTTTGGTCCTGTTCATCGAAGAGTAGCAACTACAAGGTGGGGGAGAGCACCGACGGTACCTTGATGGGCAGCACGGGTGACACCGTAACCGGAAGCAGTTCGGGCACGGCGGCTGGCACTGGACCGGGCAACACCGTGACCGCTTCTTCGGGCGCCAGCACGACGTCCGGGGTCAATAGTGCCGCGACCAACACTGGGAGCACGAACAGCACGTCGGCTGGTGTGGGAGGCGCTGCGAGCACCACGGGTGGGACGGATGGCTCGGGCGGCTCGGTGAGCACCTGCACGGATATTCCGCCGGACGACCGCGAGACGTGCGCCACTTGGGCCGAATGGGGCGAATGCGATTCCGAATGGCTGCTCGAGTTTTGCCATCAGAGCTGCGGGCGGTGCAACGACGGCTCGAACGATTCGGGCACGGGTGGGGCCGGCAACAACAACGGCAACACGACCAGCGTCACCAGCAACGACACGAGCTCGAGCACGACCGGCGTCCTGGGCGATGACAATCCTTGGGGCGACGTCGGTGGTGGGCAACAGGGTTGGGCCAGCCGCTACTGGGACTGCTGCAAGCCCTCGTGCGGCTGGGAAGGCAACGCGAGCAATCCGGTGAAGAGCTGCGACGTCAACGACAACAGCCTCGGCGTGACGGATGCGCGCAACGGCTGCGAAGGAGGCGGCACGGCTTATACGTGTCATAGCATGGCGCCCTGGGCTTACAGCACGAAGGTTTCCTTCGGCTACGCGGCGATCAATGGCGTGTCTTGCGGTCAGTGTTTCCACATCCAGTTCACCGGGACGGCGTCTCGCGGCAGCGGCGAAGGTGCTCAGCGCATTGCCAACAAGTCGATGATCGTGATGGCGACCAACATCGGGGGCATCGAGCAAGGCCAATTCGATCTGTTGATACCGGGGGGCGGCGTGGGAATCTTCAACGGTTGCTCGGGCCAATGGGGCGTGTCCAACGACGAGCTCGGCGCGCAGTACGGCGGGTTCTTGACGGTGTGCAGCCAGCAGAACGGCGGCAACTACGAGGCTGTCAAGAGCTGCGTTCGCCAGCGGTGCGAGAGCGTGTTCGGATCGCGCAACCTGACGGACCTCTACAACGGCTGCATGTGGTTCGTGGATTGGTTCGAAGCGGCCGACAATCCGGATTTCCGATACGAACCGGTGGATTGCCCTCAAGAGCTCGTGAACGCCGCGCACTGACGAGCGCGCGGCTACCGCGGCTGGGCGCGCCTGACGGAGTGGTTTGGCTTGTCGCTGCGCGTGTGGCGAGTAATGCTGTCTAGGTGACCACGCTGGGGCGTATCGTCGGCCAAAAGTATCGCATGCTCTACCCTTTGGGGCGTGGTGGCATGGGAGCCGTGTGGGTGGGTGAGCATGTCGAGCTCGACTTCAACGTCGCTGTGAAGTTCATCGATCCCCGGCTGGCAGAAGACGAGGGTGCCAAGCAACGTTTTCGGCGGGAAGCCAAAGCAGCAGCGGCACTGAAAGGGCGGCACGCCGTTCAGGTCTTCGACTACGGCATCGACGACGGCGATCCGTACATCGTCATGGAGTTGCTCGAGGGCGAGACCTTGGCGACCCGATTGCAGCGCGAGGGTCGCTTGAGCGTCGAGTCCGTTCGCCGTCTCGTGACCCAAGTGGGCAAGGCGCTCTTGCATGCGCACGAGCAAGGCATCGTGCACCGGGACTTGAAGCCGGAGAACATTTTCCTCGTGAACGAGGAACCCGACTTCACGATCAAGCTGCTCGATTTCGGAGTAGCCAAGATGAAGAGCGATGCCGATCGCCGCTCGGAAATGCTCACCCAACCCGGTCACATGCTGGGCACGGTGTTTTACATGAGCCCCGAGCAGCTGCGGGGCTCGGTGAGCGACACCAGGGCCGATGTCTGGGCGTTTACCGTGGTCGCGTACGAGTGCTTGACCGGCGAGTTGCCGTGGCGCGAAGCCAACGGCCCGAGCTTGATCGCCATGATCTGCAACGAGCCCTTTCCGCGAGTATCCACCGTGGTAGACGTGCCCGAGGCGCTGGACACCTGGTTCGAGCGCGCCACACGCAAAGATCCCGACGAGCGGCAAAGCTCGATTCAAGAGCTGGTGGACACGTTCCTCGCTTTGACCGATGGCCTGACCGGCACATGCGCCCTGCTCGATCCGGAGGCGCGCCAGTCATTGCCTTCTGTGGTTGCTTATAGCTCGACCGAAGAGCGAGAGCGCCGCCGTCCCTCGTCGATTCCTGCTGCGATCAACGGGCGACGCGACATCGACCATATAGCGCTCATCGCCACCATTAGTCGTACGAGCGCGGTGCTTTGGACTCGGCACCGAGCCGAGCCCGGGCAGGCGATCAGGTTGACGCTGCATTTCGACAACGAAGCCGAGGGCCAGACCACCCTGGCGGAGGTGCAGGCCGTGAACGAAAATAAAGGGAACAGGCCCGAGATCTGGCCTTGCGAGATGACCGTGCGCTTCGCGGCGCCACTGGCGGACCTCGACAAAAAGATCGACAAGCTCGGCTCCGAGTGAGCCCTTACGCCCGGGTTGCTTGCGAGCCCGCAATTTTACCATCCGGGTAGCGATAATCTTGTGCCGTAGCGCTGCGTAGGAGCTTGCTTCGGGCGCTTTCCTAACGGACCCTCACAGGGCATCATGTCGCCATCCGTCCATCTTCATTCCCTTCTCGGCATCGGCTTCGCATCCACGCTTGCCCTTTTTGCGTGTAGCACGACGAGCCAGGAGCGGACGCAGGTCGAGGGTTCGAACGGCGGCGGCGGTGGCAGTAACGCTGCGGCGTCGGCTGCTGCTGCCACCACCCAGACCACGGGTGGCATCACGGTGGTCACCGAATCGTGCGGTGATGGCAAGCTGCAGCAAGGTGAGTACTGCGACGACGGCAATGACGTGAGCGGCGACGGCTGCACTCAAGCTTGTCAGATCGAACAAGACTTCGAGTGCCCCACTCCAGGACAGCTCTGCATCAGCACTGTCATTTGCGGCAATGGGGCGCTGTCGAGCGTCGAGGCCTGCGATGACATGAACGCGGCGGACGGCGACGGCTGTTCGGCGGATTGCTCGACGGTCGAGCCAGGGTGGCAGTGCAGGGTTCCGGGGAAGCCGTGTGTGCCCTTGTGTGGCGACGGTGTCATCACCGGAAGCGAGAATTGCGACGACGGCGATGCCATGGGCGGTGACGGTTGCTCGAGCACCTGTCTGACGGAGCCCGGTTGGTCCTGTACGGGGACGCCCAGCACGTGCACGCAAGCCGAGTGTGGCGACGGCATGGTGCAAACAGGCGAAGGTTGCGACAACGCCGACCAAAACGGCCTATTTTTTGGCGATGGTTCCGGTTGCTCCAAGACCTGCACCAAAGAGCCCATCTGTCGCGATGCGACCGGCGCTACGGTAGCTTGCAGCACGGCGTGCGGCGACGGCAACATCGACACCGCCGACGGCGAAATGTGCGACGATGGCAACGCGGTCGACGGTGACGGGTGCTCGAGCACTTGCCAGCCCGAAGCGGGCTTCACCTGCACCACTATGGAAAATGCGGATACCGAGAGCTGCGCGGGAGGCGCTCAATGCTTGGTGCTGCCCATCACGTACCGCGACTTCGACGGCGAGCACGTACCCGGCGGCCATCCGGATTTCTTCTACATGTCGAGCAGCCGTACGTGCGTTCCGAATGCGAGCGGTCAGGAAGATACGCCGGCCAATGCCAACGCTTGCTGGGACACCGACTCCACGGACTTGTGCCATGGGCTCGTGGCCAACGAGCTGGGGCCCGACGGCAAACCCGTGATGGGCGCTACGACGACGTGCAAGTGCCGCTACACGGACTGGGACCCGGGAGGGATCTTGACTACGGGCGCTACTTGCGACAGCGGAGGCGCAGCGCAGCCCAGGCGCGTCGAGCAAATGGTCAAGGTGATCGAGAGCGCAGCGAGCTTTGCACAATGGTTCAATGACGATCCGACCGTGAACACGACCGTTCCCGGGACGCTGGAGCTGACGGCCATTGGCGGTAACCTGTTTCAGTTCAGCAGCAGCAACGGCGATACGGTTTACGACGACCTTGCCCGAGGGGAAGGGACGACGCTCGAAAGCGGATTTTTCCCGCTGGAAGATCAGCCGCGCACCAAGGTTTGCAATATCTGGCCCTACTGGTTGGACAACCCCGACTGCGACGCCCAAGACGATGAAAGCCCATGGGAGCAATGGGACCCCGCGCTGAACGACGGGGCGGGCGGTCGCGTGAGCCCGGTGACGGGCATCGAGCGGAACTTCTACTTCACCAGCGAAGTTCGCTACTTGTTCCGCTTCGTCGGTGGCGAGACGCTCTCGTTCTTTGGTGACGATGACGTATGGGTGTTCATCAACGGCAAGCTAGCGCTCGATTTGGGGGCTCCGCACGAGCGCTTGCAAGGCACCGTGACCTTGCCGGGTGCTGACGGCGGTGCAGGAGCGTGGACGATTCAGGCGGTCAATCCCGCTACCGGAGCCTCCATCAGCGTAGGCAGCGGCATGTCCGTTCCGTTGGGGCTCGAGGCCGGAAAAATCTACGAGATCGCCGTGTTCCACGCCGATAGGCATCCGCGCGAATCGAACTATCAGCTGACCTTGCAGGGGTTCTCCACGAACAAATCGGCGTGTGTTCCAACCTGCGGCGATGGCGTGGTGACCACCGGCGAAGAGTGCGACGATGGCCCCGCCAACGACGACAATGCCTATGGCGGTTGTACGACTCAGTGCAAGTTTGGCCCCTTCTGCGGCGATGGCGTCGTGACCGAAGGCGTCGAAGAATGCGATGCCGGACGAGAGAACGGCGCACAATACGGCGAAGAGGGCTGCACGACGGCCTGCACGTTGCCCCACCGCTGCGGCGACGGTCTGATCGACAGCGCGTTCGGGGAACAATGCGACGACGGTCCGAACAACGGGGTCGGCGCCTGTGAGGTAGGTTGTACCCTCAAATTGAGGTGAGCAGGACGGTGCATCACCAGCGCGACATCGCGCCGAGATTGCTGACGGCGGTGAAGCCCTGACGCTGCAATAACGAAAGGGCACGTGCGCTGCGAGCGCCGCTCCGGCAGTAGAGCACGATGGGTTCGTCCTTGTCGCCCAGCTCGGTCAAACGCTGAGGGAGCTCGCCTACCGGTATGTTGATCGCGCCTTCGATATGTCCAGTGTCGAACTCCTCGGGGCTGCGCACGTCGACCAAGAGCGCCCCTCGGGAGACCAACTCGCGAGCTTGGGCGCCGGATATGGAGCCGCCGAAGCGGAAGTACAGCAAGACGCCGATGCCCACGAGCACCAGGGCGGCGGCAACTTTCACGAGCAGCACCTTCATCGGTACCGGAAGGGTACGGCGCCTTGGCAAGTCGTGCCACGGCTCGTGTGCGGGTTGGCATGGGTCGTGCTGGGGTTTCTGGCCATGAGGAGACCCGCGCTGATTGCGTTCACCACCCACGTGTGCCTACTGGTGGCGCTCGCCTGCGGGGACGCCGTAAATAACCCAGATCCCGAGGGAAGCGGTGGCGCTGGCGGGTCGCCGTCTACGACGTCGCCCACGACGAGCAGTATGACAACGGGTGCCACCGGGGGCTCTACGACTGGCACAGGTGGCGCACCACCGAGCTCGTGCCCCCCACTCGAGCCAGCACCGAATACGAGCTGTACCACCCCCGGGCTGAGCTGCACCTACGACAACTGCACACCACCCCTGTATAGGAACGGTCTCACGTTGAATTGCGTGCTCGGTGCGTGGGTGCTGATGTCAGAGGAGATCTGCGATGCAGAGCCGCCGGCATGTCCTGAGCTCATCGTGCTTGGGCAGACATGCGACAGTAGCCGCACACCGGGCCCGTGCACGTGGCTCGACCCCTGTGGAAGCGCGAGCTCCGTGGTTTGTAGCGGCGGCACTTGGACGAGAAGCCTCAACCAGCGCGGATTGCCACTGCCCCCTGAAGACGAAGCCGCTAGCGATGCGGGAGGCGTGTCAGTAACCGGCGGGGCGCCGCTTCCGGTCTCTTGTCCCGCGTCACTGCCCGAGATCGGGACACCGTGTTGTCCTGCCTTCGTTCCGCCGATCTGTGACTACGCCGATCCATCCACAGCGACCGGAGGGTTCATACCCAGCAACGATGGCACGACAGGAGGCTCCGCGGGCAGTCCCGGCGAAGACCCGGTTCCACCCTGTCTGGTGTGCAGTTCCCAGATGGATTGGCAACGGTGCGCCCAGTGACTCGCCGCCGCTGATGCGCGCTCAACGCTGACGGTATTCGCCAGCTCACGAGGCCGCCGAGCCGGAATGCGTGCCAAGTCCAGCCCGGGTCGCGAAATTTCGGCCGCCGGTCACGCTTGGGTGGCCCGCTCAGGCCGTTCGCCGAGCGAGATTGGTGACGAAGAGGCACGAGTGAATTGAACCACTGATGATTTTTGGAGCCACGCAGCGATGCCATGGTTTTGGGCATGCACATCGAATCACCGAAGGCGCGGGCTCACAAAGACCTCTTCGAGCCGCAGGGGGTGCGGGCGAGCTTTCGTCGGCGCAGGGACTTGGCGGGCTTAGAAGTCCGCAGAGTCGTGCTGGAGCACGAGCAAGCCAGCTATTGCGGCTATAGTCCTGACTTCGAGTTTTTGAGGCCCGATTCGTTCGACGGTGAGATTTGGCACCGCCAGCGGCGCGTTTCAGCGAACCCCGACGCGCTGATGACCGCGGGGCCCGGCGAGCTGTTTCATGCGTGGGCCGGTAAGGGAGGTGGCTCCTTTTGTTCCGTCGTCTTGGACAGCGAGGTGTTCCAAAAGCACTTGAAGGAGCATGATTTGGAGTTACAAGCGCTGCGCTTGCGACCGTGGACTACGATGAATGCGCCCCTTGCCGCGAGCTTTTCTAGGCTAGTGGAGCAGGTGGAGCGTGGCACGTCGCTCTTGGCAGCTCAGTCCAGC
This sequence comes from uncultured Myxococcales bacterium, assembly GCA_965651135.1. GTDB lineage: Bacteria > Myxococcota_A > Polyangia > Polyangiales > Polyangiaceae > JAICQQ01. Next base: position 18,103 of record CBFGRJ010000111.1, read on the forward strand.
GTGGCAGAGTTCGTTGCCGCAGTGGTCGCGGAGCTTTTCGAGGGCACTCCGTCGGACAGGAGCAGCAGGGGCACGGACGCCGCCGAGCGCGTTCGCGATTGGCTGCGCAACGACACACAAGCCACGCTCGACCTCTCGACACTCGCGCGCGAGGCTGGCCTCAGTCGGTTTCAAATCTTGCGCGCCTTCAAGCGACGCTATGGGTTGCCCCCGCAGACCTATCGCTTGCGCGTGCGCGTGGCGCTCGCGCAAAAGCTGCTGCGCTCTGGCGAACGTCCAGCTGCCGTAGCCGCAGAATTCGGATTCGTCGATCAGAGCCACCTCACGCGTCACTTCAAGCGACTGGTGGGAATCACTCCAGCTCAATACGTGCGAAGCGGCGGGAGTGCTCTCGGTCTCGACGCTATGCGCCAGGGAGCCCCTCACGGCGCTTCGTCCGGCACAGGGAAGGCCGAGGCGTAGCTGGGGTGAGAAACGCAACGCGCTGGCACGCCATCGACGCGGCTGGCGCGGAATACCGGATTTTCTGGGACCGCGTCGCTCGCCTGCCAGACCAAGGTGTACTCGCCACGCTCAGGGTCCTCGCAGTCCGCTCGCGCTCCCGTCAGGATGTCATCGTGGCGCTCGACGACGTCGCGGTCATAGCAGCGGTCGGGTAATACCGCGAGCACCGGCATGGCACTGGCCACGGCGGCGTCCAGGTGCTTCGATGCGATCAGGCTGTCGAGAATCGATAGCCCAATCGGGCGTATGCGAACCGTCAAGGTCACGCGATCGATGGCCTGCAGGCTGGCTTGCCCCGTATTGAAGGTCCAACTGCGACGTTCTCTGTGAAACTCAGGATCGAGCGGATCGCGAGTCGCCACGCTGGGTAAGGTGGTCGACGAGGCCACCTCCCGGACATCCCAGAACATGTGCGCGGGTTCCCCTCGCGCGTCCACCACATGATCTTTCAAGATGACTCGATCGGCTCGATCGTCGGACTCGGGGGCGCTCGTGCGATACACAGGTTCGGTCGCCCCTGCCTCGAAGGCTTTGAGCTCGAGCCAGGCTTCACGGTCGTGACTCGCGCCGCTGGGCCAGTGATGACCAGCCCCCGAATTCTCCACGGTGACCTCGATCGCCCCGGTTTCTGCCACGCAGATCTCGGCAAGCAAGCTGGATGCCACAACGCGCACGACCAAGAGCCGTTGGCGCTCGCGGCCGGGAAAAGCATCGATCGCCAAATCGATGCCCTCGAAGTCGTGGCGCGCCGAGCGCCGCTCGGGCGCACCCGCAACCTCGGCACCGAAGCGCCGCGTCGGCGAGCCCGGCATGTGACAGCCGCTGCAACCAACACCACCTTCG
>CBFGRJ010000112.1:0-19132 GCA_965651135.1 uncultured Myxococcales bacterium
CGGAATCGTCCATCTGTGTCACGGCGTGTGCCCCGAGGGCGAAGAATTGGCTTTGTCCCAGCATGTCCGCGGCGGCCAGGCGCAACACTTCGTCCTCGGTCCCGGCGAGCCCCGCGCGCGCTTCGACCTGGACCCCGCTCTGACGACCCCAATGACCCAGCGCGCTGCGCACTCCCGCGCTCGTTTGCCCTAAGTCAGCGCCTGGTGATTCGACGAGCTCATCGCGCTCGATCACGTGCACGGCCGAACCCACCAGCAGCGGCGTCACGTAGTGCAACAATGGATCCCGCGCGCCGAAACGCCGCCGCAGAGGCAACGACAGCTCTGCCTGCGCGCCCAACATGACAGAGCGGTCGGTGCCCATGGGCGTGCTGCTCAACCCCAGCCGCTCGAACAGCTCGAGCTCGGTCGCGAACGGACCCGGCCGCGCATGAAAGCGAGCTTGTGCTCGTTGCTGCATCAGAGTGAGCGCGCCCTCGGCGTCCTGCTCGAACGTTTGTAGGGTCACGTGCGTCGCCACCTCGCCGACGCCACCCAAGGCCTCGCCGACGCCCAGGCTGACGAACGGGCCCCAAGCGCCGAGCTCCGAATAAGGCTCGCCGCGAGCCGCGGCCAAAGTGGCGCCCACCCCATAGTAAGCGAAGCCGTGATGGCGCCCGACTTCACCTCGTGCGCGATCGAAGCGCTGCGCAGCCTCGAGCAAGATGGGCGTCGCTCGCAGCGCCCGAGGTCCGCGAATCGCATCCACGCGATAGGCAGCCGTCGTGAGCCCGGGCGTATGCGCGACACCGCGCGCGTCCACGGCCAGCATGCTGCTACCTCTGTGATCGAATTTCACCCGGGTGCTGTGCGAGGGAGTGGCGAGCCTGAGTCGGGTCTGCACGCCACCCTCCAAGTAGCCCGCCGCTTCCAGATCCAAGAGCGCTTCGTCTTTCGACAGCGGTAGGTGTACGCCGGCTCCGGCAAGCAATCCGTCTTCGCTGCTGTAAGCGACGCGCGGCGGGAGCACGCCAAGCTGATCGGGCGACCGCAACCACAGGTAAGGCAGCCACAACACGGGGACCCCGAGCACGCGCAACGTCGGATCTTCGACGAGCAGATCCGTAGGGGGCGCTACGGTCGCTTCGCTGAAACTCAAAGTGACAGGCGGGTCACTGCAGCGACAGAACGCGACTCGCCCGTCGCCGTCGACCACGATGCCGCGCTCGCTGCGCCGCAACCTGAGCCTATCGGCGGTTAACCTGTAGCGATCGACGACGACGACTACGTCGTCGGCCAGCTCGAGCTCATTGAGTCTGGCGTCCACGTCGACTCTGCCGGCGCTGAAGTCCACCGCGTACTCCCCTTCCTCCAGAGGCGGCGAGTGACTGCGAGCCTCGGCCGGCGGTGGGTGCCGAGGGCCGGGTGCATCGCTGGACCAAGCATGCTCCGCAAACAGCAGAATATAGGCAGGCAGGTGACCGAAGCATCGGCGGGCACGGTGTGCCATTCCGAGCCGGAAGCGGCGAGCAGAGCAATTTCCGGTAGACCTGAGCAATTACAGTTTCGTAAAAGGACTGACCAACCCAGCTGGGTGCGCCAGCCTAACAGCGCCTGCTACCATGCTCGACAGCCTGACGCGAGCCACACCATGACGTCCACCTTGCCAGCAACAGAAATCACAGCGCTTTTGGGTCGCGGCACTCGCTTCGAAGGCAAGCTGCATTTCACGGGCAGGGTGCGCATCGACGGCGGTTTTCGTGGTGACATCCAAAGCGACGACGTATTGATCATCGGCGAGGGCGCCGAAGTCGAGGGCGAGATCGACGTGGCCACCGTGATCATCAAAGGGGGCCAAGTCAGCGCCAACATTCGCGCCAAGAACTCGATCGAGCTCTACGTTCCAGCTCGGGTGTCCGGCACTTTGCACTCGCCCGAGGTGTTCATGGACAAAGGGGTGCAGTTTTCTGGAACGTGCACCATGGCTCCGCTGGATAGCCCCGGTCAGCCAGTCGCATCGCCTCAACCCGATAGCTCGCTCGAATCCTGAGCCGATGGAGGCGCCCGCGCGGGCCTCGGCTTGACCCTATCGGCACGCCTCGCTAGGCCTGTACCCGTGCGAAGGCTCGCGTCGCCGCTCTGGGTGCCCTGCATCTGCCTCGGTGCATGCAGTACGAACCCCCCGGTGCCCGTTTCGAGGACGGCCCCTGCTTCGAGCGCCGACCGAGCACCCATCGCTCACGAAGCGCCTCCGCCTCCAACGGCGTCAGTAGCCACTTCCCCGGCGCCTCGGCCGATCCCGGATGGCTGCACGTCCGACGTGGCGCCAGAGCCCGAAGCCCTTCCTTTGATGGCTCATGTCGCCAAGTCGTGCCTGGTCGACATGAGCCCGGTGGCTCCGAAGCCGTTGCTCGTCCATCTCGAGCCGGGCAACGCCAAAGAGCTCCCGTTCACCGTGCTCGATCCGACTCAATGTGTGCGTGCAGTGGCCACGGGCGCCCAGCAAGTCAAAGAGCTGGAGCTTGTCATCGTCGATCGCAGCGGCCAGGTCTTGGGTCGAGACGAGCTGCCCGGTGCCATAGCCATGGCCAATCTGCACGGCCCCATCTGCTTCGAGGGGCCGGGCCAGTATCGCGCCGTCGTGCGCTTGGTCGACGGCAGCGGAGACGTAGCGCTCCAGGTTTGGCAAGCACGCTGAACGGTCATCAACGAGCGCGGTACTTCTCTTTGAGCTGTTCCAACTCGCGCGGCCGTTGATTGCGAAGACCCGCAAACTCGCTCTGAGTCTCCGTGCGCACGAACCAATCGTCGAGCGCGCGGTGCACCCGCAAAAAAAGTGGTCGCTTGCGCTCCTTGGCGAGCTGAAAGGTGCGCTCGAGATACATGAGGCACTGGTCGAATTGCTCACGCAAACAGTGCGCCCGAGCCAAATGATAGGTTACCTCGGCGCTGTCCGGCCAGCGTTTCTGGGCGATCGTGAGGTGGCTCTCGGCCTGTTCTGCTCGATCTTTTCTGAGATAGGCATATGCGGTGCCCATCAGCAGGTAGTAGTGCATGACTTCGCGCATGTTGCAGCCGGCATCGACCAGCGCGTGCGCGCGATCGTAGTGCTTCAAGGCTTCATCGGCGCTAGCCACGTAGTCCTTCTCGGAATCGTAGAGCACGGCGTCACCCATCCACACGCGGGCAGTGGCGCTGTTGGGGTACTTTTCACACAGGTTTCCCAGCAGCCTCTGCGCCTCCCGGTAGCGCTTGTCTCGCAGCGCCCCGATCGCTGGACGAAACTCCGCCTTCGGTGGATCGAGACTGTGGCCTCCAGGGCAGCCCGGCCTGTGCGAGGCGCTAGCCGAAGGGGCTACGGGCGGGGCGGGCGCCGTGTCTTTGTTCTTGCAAGCAGAAAGGCTTGCGACCACGATGAGCCAAGCGGCTAGCATCCCAGTCCGCCATGGCTCGAACGATAACCGCATGATTTTTGGCCTCTTACCAGCCCCCATCCCGTTGGAAAACCCTGACTCCCCGACTCTACGGGCGAATGGCGTTGCGTGTGAAGCCCTCCGTCCAGGTCGGCTGACTTGCGCCAAGCCAGGTTTCATGGCCAAATGTGGCCTCGTTTCCATGGGGTAAGCGCACAGGCCCCGGCAACAGGCTCCCAATGCCCAGTGCCCCCTGAAAGCGCCGTGCCCCAAAAAGTGTCGCCAGGTCCGACCTGGACCGCTCGATTCAACTGAACCGTCCAATCGCAGTGGCCCCCCGGACTGACACGCCGAAGCCGCCCCAGCGGCAGACGCTCTCGGGTCCCTGACCCACCCAGCGCAGGCGCCAAATGGTGCGCTAAATCTTTCGCCCGAAGGACGAAACAGCCCGATGACCCTCCCTCCCAAGATAGGACTGTACGACCCACAATTCGAACACGATGCGTGCGGCATCGGCTTGGTCGCCAATATCCAAGGCGTAGCGTCGCACGACATCGTAAAAAAGGGCGTTGGCATTCTGCTCAACTTGGTGCACCGCGGCGCGGCGGGCTCCGATCCTCTCACGGGCGACGGAGCGGGCATCCTCACTCAAATGCCGGACGCATTCTTGCGCCGCGAATGCGAGAGGATTCAGATCCGCCTACCCGCCGCCGGCCACTACGGCGCGGGCCTGGTGTTCTTACCCAAAGACAAAACCCAGGCAGAACACTGCAAGCAGGTGCTCGAAGACAAGATTTTCGGCACGGGCCAGCGCCTGCTCGGTTGGCGTGAGGTTCCGGTCGACGAATCGTCACTCGGCCCGCTATCGCGCAGCAGCGCCCCCCGCGTGATGCAGGTGCTGGTGGGCTCCACCTGCTCCAGCCCAGATGCCTTCGAACGCAAGCTGTTCGTGATCAGAAAATGGGCAGAGCGCGCGGTACGCGAGAGCGATCTCAAAGATCGAGGCACGTTCTACATTCCGAGCCTCTCGGCCAACACCATCGTCTACAAGGGCCTGCTCTTGGCGCAGCAGCTCACCAAGTTCTACCCGGACCTGGAAGACCCCGACTTCATAAGCGCTCTGGCCATGGTGCACCAGCGCTTCAGCACCAATACCTTCCCCACCTGGGAGCTGGCGCAGCCGTTCAGGGTGCTCTGCCACAATGGCGAAATCAACACGGTGCGCGGCAATCATTCCTGGATGAAGGCACGCGAACAGCTCTTCGACGGCAGCGTTTTCGGCGAGGAGTTCAAGCACATTTTGCCCACCATTTCGCCGGGCATGAGCGATTCGGCAATGCTCGACAACGTGGCCGAGCTCTTGGTGCAAGCGGGGCGCTCGCTGCCGCACGTCATGATGATGCTGGTGCCCGAAGCTTGGCAAAACGACGACAAGATGTCGCCTCACAAGCGCGCCTTCTACGAGTACCACGCGTGCCTGATGGAACCTTGGGATGGTCCTGCAGCTTTGGCATTCACCAATGGCAGGCAGATCGGCGGCCTTCTGGACCGCAACGGGCTGCGCCCGGCTCGCTTCACGGTGACCAAAGGCGGGCTGGTGGTGTTGGGCTCCGAGACCGGCGTTTTGGAGGTGCCGCCCAGCGAGGTCGAACGCAACGGGCGCCTCGAGCCCGGCAAGATGTTCCTGATCGACACCGAGCAGCAACGCATCATCGAAGACGAGGAGATCAAGGAGCAGATCTGCAAGCAGCGCCCGTATGCCAAGTGGCTTCGAGAAAACAAGATTTCGCTGCGCGAAATCGAGCCGCCTCCCGTCCCCTCCAAGCGCGATTCGACGCCGCTTTTGACTCGGCAGAAGATCTTCGGATACACCCAAGAAGATCTCAGGGTGATGCTCGGCCCCATGGCGCAAGAGGGCAACGACCCGGTGGGTTCCATGGGTACGGATACGCCCCTAGCCGTGCTCAGCGATCGTGCGCCGCTCCTGTTCAACTACTTCAAGCAGCAGTTCGCCCAAGTCACCAACCCGGCGATTGACCCGATTCGCGAAAAGCTGGTGATGAGCCTCAAGTGCTTCATCGGCGGCGAGGGCAACGTGTTGTACGAGCTGCCCGACCAAGCGCACATGCTGGAGCTGGATCATCCCATCTTGACCGAAGAGGAGCTGTCCACGCTGAGGCATGCGCACCTGCAGCGCCTGCGTATGCCGCCGACCCTGCCGATGCTGTTCAACGTCAAAGACGGCGAAAGCGGGCTCAAGTCGGCTTTGGACGAGCTGTGCCGCCAGGCGTCACACGCTGTCTTGAACGGGCATAGCATGCTCATTCTCAGCGATCGGGGCGCGAACGAGGAGCTCGCACCCGTGCCCAGCTTGCTGGCCACCGGCGCCGTGCATCACCACTTGATGCGCAACGGTACACGTATGCGTGTGGGCATCATCGTCGAAACGGGCGAAGCCCGCGCCGTCCAGCACTTCGCGCTCTTGATCGGCTACGGTGCAGGAGCCGTTGCCCCATACCTGGCCTTCGAAACCATCGAAGACTTGGTCAGGCGCGGCAACCTCAACGGTGTGAGCGACGCCCGCGAAGCCAAGAAGAACTACGTCAAGGCGGTGACGCACGGCCTCTTGAAGGTCATGAGCAAGATGGGCATCAGCACCGTGCAGAGCTATCACGGCGCGCAGATCTTCGAAGCCATCGGCATTTCACGGACGGTCATCGATCGCTACTTTACGGGCACGGCGTCGCGCATTTCGGGTGTCGATTTGGACGTGATCGCCACCGAATGTCAGATGCGACACGAAAAGGCCTACCCGATCACCACGCGAGGCGAGCGTTCACTCGAACATGGTGGGTGGTTTCACTTCAGGGCACAGGGGGAGCGGCACCTGTGGCACCCCAGCGTGATCGCCAATCTCCAGAAAGCGGTGCGCCAATCGGATGACAACGCTTACATGGCGTATGCCAAACGCATCAATCAGCAGATCGATGGGCCGATCACGCTGCGCAGCATGTTCGAGTTCGTGCCTGGAGAGCCGGTCCCCATCGAGCAGGTCGAGCCGGCCAACGAGATCGTGCGGCGTTTCGCCACCGGCGCCATGAGCTTTGGCTCGATCAGCGCCGAGGCTCACGAGAATTTGGCGATTGCGATGAACCGCATCGGCGGCAAGAGCAACACCGGCGAAGGTGGCGAGAAAGAGGAAAGGTTTCTCGACGAACGCCGAAGCGCCATCAAGCAAGTCGCTTCCGCTCGTTTTGGTGTCACCACCTACTATCTGGTCAATGCCGACGAGCTGCAGATCAAGATCGCGCAAGGAGCCAAGCCCGGCGAAGGCGGGCAGCTCCCCGGGCACAAAGTCGACGCCATCATCGCCAAGACTCGGCATTCGACGCCCGGCGTCACGCTGATCAGTCCCCCACCCCACCACGACATCTACTCCATCGAAGATCTCGCGCAGTTGATCTTCGACTTGAAGATGACCAACCCCAAAGCGCGCATCAGCGTCAAGCTGGTGGCCGAAGCAGGTGTCGGTACGGTGGCTGCCGGGGTGGCCAAGGCCCACGCCGACGTGATCTTGATCTCCGGCCACGATGGCGGGACTGGCGCATCACCGCAAACCTCGATCAAGCACGCCGGCATTCCCTGGGAAATGGGGCTCGCCGAAACGCACCAGGTGCTGGTGAAAAACAACTTGCGCAGCCGCGTCTACCTACAAACCGACGGGCAAATGCGCACCGGCCGCGACGTCGTGGTCGCCACCCTGCTGGGCGCCGAGGAGTACGGCTTTGCCACGGCTCCGCTCGTCGCTTCCGGCTGCATCATGATGCGCAAGTGCCACCTCAACACTTGCCCCGTCGGTATTGCCACTCAAGATCCGGTACTCAGGAAAAAGTTTGCGGGCAAACCCGAACACGTGATCCGTTTCATGTTCTACGTCGCCGAAGAGGTTCGCCAACTCATGGCGGAGCTCGGCTTCAGGCGCATCGAAGAAATGGTGGGGCGCGCCGATCGGTTGCGAATCCGTTCAGATGCCCGCCAGCACTGGAAGTCCTCGCGGCTCGATTTCTCGGACGTGCTCTATTATGCCCAGGGTGCGCCTGGGGTCGACGTGTGCCGCACTCAGGAGCAAGACCATGGGCTCGAAGGCGCCTTCGACCAGCAACTGCTCGCCATCTGCAAACCCGCTTTGGAGGCAGAGGGTCCAGTAGAAGCCGAGCTCGAAATTCGCAATGTGCACCGGACTGCAGGAGCCATGCTCTCTGGAGAGGTCGCCCGGCGCTTCGGCCAGAGCGGGCTGCCGGACGGCACCATTCGACTACACTTCAAGGGCTCGGCAGGTCAAAGCTTCGGAGCGTTCCTCACCCACGGCATAGAGTTTTCGCTGTCGGGCGACGCCAACGATTACGTCGGCAAAGGGATGTCGGGCGGCTTGATTGCCGTGCGGCCCGGAGCAGGCGCCGAGTTCGAAGCCGATCAGAACATCATCATCGGAAACACTTCGCTCTATGGGGCGACCGGCGGCAAAGCCTTCTTCTGCGGCGTGGCAGGAGAGCGTTTCTGCGTCCGCAACAGTGGTGCCACTGCAGTAGTGGAAGGGGTCGGGGATCACGGATGTGAGTACATGACGGGTGGCCTCGTGGTGGTGTTGGGGCGCACCGGGCGCAACTTCGCAGCAGGCATGAGCGGCGGCTTCGCCTACGTCTTCGACGAAGCAGGCGATTTTGCAGACCGCTGCAACCTGGGCATGGTGGAGCTCGAAGCGCTCAGCACCGAAGATACCGGCCTACTTGCCGAGTTGCTCGACGAGCATTTGCGCCGGACGGGCAGCGTGAAGGCCAAGAAGTTGTTGGACGCTTGGGAACGAACGCTGGCGCGCTTCGTCAAGGTCGTTCCGACCGAGTACCGGCGCGTTCTGGAGCAGATGAAACATCACCCTGCAGCCGAAGCAAGTCGCGATAGCCTCAGGGTGTTGAGCAACGATGACCCTTTGACTGGAGAGGCACAGGTAGCTGTCGAAGCCTCTTCCGTGGAAGCGGAGTAGAGCAGTGGGCAAGATCACTGGTTTTCTGGAATATCCCCGAAAAGAGCCTGCCAAAGCTCCGACCGAGGAGCGCGTCAAGCACTTCAAGGAGTTCGAGCTACCCGTGGTACAGGAGGAGCTGGCGATTCAAGGCGCCCGCTGCATGGACTGCGGCGTTCCCTTCTGCAATACCGGCTGCCCGCTGGGCAATCTGATCCCGGACTGGAACGACGACGTCTACAAGAATCGCATGGAAGAGGCGGTCGAGGCCCTGCATGCCACCAACAACTTCCCCGAGGTGACGGGTCGAGTCTGCCCCGCCCCGTGCGAGGCGGCCTGCGTGCTCGGCATCAACGACGACCCAGTGAGCATCAAGCTCATCGAGCATTCGATCGCCGACTATGCGATCGAGCACGACCTGCTCGAGCCCCAAAAGGCGCAGAAGCGAACTCAAAAGCGCGTCGCGGTGGTGGGGTCCGGACCTGCCGGTTTGGCGGCGGCCCAGCAGCTCGCGCGCGCGGGGCACACGGTGGTCGTGTTCGAGAAAGACGACCGCATCGGGGGCCTGCTCCAGTACGGCATTCCCGACTTCAAGATGGAAAAATGGCTCATCGAGCGGCGCCTACGTCAGATGCGGGAAGAAGGCGTCGAGTTTCGCACGGGCGTCGACGTCGGCCGGGACATCACCGCCGCAGAGCTGCGCAAGGAATACAACGCCATCGTGCTTTCCATCGGCTCGAGGGTTCCACGCGATTTGCCTGTCGAGGGGCGCGAGCTTCCTGGCATCCACTTCGCCATGGACTTTCTGACTCAACAGAACCGCCGCGTCGCCGGCGATGTCATCGACGACTCCGAAGCCATCCTCGCAACCGGTAAGCACGTGGTCGTTCTGGGCGGCGGCGATACCGGCAGCGACTGCATCGGTACGTCGCACAGGCAGGGAGCCAAATCAGTCACGAGCTTCGAGATCATGCCCCGCCCACCCGACGGGCGAGCCGAGCAAACGCCGTGGCCTCGCTGGCCGCTGATGTTTCGCACATCGAGCTCACATGAAGAAGGCGGTGAGCGCGACTTCAGTGTCTCCACCGTCAAGTTTTCCGGCAATGGCAAGGTCGAGAAACTGCATTGCGCTCGTGTCGAGCTGGTCGATGGCCGTTTCTCGGTGGTGCCCGGTAGCGAGTTCGAGGTCCGCGCCGATCTGGTGTTGCTCGCCATGGGTTTCGTGCATCCCGAGCGGTCCGGTTTGCTAGACGATCTGGGTGTCGAGCTCGACGAGCGTGGCAACGTGAAAGTCGCCGGCAACTTCATGTCGAGCGTGTCCGGTGTGTTTGCAGCGGGCGATTGCCAGCGCGGCCAATCGCTGGTGGTGTGGGCCATCGCCGATGGCAGGAAGGCAGCCTGCGCCGTCGACGAATTTTTGATGGGCCGCACCGAGCTTGCCACCGGAAATCTCGCGGATCCGCGCTTCATCACCTGAGCATCAGCGGCAGAGCGTCAGCTCGTGCGCCGCATGAATTCGGGGTCTATGGGACCTCGAACGTCTTGCGCACACAGGGCAATATACAGGGACCCAAAGCACCCCCCTCGACCGCCGCCTCTCACGGCGTGCATTCGCAGCTGAAACCCGCGCTTCAGCCTCCGCGACGTCCCACACTGTAAGCGCGCCTGCGCCCGAGACAAACTGCCTGACCCGATGCGCGCTTCATGCGATATTCTAGCGTGGTGAAGCGCGTGCGAAAGTCATCCCGTCCGGTGCTAGGACGTTCCTCGCGGCCCCGTGAACGCATTCATTCGGGCCCTGACATCAAGCTCGGCTATGCCCGCATCGGCCGAGATACCTTGGCAGCCATTGCCGAAGAGCTCGAAGCGGGAGCCGATGAAGGGCTCTCCCCGCCACAGCGCGTGCGCGCTCTGGCCCGGGCAGCATCTGCGCCGGATATCAGTGTGCGAGAAACCTTGGCCGGGCGCGAAACGCTCGGCGCCATCGCCCAAGAGCTCAGGACAGGGGCGACTCGTGATCCCATGAACACCAAGCCTTACGGCGATCGCATCTCGAATGCGCCCGGCGCCACCGTTCCGGGGCATCGCCCGTTCGAAACCAGTCCTGAAATCAGCATTCACCAAGCACCCGTCGGCCGCGAAACCCTGGCCGCCATCAACGAGGAGCTCAGAGCGCCCGCGGGTGACGAGCCCATCACGGGTGTCCGTAGCCGCGAGGCAAGCCCCGAGCACGACGCGCCCAGCTCGTCCGTATACCCCGCCAACGGCATCGACGTGTTCGAAATGATGACCTTCGTCGCGCGCGGCGAGGTCTCTGAACTGGCCAGCATGGTGGCCCGGCGAGCGTTCGTGGAACAGCGACTGCTGCACCGTCTACCCGTGGCGAGCATGGCTCAGGTCGATCGCATCGATGTCACGCCTTGGACCGTGAAAGGGACCGTCATCGTGCGCGTTTGGTGCGTGGTGCCCCCTCGCGAGACACCCTCTCGTCTGGCTAACGGGTGAGCGGCGCGGCAATCGCGCTTTTGACCGCTTCCATCAGAGCGTCGATGCGCGACGCGCCGAAGCTCTTTGCATCGATGGGAGGGTGTACGGTTACGGTGACTCGTGCGCCGGGGTGTACCCGACGTCCACCCGCTGGCAGCACGTGCCGAGTGCCCTCGATGGTTACCGGCAGTATGCGAGCCCCAGTGTCGAGTGCTAGGTGAAAGCCACCTTTGCGAAACGGCCCTAGTGACCCATCCCGACTGCGTGTGCCCTCGGGAGAAATCCAAACATCGGTTCCCTCACGAATTCGCTCGCCTGCGCCGCGCATGCTCTGAATCGCGCGCTCTCGGTCCTGGCGATCGACCTCGATGAACCCCGCTAGGCGCATGGCGCGGCCCCAGATGGGAATACGAAACAACTCCTTCTTTGTCACCATCCTGATGCGCCTACCCAGTGCCTGGAAGATCACCGGGATGTCGTAGAGCGATTGATGGTTGGACATCACGATGAAGCTTTCTTGGCTCTCGGCATGCTGCTTGCCGCGAACGTCGAGCTCGATGCCGGCCTGCTCGAGCAACTGCTTGGACCAGCGATCGAGCCGTTCGTCGCAGACTGCTTCGTTCAAGCGCCCGAGCGCCGCTTCTGCAATGGTGGGGGCGCAGATGCTGCCCGTGGTCCAGGCCGCCTTGACCAAATGCCGCAACGTCACGGCCGTTGACTCCGGCGGGCTGGTTGCCGATCGACCCTATCGATACTGCCGAACGTAAACAGGCGCTCCTTGCGCGGAGCGCTGCGTGGTGCGCCCGGCCGGGGCACCATCTCCGACACGTAATACACTTCGAAGGCTACCAGTTCGTCCTCGGGGCGGCCGGTGATTTCGTGATGATTTCTCAGGTAGTCGCGAAAGCCGTTCCAATATGCACGAAACCGCGCCTGCCAAATGCGGCGATGAAAATCCCCCCACAATTGGTTCATTCGAAACCCTTCCGCCGGGTTGAGCTCGTAATCCGGCGTTCCCTGGGACAGAGGATCGAAGCGGCGCCCGTCCTTGGTGCGCCCCTCGACGACGATCTTTCCGTCATCCATCGGCGGTTCGGGGGCGAACATGCTCCAGCCCTGAAACAGGCGCGGGTAGACTACGGCCGCCGTCATCCACTCGGGCCGGCGCTCGGGCTTCAAAGAGGCTGGTATGGCCCTGTTCTCCGTGAGTACCTGACTTGCGCAGCTGATGACGAAGAACAGCAGTACCACGTCCCGCACCACTTGTTTGCCCCGTTCGAAGTGCACCGCTGCCACGCCTGGTTGTCGGACGCGTGAACCCTGGGTCACGGCGACGGGCTCGGTGTACCGTTCGATGAACCGCGATAAGCTGCGCTCGGCCATGGGCTTGAACCAAGGCAGCGAGACCACCCAGCCCGCGACCCGGAGCGGAATGGACTGCTCCGCGAGCTTCAGCACGGCGTCCAGGCCGTTGTGCTTGGGGCCATCCGACGTCTCGCTGACTTCGAGGCTGTCGGCGCCTTCGACTTCGCGGAAGCGCAGCGTGCCAGCGGGCAGGAGCCGCACCAGCAGCCGAGCACAGGCCAGCTGCCCCGCCGATTCGGGATTCACTCCGACGAGCAGGCGCCCCCGCTCCAAGCGCTTTTGGCTCCACCAGCTCCAGAACTCGCGCGGAATGAACACGGCGTGCACGATGATCATGGCGTACGAGAACGGACCGAGTTGCACGACCGCGTCGATGCTGAGGTGCAGCGCGATCACCAGGCCCCAGGCCAGCATTCGCGTGTACCTGGTGTAAGCTGGGCTCACCAAAAGCAGCGCAATCAGCGACTCGATGAACAGGGTGGACCAGGTGAGCAGCCTCACGAAATCGAGACTCACCTGATGCCGGAGCCACGCGCCGAATGCGGTGACCATCCTATCTTGCTCGAAAAAGTAGTAGACGGCCGTACCGTCCTTCCAGCTCGCCCCTGTCTTGTGCACTACGTTGAAGTAGTAGATCACGACAAACTGCAAGATCAGCACGAACGCCGCGAGCGATACCACGCTGTGCGACGCCTCGCGCTTCGCATTGAGCGCTGCTACGCTCCCCTCACGACGCGCTTTGAGCGAGCGGAGCAGCGCATCGACGCTGTAGCAGCGTCCGAGCGGAAGAAACGCGCTCCACAGCACCAATAGGTGCAACACGACGAAGCCCCCGTTCTCGAGCATGATATTGCGGCTGTTGAGGCTCACGATCAGCACGAACGCCAACACCTGCATCAAGCGAGTATGCCAGCCAATCAAGAGCAGGAAGTTCACGAGCAAGTGAACCGCCAGCAGCACCTTCACCTCTGCGGGGGTGCTGAACGCCAAGTAGAGCGAAAAAAGATGATCGCTCATCGGCCTGAACATCGCAAAGTGGTTGGTCAACCAGCCAGAATTGGCGTAGTGGTGTGCGATATCCGGCCAGCGCCGCGCCACGTCGTGGAGCAACACGATACCCAGCAGCACCCGAAACACCGCCAGCGACCTGGCATCCACGGTGGCGTAGGTCTCCAGCCACCAGGCCAAGAGGCGGCTTTCCCGAACCGGCTGGCGACGACTGCTCTGGCGCCGGCGAACCGCACGCTCTCGCCGTTTGGTACTTGGGTCGCTCTTGTGTTTGCTGCTCTCGCTCATGGCACGAGTCCTGAGCTACCGGCCTCGCCTGACCTACTCACTGCGGGTCGCATCCGTCCTACCAGCACACCGGCAACTGATTCGGCTGCTTAACTTGAACCCTTGGGTGTAGTCACGGACAAATCACGGTCCCTGGGCTCGCCGCGCCGCTTGCCGAAGAATGGCTTCGTCCGTCGCGGGTCTGCGCCGGATGCGCGCACCGGCGCGACCCGCTTGCCTTCACGAAGGTGTTGCGTAACCCTATTCGCCGCAGCGAGAACCAGCAGCGCAGTCCGCCACGGTCGGGCTCGCAACGGAAAAACACCCACATTTCAAACGGATACCTACTCTGTCGCAAGTTGGCGTAGACCACGGACCGTGTTAAACGAGACTGAGATCGCAAGCGATCTGTTTACGCCGCGCGACACCTTGCCATGAACGTTCAATGCCTGAGCTGCTCGTCTAGGTACTCGGTACCGGACGCGAAGGTGCAAGGCCGCAAGGTTCGAATCAAGTGCAAACGTTGCGGTGAACCCATCTTGATCGACGGAACCGGCTTGGGCAAGGCGCAGGTGGTTTCGGGCAACAAGCCGGCACACCACTCCGACGCGCCCGCCGTGGCGCGACAAGCGGTCGAGACACAGCCTCCGGCGCAGCACGCTGCGCCGAACCGGCACGTCACCTCCAAGAAGCGGACGATGATCGGCATGCCGAGCGCCATGGTGAGTCCCGCGGCCGCTGCGCAACCGAGCGCGACACCGCAGCACCGCAGGGCAGCCGGCATGGACCGCCAGCTGGCGAGCTCGCAGTCGCAAACCCTGCTCGGTGGGGTCGGCGCCATGGCGCGTGAGCCGCAGCCGGCGAAGCGAGCGCCGCAGCGGACCATGCTCGGTGGCCTCCATGCTCCTACACCTCCACCCGAGGACCCGGATTCGCTTTGGGTCGTCGCGGTGACCGAGGAGGACCAGCGAGATCTCAGCACCGACCAGGTGGTGGCACTCTATGCGGCCGGAGCGATCGACGAGGGCACCTACGTCTGGAGAGACGGCATGGACGACTGGTGCTCGCCGTTCGAGGCGCCGGAGCTGCGCCGGGCCTTGAATGCCGCCCGCATCGCACCTCGTCAACCTCTCGATTCGGACGAGGACGACGACGAGAGCGATTTCGACGAGCACGACGAGAGTGTCGTGCCCAGCTCGCCGCTTTCGGCAGACAGAAGCAGCGCCCCTCATCCCGGTATGTGGCACGAGCCGGGTCGCCTCGGACGCGACGCCGACCCGAACTTCGAAGATGTCACTGTATCGATGAACGAAAGGCAGACCGAAGGCCTGCTCGAGAAAGCGCGGCGCGCAGATCTGGAAGAGGACACTCCGGGGCCCGCCGCGTTCCGACGAGGCGCACCCTTCATGGGTCCCCGCGCCGGCGCCTCTACGTCTGGCTACCCGGTCGTTAGACAATCGTTCGAGTTCGACGACGAAGAAGTCACCTTGGCGATTTCTACCACCCAAGCGCGCGCTCCGTTGAACCTTGCTGAGCGACAGGCGCCCGCCTTCGAGCTGTCCCAGCGCAAAGGCAGCGCCCCACCCGCGCCGCTCGCTGCGCACGCCCAGGCCCAAGCGCCGCACCAGCAAACTTCGCAGCCGCCAGCCGAGCGCCAAGAAACCTCCGTCGCGTTTTCGCTCGAAGCACTCACCAAAAAGAGCTCCATTCCCCCGCGACCGCCGCCTGCCAAGCCAAGCGTCAATCCGTTCTTGGAAGCTCAGGCACCTCCCCAGCCTCCGCAGAAACCCGTGCTGCAACCGGCGCCGCGAGCGGCTAGCAGCGCGCCACCCGCGCCGCAAGGCGCGTATCACCCCGCGTTTTCTTATGAACAGGCGCCTGCTTCGGCTCGACCCGCACCTGGCGGCGGTCCCGTCACGCGCCCAACCCCGATGCCGCCCGCGACTCCTGCCGTTCCTCGGTGGGACCTGAATGACGACGACGATCTGCCCGTCGATTTCCGCAGACGAAAACGCGGGCGCTGGCCCTTGGCCGTGGCTCTTTTGCTCTGCGTCGCTGTCGCGGCCAGCTATGCAGCGAAGCAACCGCTAGCTCCCTGGGCGAAGCTGCACGAGCTGACGCAGGGTCGATTCCCCGATTGGCAGGAGCTCCGGCCGCCTGCTCCGCCTCCAACGACTGCAGCGCGCCAAGAGGAGCCTCGAAAGACCGAGGACACCTCACGCCAGCCGGAGCCACCACCGCAAGCTCCGGTGGCTACTGCGGAGCCCGAAGCCGCTACGGACAAAGCCGCGGACAAAGCCACTGACAAAAACGAACCCCGAGCCAGCAAGCGAGCGCCCAAGCGCGCTCGACAGGAGCGGACCTCGGACAGCGAAGAACGAGCTCAGGCCGATAGCCCACCCAGCGAGGCGGAGAACGCCCCGGACGAAGCCGAACCCAGCAGCGAGAGCGCAGAAGAAACCGCGAGCGGCGAGGAACTGCCCGCCTTCGACCGGGGCGCCGCCGCCGAAGCCCTCGGGGCGGCGGCTGCTTCCGTGGGCAGCTGCAAGACAGCCGATGGCCCCACCGGAATCGGCCGCGCCATCGTCACGTTCTCCAACAGCGGGCGTGCGACGAACGCCAACGTCAGCGGGGCTTACGCGGGAACCGGCGTCGGCACCTGCATCACGCAGTTGTTCCAGCAAGCGCGCGTGCCCGCGTTCTCTGGGCCGCCCGTCAAGGTGGCCAAAAGCTTTACCATCGAGTAGACGCGCCTCGTCCGAACTCCGGCTCACGGGTGGATGTGCACGAGCGTTCCCTGGCCCGTGACTTGACTCGCGTAGGCCGCATGCCAGTGCTCGGGCACGTCGGGGCTGGCCCAGAAAAACGTGTAGCGGGCATCGATGGGCGACAGATTGACGCAGCCGTGGGAACGCGTCCGTCCGAAGTCATCGTGCCAGTAAGCGCCGTGCAGAGCATAGCCCCCTTTGAAGTACATCACCCACGGCACGTCGCGCAGCTCGAATTCATGATCGGCGACGTCGGAATCCATGGTGGTGGTGACATGCTTTTGATAGATGCGAAAGGTCCCGCGCGGCGTGCTGAGCGTTTTGCCGGGCTCACCCAAACCGTCACGCCCGCTGGAAACCAGTGTGGCGTACACCGGCCTGTCTCCCTCCCAAAGCACCATCGTCTGGCTCACGATGGATATCTCGATCCACTTCACCCCCTTCTTGGCAAAATGCGGCAGCGTGCTGTTCTTGGCCGCCACCTTCAGATCACTGCGTTTCAGCCATAGGCCATTTCTGGCCTCCACCATCCGTATGCCGTGAATGTTTTTGCTCTTGCCGGTCAAGGCGATGAACTCGCGCCACTGGAGCGGCTTACCGCGCTCGAGTTTCCCACCCTCGTAGTGCCACCACGTGGCGCCCGCTTGGCGAGCGAAGGCCACAGGCAAGCCGACGTCGCTGATGTCGTAGCCGTGAAACGGGGAGCCCGAGTCCGCCTTGAGCTTGTCGGCGGGTAGCAGTCTGACGTCTGTCGTAATGGCAAAGCGCCGACTTTGAGCCCGCTCATCGGCAACGAAGGTGCCGACCAATGCCACGCCGGCGTGGCGCTGTACGCGACCGGCGATCACCGCGTAGGGCGGAGCCTTGAAGCTCGATACGTTGGGGATTCGGCGCTCCCCGCCCTCGAGCCACCACGGAATGCTATCATTTCGATTGCCGCCGAAGCGCTCGCTCATATCCATGGGAATCGCGTGTTCTGGAATCGCTCCAACCGCGAGACCGCGCTCGTCGAGGGGGACGTCATTGGCGCCAACATCGAGCGCGTCCCACTTGTAAGAGAGCTTCGCGTAGTTGCGCAGGTGTCGCTCGAGGCGCATCTCGTAGCGGAACTGCTCGTCCTTGCTGGGGATCTTGAGGTAGTTGGGAGCGATCGCTCGGACGAAGGCATACTTATACGGCATCGGTTTGCTGCGATCGGGCTCGACGTTCACGGCTCGCACCAACGGGTGGTCGAGCTTGAGGGTTGCCGTGTTCTCCGCGCACACGAACCCGACGGGACGAATCGCATACCAGCCACCGCTGCAATCTCGGCGACTGACGGGCTTGGGCGAACGCGCGACCCGGGCCCCCAAACGCAAGTACCCGATGGGATCCAGCGAGGCGTCAGGCTTCGGATAGATCGGCGAGACGAGCGCCACCGCGGCGAGCTTTGGCCCATCGGCCGGCGGCACCGGAACATAGGCCCATTCGTCGACGGCGTCTTCCAGCCGGAGCTCGTTGGCTTGGTTCTTCGCCAGACTAGGAACGTTCCGCGTTTCAAAAGCCAGGCTTTTCGCCGCTTCGTCGCACCCGAGGGCAAGCCACGCGAGCATCACGGCGGCTCCTCTGCGCACGCTGATCGAAAAGTGCATGCTGCATGCATGCCAAAAGCCACTTGGTCGGGCCAAAATTCGGCCCAAAGTAAGCCGACCCTTGCTAAAGCAGTACCCACCTGGCGCACAACGACTCGGCGCGAGGTCGACCCTCGATAAGATTTCCCATGCCCAAAGACAGCCTCACGATTACCGACAATCGCACCAACAAGACCTACGAGATACCCATCACCGATGGCACGATTCGCGGAATGGACCTCAGACAGATCAAAGTCAGCGACGACGACTTTGGTTTGATGAGTTACGATCCCGCGTTTACCAATACGGCCTCCTGTCGCTCCGCTGTCACGTTCATCGACGGCGGCAAGGGCATCCTCCGCTATCGGGGTTACCCCATCGATCAGCTCGCCGAGCACGCCACCTACCTGGAGGTCGCCTACTTGCTGATTCACGGCGAGCTCCCCACCGCTCAACAGCTCGAGCAATGGACGGCTGACATCGCCAATCACACCTTCGTTCACGAGAACGTGAAAACGTTCATGAACGGATTTCGCTACGACGCTCACCCCATGGGCATGTTCGTTGGTTCGGTGGGCGCCCTCAGCACCTTCTATCCCGAAGCCAAGAACGTGCTAGATGCCGAGGTCCGGCGGCTCAGCATCATTCGCCTGATCGCGAAGATGCCCACGATTGCGGCCTGGAGCTATCGGCACAGCGTGGGCATGCCCTTCGTCTACCCGAACCACGAGCTCAGCT
Source organism: uncultured Myxococcales bacterium (assembly GCA_965651135.1). Lineage (GTDB taxonomy): Bacteria > Myxococcota_A > Polyangia > Polyangiales > Polyangiaceae > JAICQQ01. The sequence goes on from CBFGRJ010000112.1 coordinate 18,656, forward strand.
ACGCAGAGAACTTCTTGACCATGCTCAAGAGCGGCTCGCAGCCCAATTATCGTCCGCCAGCCGAGGCGGTGCGAGCTCTCGACGTGTTGTTCATTTTGCACGCCGACCACGAGCAGAATTGTTCCGCAAACGTCATGCGCAGCATCGGTAGCTCGCTGGCCGATCCGTACTCGGCGCTGGCCGGCGCCGCTGCTGCACTGTATGGCCCTCTCCATGGCGGCGCCAACGAAGCCGTGTTGCGCATGCTGCTCGAAATCGGCACGCTATCCAACGTTCCCGGCTTCATCCGCGACGTCAAAGAAGGCGTCGGCGGGCGCCTGATGGGGTTTGGGCATCGCGTCTACAAGAACTACGATCCGCGGGCCAAGGTCATCAAGGCGCTGGCCGATCAGGTTTTCGAGGTGACCGGCAAAAAGAACCCACTGCTTCAGGTAGCGCTCGAGCTCGAAAAAATCGCCTTGAATGACGAGTACTTCA